>NZ_CALMZS010000001.1 GCF_937870815.1 uncultured Brevundimonas sp.
CAGAACTGCGTCCACTGCAAAACCTGCGACATCAAGGACCCGTCCCAGAACATCGTCTGGACCACGCCCGAGGGCGGCGGCGGGCCCAACTATCCGAATATGTAGCGCCGCGGCGGGCGAGAGGCCTTGCCGAGGCCGCATAATCCGGTGAGGCTCCGCCGCATGCGTCCTATCTCCCTTCGTCTCCTCCTGTCAGGCTGCGCCCTGCTGGCCCTCGCCGACTCCGCCGCGGCCCAGGAGACGCCCGGCTCCGGGCCGCCGCCGCCCCTGTCCTCCGAACCGTCGCCGGAGCGGCCGCCGTTGATCGTCATCGAGCCCGACGAAGGGTCCGCGGTCGACCCTGCGGCACTGCCGGTCGAGCCGGCCGAACCGCCGATCCCCGAAGTCTGGTCCCCGGCGCCCTTCTCCCCCGACGGCCAGTCCGCCTACGGCCTCTACCTGTCCGGCCGGATCGCCAGCCTCAGGGGTCAGCAGGCGGCCGGCGCCGACCTGCTGGCCCGCAGCCAGTCGCTGACCCCGGAACAGCCGCGCCTCGGCGGCGAGGCCTTTCTGGCCAGCCTGTTTTCCGGGGATCTCGACGCCGTCGTCCGGCTCACGCCCTTCGTCGCCGACACCCCCCTGTTCGCCGGGGCCGGTCGGCTCGCGGGGGTGGTTCAGGCCCTGCGCGACGGCGACGGCGGCGCGGCCCTGACGCTGCTGCGGGCGGAGCCCCTGCCCGATCCGTACGGCCCCGTGTCGACCTATCTGCTGCCGGCCGTCGCCGCCGCGGCGGGCGACTGGGACACCGCCCTGCGCCCGGTGAACGCCCCCGCCCGGCAGACCGCCGGCCTGGTCCTGCGCGATCAGCGGGCCCAGCTTCTCGAGAGCCGCCGCCGCTTCGATGAGGCCGAGGCCGAATATGCGGCCCTGCTGGCGATTCCCGACGGCGCGCGTCTGTTCCGCGTCCACTACGGCGCCTTCCTCGAACGCCGGGGCCGGCGTGACGAGGCCCTGGCCGTCTACGCGGCGGCGCTGGCCGGCGACGCCCCCGATCCGCGCGCCCTCGCCGCCGGCCGCCGCATGCGGACCGGGGGCCGGCCTCCCGCCGCGCCCGACCTGCGCCAGATCACGTCCGACGCCCTGGCCTTCGCGGCCATCGAGACCAGCCAGGTCGACGTCCATGAACTGTCAGCCATCTACCTTCATTTCGCGGCCGCCCTTCATCCGGACGACACCCTGACCCTGCGCCTGGCCGAGAGCCTCGACGAGGCGAACTACAAGGCGGCCGCCCGGGACGCCTTCGCCCGGGTCGGCCCGTCCAATCCGATCGTCTACGCCAGCGCCCAGCTCGGGCTCGGCGTCAGCCTCGCCGAAGAGGAGCGTCACGACGAGGCGCTCGAGGCCTTCATCCGCGCCGACGTCGCCGCGTCCGACCAGATCGCCGTTTCACGGCTGCTGGCCAACCACTATTTCAACCTCGAGCGCTATGAGGAGGCGCTTGGCGTCCTGAACCGCCCCACCGTCAACACGGCGCAGCAGTCCGCCGACGTCCGCTTCGACCGCGGCCGCGTCCTCGAACGGCTCGGCCGCATCGAGGCGGCCGAGGCCGAGCTCTGGGCCGCCCTGCAGATGGCCCCTGACAACCCGGTCCTGCTGAACCACCTCGGCTATCTGTGGGTCGACAGCGGCCGCCGCGTCGAGCAGGGCGCCGAAATGATCGCCCGGGCCTTCGCGGCCGATCCGCGCAACGGCAACATCCAGGACTCGCTGGGTTGGGCCCAGTACCGGCGTGGACAATACGAGACCGCGGTCGAGACCCTCGAACAGGCGGTCGCCAAACAACCCGCCAACGCCGAGATCAATGACCACCTCGGCGACGCCTACTGGCAGGTCGGGCGCCGCCGCGAGGCCGGCTGGCAGTGGAGCCGCGTGCTGACGCTCGGGCCGGGTCCGGACCGCCGCGCCGAGGTCGAGCGGAAGCTCCTCGCCGGCCTGCCGGTCCCGTCCCTCGCCGGCAGCCAGCCCTGAGGCATGGCCGCGCGCACCGCCCTCGCCCCGGCCAAGGTCAACCTGTTCCTCCACGTCGGCCCGGCCGAGGCCGACGGCTATCATCCGCTCGCCAGTCTTGTGACCTTCGCCGATTTCGGCGACCGGGTGTCGGTCCGGCCGGCCGGGCGGCTGTCCCTCGCGATGGAGGGGCCGTTCGCCGGCGGGCTGGAGGAAGCCGGCGACAACCTGATCCTGAAGGCCCTGCGCGACCTCGGCCGGGTCGCCGGTATCGGTGATCCACCCCTGGCCGTGAACCTCGACAAGCGGCTGCCGGTCGCAGCCGGCCTGGGCGGCGGCTCGTCCGACGCCGGCGCCGCGCTCAGGCTCGCCCGGGACGCCCTCGGCCTCGACCTCGATGACGGCGCCCTCGCCGCCCTTGCCGCCGGCGTCGGCGCGGACGGGCCCATGTGTCTGCACGCCCGCCCGGCCTGGGCCGCCGGCCGGGGCGGGTCGTTGACCTTCGAGCCCCGCCTGCCGCCGCTGGCGGCCGTGCTGATCAATCCGGGCGTCGCCTCCCCGACCGGCGAGATCTACGGCGCCTATGACGCCGGACCCGTCCGGAGTGCGGACCGGCCGCCGCCGCCGCCGGCCTGGACGGCGGCCGCGGTGATCGGCTGGCTGGCCGGGCTCCGCAACGATCTGGAAGCGCCGGCGGTCCGGCGCGCCCCGCTCATCGCCGGCGCGCTCGAGGCCGCGGCGGGCCTTGCCGGCGCCCGGCTGGCGCGGATGTCCGGTTCGGGGGCCACCGTCTTCGCCCTGTTCGATACGCCCGGGGACGCGGCCGCCGGCGCCGCCCGAATCGCCGCCGACCGTCCCGGATGGTGGATCAGGCCGACCATTCTGGGCTCGTAGAGCCGTGTGAGCTTAATGGCGAAATACCGTCGGTATTGTGAAGTCGACCTCGAAACCGCCTTGAGATCAACACGGAATGCGGGATGTTTCGTCGCATCTTGCGTTGATATTGAACCCGGAGGGTTGTCACCACCCCGCAGGGTCGGCTTTCATCGACACGACCGCCGGTAATCTATCCTTGCGGTCTCCTGAAGAAAAAGAGGGATACTAATGATTCGCATCAAACTTCTCGCCGCCGCCGCCGCGGTTGCTCTGCTGGCCGCTCCGGCCGCCATCGCCCAGACCGCGCCCGCCGCCCCGGCCGCGCCCGTGGCCGCCAACACCGTCATCGACGTGCTGAAGGCGCAGGGCCAGTTCTCGACCCTGCTGCGCGCCCTCGACCAGGCCCAGTTGACCGAGATTCTCCAGACGCGCCCGGCCATCACCATCTTCGCGCCGACCGACGCGGCTTTCGCGGCCCTGCCGGAAGCCGAGCGCACCCGTCTGCTCGATCCGGCCAACGCCCAGGAGCTGCGCAACCTGATGCTCTACCATGTGCTTGTGGCCGAGCTGACCACCGACCAGATCAAGGGCGCGCGCGGCCCGATCGCCACCGCCGGCGGCGTCGAGATCAACATCGACGGCACCGCGGACGCCATCGCCGTCGGGACGGCGACGGTCACCCAGGCCGAGCTCGACGCCTCCAACGGCGGCGTCTTCGTCATCGACAGGGTGCTGGACCCGAACGCGGCCGCCCAGGGCGACGGCGAGGAAGCCGACGCCGGCGCGGCCCCGGTCTCGAACTGACCGGTTTGATGCCCTGAAACGCGAGGCGGCGGACTCCGGTTCGCCGCCGTTTCAGCCTGCCGGGCGCCTTAACAGTCGGCCAACCGCTGTTGTGTAGGCTGAAGTCATGGAAACGCTGACGCCCGCCCGGATAGCCGCCTTCGAGGCCGTGCTGGCGCGCGTGCCGCCCGGGGACCGCGCCCGCCTCCACGCGCTCAGGGACGCCGCCGCCGAGGCGGCCGCCGCCTCGGCGGCGCACTGGGATTTCGACCAGCCGGGCCACCGCGCCGAAGAGGCCCTGCGGGCCGCCTTCGGGCCCGCCCTGACCGACGACCACCGCCGCGCCCTCGTGGCCATCTGGGCGCTGGAGATGCCGGCGCGCGTCCCGGCCGCCGACCTGCCGCCGGCCGTGCTGGAGCTCTATCCGGAGTGGATCGGCCGCCTCGCCGACTTCCTCACCGCCGCGCCCGACCCCTACGATCGCGACTTCTGGGCCAAGGACGTGCGCATCTCCCTGGTCCTCAGCGTGCCCGGCGCCCGCACCCAGATGATCGACCTGTCGTCGCCGATGGGGCCCGGCCAGGTGCTGCGCCACGCCCGCGAGGGCTGGGGCTGGGCGGTGATCCCGGCCTATGCCGCCGCCCAGGCCTGGAAGCCGTGGCTGGAGGTCCATACCGAAAGCCGCGAACTGTCCGATTTCAACGAGGCCGGCTGGGACCGCGCCTGGGCCACCGCCGCCGAAATCCTCAAGGGTCGTCCTGGCATGGCCGGCATGCTCGGCTCGTCGTGGTTCTACGATCCGCCGCTGGAGCAGATCAGCCCGCGCCTCGCCTACCTGCGCCTCAACCCGCTGAAGCACGGCGCCTTCATGGTCCACCAGGGTCCGGGCGAGATCCACACCCAGCGCGCCGCGACCAGCTCCCCGACCCGCGCCGCCCTGATCGAAAAGGGCGAATACACGGCCCGCTCGTGGATCGTGGCCTGGCCGCGCGCCGCCCTGATCCGCTGGGCCGACGCGCGCAAGGCGGCCGGGATGAGCGAAGCCGCTTAGGCATCCTTCTCCCTCAAGGGGAGAAGGGATTCAACGGCGGACCACCTCCCACGCCGCCGCCAACGGCAGCACCTCCAGGCCGGCCGCCCTGGCCAGCCGCAGCGTCCGGTCCAGATCCTCCGGCGTGCAGCCGTAGTCCGTCGGCCGGTCCGACACGTCGT
This sequence comes from uncultured Brevundimonas sp., assembly GCF_937870815.1. Lineage (GTDB taxonomy): Bacteria > Pseudomonadota > Alphaproteobacteria > Caulobacterales > Caulobacteraceae > Brevundimonas. The sequence goes on from NZ_CALMZS010000001.1 coordinate 4,858, forward strand.
GCCCATAGGCCGTCAGCCAGCCGCGACGCTCCGCCGCCCCGGCCATCAGCCCTTCGAGGTCGTAGCCGGGCAGCCGCCGGCTCTCCAGCCCGATCGAGCGGATCAGGGCCCGGTCCTCGCGCCCGGCGTTGACCCCGTCGCGCACGCCCCGCGCCAGCTCGAACCGCCCGCGCACCACCCGCTTGGCCCCGACCGTCGCGTCCCCGAACGGCCAGGCGAAGGTCGTCATCCGATGGCCGTCCAGCCGCTCCGCCACCCAAGCGGCATTGGCGTCGAGGCTCAGCCGCAGCGCCTCGGCGTCCATCCTCAGGGCGCTGGTGTGGCCGAAGGTGTGGCATCCGACCTCGTGCCCGGCGGCGTGCAGCGCCTGCAGATGCTCCACCCGGTACTGGTCGCGGTCCATGTTCACCCCGCCCGCCAGTCCGCCGCAGACATAGTAGGTCGCCTTGACCCCGTGCTCCGCGAGGATCGGTCCCGCCTCGGTCCAGGCCGTCATCGGAAAGTCGTCGAAGCTCAGCGAGAACAGGCCCTTGACCGGCGCGATCTCGACCGCCTCCATCGCGAGATGCCGCGCCGCCCGCCGACGCATCTGGTCGATCTGCTTCATGGGACCAACCCCTACCGTCCTTGCCTTAAGACTCCCCTTCCCCTCGAGGGGAAGGGGGCGGGGGATGGGGTGGAGGCAGTCTGTCTCCGGCATTGGCGCGGGCGGCGTCGTCGACCGGTCGCCGGAGCCCTTCCGCGCTCCGCGAGGACCAACCCGCCTCCACCCGACCCAGCCCTCCCCCTCGAGGAGGGAGGGCTTCGAGCGTGGCCGTTCACAGGCGGGGCTTTCCCGCTCAAGCCTGTCCGTCTAGGGTCCGCCGCCTTCTCCCCGGGACGAAAACGCCGACCGTGACCACCGAACCGCTCGCCTTCCAGGACCTGATCCTGACCCTCCATAAATACTGGGGCGATCAGGGCTGCGCGATCCTCCAGCCCTATGACATCGAGGTCGGCGCCGGCACCCTGCACCCGGCCACCGTGCTGCGCGCCCTCGGCCCGCGCCCGTGGAAGGCCGCCTACGTCCAGCCCAGCCGCCGCCCCGGCGACGGCCGCTACGGCGAAAATCCCAATAGATTACAACACTATTACCAATATCAAGTGATTTTGAAACCGAACCCCGACGACCTGCAGGCCCTGTATCTGGGGTCGCTGGCGGCGATCGGCATCGATCCGAAACTGCACGACATCCGCTTCGTCGAGGACGACTGGGAGAACCCCACGGTCGGGGCCTGGGGTCTGGGCTGGGAGGTCTGGTGCGACGGCATGGAGGTGACCCAGTTCACCTATTTCCAGGGCGTCGGCGGCATCGAGGTCGACGTCGTTTCGGGCGAGCTGACCTACGGCCTCGAACGTCTGGCCATGTACGTCCAGGGCGTCGACAACGTCTATGATCTGAGGTTCACCAGGGAGGGCCTGACCTACGGCGAGGTCTTCCTCGAGAACGAGCGCCAGCAGTCCGAGGCCAATTTCCACGGCTACGACGTCGACGGCCTGAAGCGCCGTTTCGAGGACATGGTCGCCGAGGTCGAACGCTTCCTCGCCCTGAGGGGCCCGCAGGGCCAGGCCCTCGTCCTGCCCGCCTACGACCAGGTCCTCAAGGCCTCCCACCTGTTCAACCTGATGGACGCGCGGGGGGCCATCGCCGTGGCCGAACGCCAGAGCTACATCGGGCGGATCCGGGACCTGTGCAAGGCCTGCGCGCTGGCATGGGTCGAGCAGGAAAGGGCGCGCGCGTGAGCGACGGTCGCGTCGTCACTTTTCGGCCGAAAGCCCAGCCGGTGGCCGGCTCGGTGAGGTTTCCGAGCGACGCTCTCTGTCTGCCTTTCATCAAGGCCCACTACGGCCCCCAGTGGGCCTTCACCGCCGAGGCCCGGATCGATGGCGAGTCGGGGCCGGTCCCGGTTCACGCAAGCCTCGTTGCCGATATAGCGGACGAGCCCGAGTCCATGGGCTGGCTTGACCGGGGCGACGACGGATTCTCGGGCAAGTTCGTGGTCGGCGCCGATTGGGAAGACATCATCCGACAGGCGGCCTTCAGCTCCGCGCCGTGGGACATCGAGATTTCCTTTGCGACCGACCCGGAAGGCGAGCTTCTGCAGCTGACGCTTGGCATGTGGCGAAGGCAGGTCGAGGGATGACCGACGAGGCCGATCCCCCCATCGCCCCCTTCCCCCTTGATGGGGGAAGGGCCGGGGATGGGGGTGACACTCTCTCAGGCAAACCGCGCCATCTTGGCGGCGCCGTCGGTCGCGCGCGCCGTCTGCGCCGCGATATGACCTTTCCTGAAAAGGTCCTCTGGGCCGATCTCCGAAAACTGAAACTCAACATCCGGCGGCAGGCCCCGATCGGTCGCTTCGTCGTCGACTTCGTTCATCACGAGACCCGGCTTGTGATCGAGGTCGACGGCCCTCACCACGAAACTCCCGAAGCCAAGGCGTACGATGTTGCGCGAACGCAATGGCTGGACAGCCAAGGCTACCGGGTCCGGCGTTTCACCACCAAGGCCGTAACCGACGACCGTGAATCGGTACTGACCGATATCCGTTCGGCCATCACCTCACCTCCATCCCAACCCTTCCCCCATCAAGGGGGAAGGGCTCTCTGGCGGGCCCGCGATCAGTGGGTCCGGGACGATGAAGCCTGATGCCCCAGCTCCTCCTCGAACTGTTCTCCGAAGAAATCCCCGCGCGGATGCAGTCCGGCGCGGCGCGCGATCTGGAGCGCATGGCCGCCGAGCGGCTCAAGGCCGCCGGCCTGACCCATGACGCCCTGACCGCCTTCGCCGGCCCGCGCCGCCTGACCCTCGTCGTCGAGGGCCTGCCGTCGGCCACCCCGGACCGCGAGGAAGAGCTCAAGGGGCCGAAGACCTCCGCCCCCGAACAGGCCCTCGAAGGCTTCCTGCGCAAGACTGGCCTGGCCCGCGACCAGCTGGTCGAGCGCGACGGCGTCTGGTTCGCCGTGATCAGCCGGAAGGGCCGGGCGACCGCCGAGCTGATCCCCGAGATGGTCGACCAGATCGTGCGGAACTTCCCGTGGCCGAAGTCGATGCGCTGGGGCTCGGGCGCCCTGCGCTGGGTGCGGCCGCTGAAGCGGATCGTCGCCCTGTTCGACGGCCATGTGGTCCCGTTCGAGATCGACGGCGGCGCCTCAAGTAGCGAGGCGGTAGGCGACAAGATTGTCAGTGGCGACGTCACCGAGGGCCACCGCTTCCTCGGCTCCGGCCAGCCGTTCGCGGTCAGGGACTTCGCCGACTATCGTAAGAAGCTCGAAAGCGAATTCGTCCTTCTCGACGTCGCCGACCGCAGGCGGCGCATCCTCGAGGCGGCGCGCAGGGTCTGCGCCGACCGCGGCCTCGCCCTCGTCGACGACGACGGCCTGCTCGACGAGGTCGCCGGCCTGGCCGAATGGCCGACCCCCATCCTCGGCGACATGGACCCCCAGTTCCTCGACCTGCCGCCCGAGGTGGTCCGCCTGTCGATGAAGGTGCACCAGAAATATTTCGCCGTCCGCCATTCTCCCCCCGCCGGGGGGAGCACCGCCGAAGGCGGGGAGGGGGGCTCCTCCGCGCCGCGACTGGCCCCGCATTTCGTCGTCGTCGCCAATGTCGAGGCCTCCGACGGCGGCAAGGCCCTCGCGGCCGGCAACAGCCGCGTCCTCTCGGCCCGCCTGAACGACGCCCGCTTCTTCTGGGACGAGGACCTCAAGACCGGCTTCGACGCCTGGCTGAAGAAGCTGGAGGGCGTCACCTTCCACGCCAGGCTGGGGACCATGGCCGAGCGGGTCGAGCGCATCGCGGCCCTGGCCCGCGAGATCGCCCCGCTGGTCGGGGCCGATCCGGACCAGGCCGAACGGGCCGCCCGCCTCGCCAAGGCCGACCTCGCCTCCGCCATGGTCGGGGAATTCCCCGAGCTGCAGGGGGTGATGGGGGGGTATTACGTCACGGAACTCCTCTCCAAAGAGCCCTTCCCCCTTGATGGGGGAAGGGTTGGGACGGGGGTGAAGCCAGTCGGAGCAGATGGCGCGGTCGAGACCTCTTCCGCCGCCGCTGTCACCCCCAACCCCGGCCCTTCCCCCATCAAGGGGGAAGGGAGCTATCGCGACGCCGTCGCCGCCGCCGTCCGCGACCACTACAGGCCCCAGGGCCCGGCGGACACCGTGCCGACCGCGCCTCTGACGGTGGCGGTGGCCCTGGCCGACAAGCTCGACACCCTCGTCGGCTTCTTCGCCATCGACGAAAAGCCGACAGGGTCGAAGGATCCGTTCGCGCTGCGGCGGGCGGCGCTGGGGGTGATCCGGCTGGTGCTGGAGAACGAGTTGAGGCTCGCAATGACCGTGCCCTTGGCGCGCCAGACCGCTCGGGTTTTGCTCAGCGTGGGAGATGCTCTCGACCAGCAAACTTTCACCGGCGTGGCGGCGGAGCTCTTCGACCCGAAGATTACCGCTGGCTTGGACGCTCTACGCGGCGCCAAGGAACGCTTCGTCGAACTAAGATCGATTCTGCAACGTACCCTCAGCCAATCTGCTGGAATATGGGACGGAGCGGACATTAACGTTGTCCTCGCCTTCTTCGCCGACCGCCTGAAGGTCCTCCTCCGCGACCAGGGCCGGCGCCACGATCTGGTCGACGCCGTCTTCGCCCTCGGCGACGACGACCTCGTCCGCATCGTCCGCCGGGTCGAGGCGCTGGACGCCTTCCTCGCCAGCGACGACGGGGCCAATCTGCTGGCCGGCTACAGGCGCGCCTCGAACATCCTCAAGGCCGAGGAGAAGAAGGGTCCGCTGCCCGCCGGGGAGCCCGTCGCCCTGACCGGCGCCCCGGCCGAGGAAGCCGCGCTGATCGCCGCCGCCGCCGCCGCCGCGACCGCCGTGGACACGGCCCTGCAGGCCGAGGACTTCGCCGCCGCCATGCGCGCCCTCGCCGCCCTGCGCGCCCCGGTCGACGCCTTCTTCACGGCCGTGATGGTCAATTCGGACGTGGCCGAGGAACGCGACAACCGTCTGAAACTGCTCGGCCAGGTCCGCGCCGTCATGGGCCGGGTCGCGGACTTCGGGCAGATCGCGGGCTAGCTCAGCGGGCCAGCCCCGGCTGGTCCACAAACGCCGCGTCCAGCCCGTGGCCGGCGAACCGCGCCAGCCGCTCGCGCAGCCGCCCATGCCCCGCCGGCGCGTCGCCCTCGCGGTCGATGTCCGGCAGGAAGGCGTTCTCGGCCCGGAAGGTCCAGCCGGCCACCTTCAGTCCCGCCGCATGGGCGTCGGCGATCAGGGGCGAGGCCTCGCCCGGCCGGGTCTCGATCAGGGCCGTGTCGGCGCCGATCCAGTCCGCATACGCCGCCACCGCCGCCAGTCCGTCCGGCGTGGTCATCGCCGCATAGGTCAGGTCCGGCCGGTCCGCGGGGCCGCCGGCCGCCGCCACCAGCTGCAGCAGGGGCGCATCGATCCGCGCCCGCAGCCGCCGCAGCGTCCCGATCTCGAAACACTGGACCAGCACCGCCGCCTCCGCCCCGGTCAGACCCCGCCGCTCCAGCGCCGCGACGAAGGCGTCCTCCATCGGCAGGCCCGCCGCGGCGAAGTACGACGGATGTTTCAACTCCGGCGTCACCCCGATCCGCCGCCCCGTCCGCGCCGAGCCCTCGCGCGCGATCTCCAGCACCTCGTCGAAGGTCAGGACCGGCTCCCGCCCGTCAAGGGCGGCGTTCGCCGGCCGCAGGTCCGGCAGCCGCTCCCGCGCCCGCAGGGTCTTGAGCTCGGCGAGGGTGAAGTCCTCGGTGAACCAGCCCTCGACGGTCCGGCCGTCGACGGCCTTCACGGCGCGGCGGTCGGCGAACTCCGGCCGGTCCGCCACATCGGTGGTCCCGCCGATCTCGTTCTCGTGCCGGACCACCAGCACGCCGTCGCGGGTCATGACCAGATCGGGCTCGATGAAATCGGCGCCCTGGTCAATGGCCAGTTCATAGGCCGCGCGGGTGTGTTCGGGCCGTTCGCCCGAGGCGCCGCGATGGGCGATGACCAGCGGGTGGGCGAGGGCGGGGGCGGCCGCGAACAGGGTCATGGCCGCAAGGATGATCCGGATCATGGCCCAGCGGTAGAGTCCCGACGTGACAGGCGTATTACCCGCGCAGGACCTTGCGCAGCTGCGGATGCAGGTCGCTGTTCGCCGCCAGGATCTGGCCGCCCGTCATCGGGTCGCCGTCCTCGTCGATGGTGGTGACGATGCCCCCCGCCTCGGTGACGAACAGGATCCCCGCCGCCACGTCCCACGGCTGCAGGTTGCGCTCATAATAGGCGTCGTACCGGCCGGCCGCGACCCAGGCGAAGTCCAGCGCCGCCGAGCCGAGGCGGCGGATGCCGGCGACGCGCTGGCCGATGGCGTGGATGTCCTTGATGGCCTGGGCATGGCCGGTCTTGCCGATGAAGGGCAGGCCGGTGGCGATCAGGCTTTCCGACAGGTCGCGCCGCCCGGCGACCCTGATCCGGCTGTCGTTCAGATAGCAGCCCTTGCCCTTCTCGGCCCAGAACAGCTCGTTCATCACCGGATTGTAGGTGACGCCGGCGACGATCTCCGAAGACCCGTCCGGCGCGGTGCGTTGCAGGCCCACGGTGATGGCGAAATGGGGCATGGCGTGCATGAAGTTGGTGGTGCCGTCGATCGGATCGACGATCCACAGGTGGGACTTGTCGGTCCCCTCGATCAGGCCGCGCTCCTCGCCGAGGAAGCCGTAGCCGGGGCGGGCCTTCATCAGCAGTTCGTACAGCGCATCCTCGGCCTTGATGTCGGCGGCGGTGACGAAGTCGCCGGGACCCTTGCGCGACACCTGCAACTGGGCCACCTCGCCGAAGTCGCGCAGCATCGGCCGGGCGGTCTTGCGCACCGCGTCGATCATCACGGAAACGAGGGCGGAGGCGAGGGCCATGATGGTAGGTTCTGGGTTCTGGGTTCTAGGGACTAGGGGCTAGGGAAGAATACAGGGCGGGCAGTTCATATGGCCCTAGAACCTAGTCCCTAGAACCTAAAACCTCCCGGCCCTATTCCGCCCGACGAACGTACTCCCCCGTCGTGGTGTCGACGACGATCTTCTCGCCGACGCCCATATAGGGCGGGATCATGATGCGCACGCCGTTGTCGGCGATGGCCGGCTTGTAGGACGACGAGGCGGTCTGGCCCTTCACGGTCGGCTCGGTCTCGACCACTTCCAGCGTCACCTGGTCCGGTAGCGACAGGCCGATCGGGCGCTCTTCGTGGCTCTCGATGACCACCTTCATGCCCTCCTGCAGATAGGGGATGCGCTCCTCGCCGACCCAGTCCTTCTGCAGCTCGATCTGCTCATAGGTCTCGTCATTCATGAACACCAGGGTGTCGCCGCCGTCATAGAGGTACGAATAGTCCCGCTGCTCCAGGGTGACGCGCTCGACCTTGTCTTCCGACCGGAAGCGCTCGTTCAGCTTGTTGCCGGTCTCGAGGTTCTTGGCCTCGACGTTGGCGAAGGCGCCGCCCTTGCCCGGCTTGACGTGGCTGGCCTTGGTGACGACCCACAGGCCGCCGTTGACCTGCAGGACCATGCCGGGCTTGATGGTGTTGCCGTTGATCTTCATCGGTGTCTCGGAAGGGATGGGCGCAGGCCTGCGACGGCGCGCGAACGGGCGCAGTCCCTAGAGGAAGCCGCGTCATCCGGCAATCCTCCCCCGAGCGCAGCGTGGGGGAGGAATGCCTTCAGTGCACCGTCGCCTGCTCCTCGACCCGGTTGGCCACAAGGGTGCGACCGCCGATCGGCGAGGCCAGCTTGCCGGCCCGGGCGTCGATCTTGCGGGCTTCGTGGGCGAAGGCCGCGGCCAGCCCGGCCGACGACATGGCCGCCGCGATCTGCATCGCCCGGCCGGCCGGGCGCAGGGCGATCCACACCGCGTTCAGCGCCTGCGCCGCCGCCCACAGGGTCATGGCCACGGTCCGCTCGCGCGCCGGCGGGGCGTTCCAGACCCGCACCGCCGACAGGGTGGTGACCGAGAACACCGCCGGCAGGATCAGGCTCAGCGGCCCGCGTGGCCGCTCGGTCACGGGTGCGTGTCCGTCGCCCGGCCGGTCGCGCGTCGGCCCCAGCGCCCGCGTGGCGAACACCGTCGCCGCCAGCGCGAACCCCACCGTCAGCCCGAGGCCCAGCAGCACATGGCCCGGCCGGCGTCCTTCGGCGTTGAGGAATTCGGCCGCGGCGTCGCGCGCGTCGTCCAGGGCGTCTTCGAGGCTCATGCCGGGCTCCCTCCGTGGCGTCGGGACCGGAATGGGCGGGGCGGGAGGCTAGTTCCCGGTCGCGCTCCGGTCCGGGGCGATCTCGGTCATCGCCGACTGCAGGTAGTTCTGCTCGCCCAGCTGTTCGATCAGCCTGTGCTGGGCCTCGAGGAAGTCGATGTGTTCCTCGGTGTCGGCGAGGATCTCGGTCAGGATCTGGCGGCTGATGAAGTCCGAGGCCGCCTCGCACTGGGCGATGCCGGCCAGCAGGGTGTCGCGCCCGCCCAGCTCCAGCTGCAGGTCGGAGCCGAGGCATTCGACCGCGCTCTCGCCGATCTTCAGCTTGTGCAGGTCCTGCAGGTTGGGCAGGGCGTCGAGGAACAGCACCCGCTTGATCAGCTTGTCGGCGTGCTTCATTTCGCCGATCGATTCCTCGTAGATGACGTTGCCGAGGTGTTTCAGCCCCCAGCTCTCGAACATCCGGGCGTGCAGGAAATACTGGTTGACCGCCGTCAGCTCGTTGGTCAGCACCGCATTCAGGGTGCGGATGATCGCGGGGTCGCCCTTCATCGTCGTCTTTCCCTCGGCGGGGCGGGCGTCGGCCTGACCCCCTGAATCACTCGCCGCTGTCGTGCGACGATAACACGGCAGGCGGACAAGCGTTCACTTGCGAACACTTCTCAGTCTGTTGAAAATGCGAATAAAAATCGCCCGCAGCTATTCCGCGGCGAGGGCGAAGGCCTGGCGGTTCTGCTGGATCATCTCGCGCATCTCGCAGACGCATTTGGCGCACTGGGGCGCGCACCGGTGGCGCACGAAAACGTCGCGCGGCCGCGCCGCGCCCGCCTCGATGGCCGAGGCGACGTCACGCTTGCGAAGGCCGTTGCAGTTGCAGACGTACAAGGGGCGAACCCGCGAGAGATTGCGAATGGTTCTCTATAACAGGCAGGGGGCGGCGAATGCAAGTCGTTCGCACCCCAGTCCTGGGCCGGGCCGGGATTGACGCACGGCTCCCGCCGCCGCACTTGCGCGGCATGGCCAGAGAATCCGTCGTGACGCCGCGCCCGCCCTGCCGGCTCTACCTGATCACCCCGCCGGCGATCCCCGACCTCGCGGCCTTCGCGGGCGAGCTGGAGGCGGCGCTCGCCGCCGGCGACGTGGCGGCCCTGCAAATCCGCCTGAAGCCGGCCGACGACGCCGCCATCCTCGCCGCCGTCGAGGCGCTCGCCCCCGTGGCCCGGGCCCGCGGCGTCGCGGTGCTGCTCAACGACCGGCCCGACCTGGCCCGACGGTCGGGATGCGACGGCGTCCACATCGGCCAGTCGGATGCGTCGCTGGCCGAGGCGCGGCGAATCCTGGGGGCGGAGGCCATGATCGGGGTGACCTGCCACGACAGCCGCGAGCTGGCCATGGACGCGGCCGAGGCCGGTGCCGACTATGTGGCCTTCGGCGCCTTCTACCCGACCGCGACCAAGGAGACGGCGCATCGCGCCGATCCGGAAATCCTGGCCATCTGGCAGGAGACCATCGAAATTCCCTGCGTCGCCATCGGCGGGATCACCCTCGCCAATGCGGCGGAGATCGCCCGGGCGGGCGCGGACTTCGTCGCCGTCAGCGCCGCGGTCTGGAGCCATCCCGACGGCGCCGCCGCGGCGGTCCGCCAATTCAACCGGGTGCTGGCCGAAGCCGCCTGACTTTCAGGGGATATTAGGAAGCCGGGGTTAAGCCGGTCCGAGGTCAAGGCCGCTTACCCGGACACCCCATGCTCATGAGCCGCGCGCTCGATCCGCCCGCCCCGGAGGCCCCCGTCGAGGCCGCGGCCCCGCGCGCCGCGCCGCCGGTCGCGGCCAATGGCGCCGTCGCCTTCTTCCGCGAGCCGCTCGCCCCGATCTTCACCGCGGTGGGGGTGCTGGTTCTGGTCGTGCTGGCCCTCAATTTCGCGCGCACCGCCGGCCTTGTCGCCGCGCTGTGGGGCGCCGGCGGCGTCGCCGTCGCGGTCTGGCTCAGGAACGCCCGCGGGCCGCTGTACGACCTCTGCTTCGGCGGTCTGCTGGCCACCGGCATCGCCGCCGGCGAGCTGCTGGCGGGCAACGACTATCAGCTGACCCTGTTGTTCACCGCCGCCAACATGATCGAGATCAGCGCGGCCGTCATGCTGGCGCGCCGGTTCGCCCCGACGCTCAACCTGGCCACGGTCGACGGGACCAGCCGCTTCCTGCTCAGCGCCGCAATCATGGCGCCGCTTCCCGCCGCCGCCCTCACGGCCGGCGCCCTGTATCTGATCGACGGCGCCGATCCGCTCGACAGCTTCCAGACCTGGTGGTTCGGCCACGCCCTCGGCATCGCCGTGATCGGCAGTTTCGGGCTCTCGCTGACGCGACGCCACCTGGACATGCTGCGTCAGCCGGTCCGGGCGGTCGAGGCCGCCGTGCTGCTGGCCCTGCTGGGCTTCGTCTGCGCGGCGGTGTTTTTCCACTCCCGGGTGCAGATCGGCTTCGTCGTCATACCGGTGCTGATCCTGTTCGCGGTGCGGTTCCGGGTGCTCGGCGTCTCCACGGCGCTGGTGGTCGTCACCGTCGCCGCCGTCAGCGGAGCCATGCTCGGCCGCGGTCCCTTCGTCTCATCCGGCCCGGAGCTGGCCGACCAGGCCTTGCTGGCGCAGCTGAAGGTGCTGTTCGGCTGCATACCGATCCTGCTCGTCGCCTCGCTGCTCGAGGAGCGCGACCGGCTGTCCGACCGCGCCAAGGCCGGCCAGCTGCGCGCCGAGCGCGCCTCGGAGGCCAAGTCGCGCCTGCTCGCCAACGTCGCCCACGAGATCAAGAGCCCGGTCGGCGGCGTCATCGGCATCGGCGAGCTGTGGAAGACCGGGCAGTTGGGCCCCATCACCCCGACCCAGGCCGAAATGGCCGAGATGCTGGTCAAGACGGCCCGCCAGGTGGAGGCCCTCGCGCACGATCTGCTGGACGTAGCCCGCGCCGAGTCGGGGGCGGTCAAGGTCGAGCTGCGGCCCACCGATGTGCCGGGGGTCCTCGAGGACGTTCGCCGCGCCACCGCCCTTCGGCCGGAAGCCGCCGGCGTCCGCCTGCATGTCGTCAGCGAGGGCGACGGGCTCGTGGCCCTGGCGGACTCCCAGCGGCTGACCCAGGTGATCGCCAATCTCGCCTCCAACGCGGTCAAATACGGCGGCGCCGGGGGCCACGTCGTGTTCCGGGCGTCGAAGGTGTACGACGGGGTCCGCATCGAGGTGATCGACCGCGGTCCCGGCCTCTCGCCCGAGAAGCAGGCCCAGCTGTTCGAGCCGTTCAACCGTCTCGGCCTCGAGCGCTCGACGGTCGAGGGTCACGGCATCGGCCTGGCCCTCGCCAAGCGGCTGGTCGAGCTGCAGGGCGGGACCATAGGCGTCGTCTCCACCCCGGGCGAAGGCGCCGCCTTCTGGGTCGAACTCCCCGCCGCCTGAGAACCCCGCCCGGGCTGCGGCGTTCCGTCCCGCGACGGAAGGCGCATCGACGCCCGTCCCGGCCGGGGAGTATAGTCGACACCGGCCCGGAAACCGGGCGGAGGAGGTGGTCGTGGAATTCGACGCGCTGCTGCTGTCACGATTGCAGTTCGCCTTCACCATCGCCTTCCACATCCTGTTTCCGGCCTTCACGATCGGCCTGGCGGCCTTTCTCGCCGTGCTCGAGGGCCTGTGGCTCGCGACGCGGCGCGACGTGTTCAAGACCCTCTACCTGTTCTGGGTGAAGGTCTTCGCCATCAGCTTCGGCATGGGCGTCGTCTCCGGCATCGTGCTCAGCTACCAGTTCGGCACCAACTGGTCCGAATTCATCCGGCTGACCGGCGGCGTCATCGGGCCGTTGCTGGCCTATGAGGTGCTGACCGCCTTCTTCCTCGAGGCGTCCTTCCTCGGCGTCATGCTGTTCGGATGGAAGAAGGTCGGCGCGCGCCTGCACTTTCTGGCCACCGTCCTGGTCGCGGTCGGCACCACCATCTCGGCGTTCTGGATCCTGTCGGCCAACAGCTGGATGCAGACGCCGCAGGGCTTCGACGTCCTGCCGGACGGGCGGTTCGTCGCCACCAGCTTCATGGAGGTGATCTTCAACCCCAGCTTCCCCTCGCGCCTCGTCCACATGCTGATGGCCGCCTTCCTGACCACCTCGCTGGTGGTCGGCGCCGCCTCCGCCTGGCAGTTGCTGCGCAATCGCGCGCAACCGGAAAGCCGCGTCGGCCTGGGCATGGCGGTCGGCTTGCTGGCGGTGGTCGCCCCGCTGCAACTGCTGGCGGGTCACGAATCTGGCCTGGTCGCCAAGGAGCATCAACCGCAGAAACTGGCGGCCATGGAGGGCTATTGGGAGACCCGAGCCGATCATCCGTTGATCCTGTTCGCCATCCCTGACCGCGCCACCCGGTCCAACCATTTCGAATTCGGCGTGCCCGGGGCCGGCATCCTCGTCGCGGCGCCGGGCGAGGTGGTCACCGGGCTGGACGCCGTCCCGCCTGAGGATCAGCCGCCGGTCTTCCTGGTGTTCTGGAGCTTCCGCGTCATGGTCGGGCTGGGCCTGCTGATGATCGGCCTGGGCCTGTGGGGCGCATGGCTGGCCTGGCGCCGGCGGCTCGCCGACAACCGCCTGTTCCTGCGCTCGGCCGTGGCCATGGGGCCGGCGGGGTTCGTCGCCGTCATCGCCGGCTGGATCGTCACCGAGGTCGGGCGCCAGCCGTGGGTGGTCCAGGGCGTGCTGCGCACCGCCGACGCCGTCTCGCCGGTGGCGGCCGGGTCGGTCGCGGCCTCGCTGCTGATCTATGTCACCGTCTACGCCATCGTCTTCGCCGCGGGGGCGATCTACATCCTGCGGCTGCTCGACGAAGGGCCGTCGCCCGGACAGGTTGAGCCCCCGCCCGAAGGTCCGCGCGCGCCGGGCGTCCCGCTCGCCGCCGCGCCCGACGAAGCGCCGGGAGACCCCCGATGACCCCTGATCTTCCTCTCATCTGGGCCGGGCTGATCGCCGTGGCGGTGCTGCTCTACGTGCTGCTCGACGGCTTCGACCTCGGCGTCGGCATCCTCTTCCCGTTTTCGCGCTCGCAGCAGGACCGCGACGTGATGATGAACACCATCGCCCCTGTCTGGGACGGCAATGAAACCTGGCTGGTGCTGGGCGGCGGCGGTCTGCTGGCGGCCTTTCCGACGGCCTATTCGATCCTCATGCCGGCCTTCTACCTGCCGGTGGTCCTGATGCTGGCCGGTCTGATCCTGCGCGGCGTGGCCTTCGAATTCCGCTTCCGGGGGCGGCGCCGGGGCCGGCCGTTCTGGACGGCCATGTTCGCCTTCGGCTCGATTCTCGCGGCCTTCGCCCAGGGTCTCGTCCTCGGCGGCTTCATCCAGGGCGTCGATGTCGCCGACAGCCGTTTCGCGGGCGGAACCTTCGACTGGTTCACCCCCTACACCCTGCTGGTCGCGGCGGGCCTGGTCTGCGGCTACGCCCTGCTCGGCGCGGCCTGGCTGATGTGGAAGACCACCGACGCCCTGCACGGCGACGCCCGCCGCTGGGCCGTGATCTCGGGGGTGCTGACCGCCCTGTTCCTGCTCGGGGTCAGCCTGTCGACCCTGGTGGTTCACCCGCTCGTCGCCGAACGCTGGGGCTGGACCGGGGCGGGGCTGGACCTGGCCCGCTTCCTGCCGCTCAGCGCCATACCGCTGCTGGGGCTGACCGGGCTCGCCGTGGTCGCCGTCGGCGTCGCCCGGGCCTCGCACGTCTGGCCGTTCGTCGGCGCCGTGCTGGTGTTCCTGTCCGGATACGCCGGGCTGGCCATGGGCTTCTTCCCCTATGTCGCTCCCTATGCGGTGGACTTCCGCCAGGCCGCCGCCCCGGACAATGCGCTAAGCCTGATGCTGGTCGGCACGGCGGTCATCCTGCCGCTGATCCTGGCCTATACCGGCTGGGTCTACTGGGTGTTCCGCGGCAAGGTCACGCCGGAGGCCGGCTATCATTAGGGTCGAGCCGCCGCCGGGCCCCGAGGACCCGCCGCGGCCCTTGTGGAAGCGTCTCGCCTGGTTCGCCGGCCTGGCCGTCGCCGCCTCGGCCGTCACCGCCGCCGTGGCCTATGCGCTCAGGGCCTTGCCGTTCATGGTCTGAGGCGCGACAGTCCGTCCCATGATCACCGTCGCAACCGCCGCCGCCGCCCTGCTCGTCGCCGCGCCTTCGCAGGCCGCGCCGCAAAGCCCGCCGCAGACGCCGCCGGGCCCCGACATCACCAGCAGTCTCAACAGCGGCCCGCCGCGCCCGGCGACCTACCTCGCGCCGGAGCCGGTCACCCCCACCCCCACCCCCGCCGCCACGCCGGCGCCGGCTGCCGTCGCCGCGCCTGCGGCCGCCCCGGTTCCGGCCCGCCCTGTCACGCCGCCGCCTCCGACCGCGGCGGCGTCGACGCATCCGGTTCCACCGGCGCCCGCGCCTTCGCTCCCGGCTCCGACGCCCGCTCCGGCCCCCGCCCCCGCCGCCGAAGCGCCGCCCCCGCCGCCGTCGGTTCCGGCCGTGACCGTGCTGGACGCCGCCGCCCGGGCCGCCCTGCCGTTCACCGTCGACCTGCCGCCGGGCTTCGAGATCGTCACCGGCCGCCCCGGCCCCGATTTCCGCATCTACACCATCCGCCGCGGCGGCCGCTCGTTCGCCATGATCTACGCCGGCCCCGCCTCGCAGTTTCCCATCTACAGCGGCGAGGTGCTCCAGGCGGCGGGCCGCGCCTCCGTGGTCTCGACCGAGGACGGCGTCCGCCGCGCCCGGGAACACCTGTTCCAGAGGGAGGGCGCGACGCCGCGCGAAATCCACGTCTGGACCATGAGCCTCGAAGGCGCCGACCGCGCCCTGGCCGAACGGATCGCCCAGTCGGTGGACGCGCGCTAGAGCGGGATCACATTGTTCTGAATCGGATGGGGATTCCGTCGTTGGGCGAATTCTGATTCGCTGTGTCTGCCGGATGGGAGGCTGGCAGGCATGACCCGACCCTTGTCGATGGATATCCGTGAACGGGCGATGGCTCGGCTTGCTGCGGGTGAAAGCATGCGGTCCGCGGCCGCCGCCCTTCAGGTCGCCGTGTCGTCGGTGGTGAAGTGGTCGCAGCGCCAGCGAACGACGGGCAGCGTGGCTCCGGCCAGGATGGGCGGCAATCGCCGACCTGTGCTGGGAGCCGATGACAAGACCTATATCCGTTCCCGCGTGGCGGCCGAGGCCCACGTCACGCTGCGCGGGCTCCAGGCGGAGCTGGCCGAGCGGGGGACCCGGGCCAGCTATGGCGCGATCCGGAATTTCGTCCACGCCGAGGGGCTGAGCTATAAAAAAAACATCCGTCGCCGATGAACGGTCGCGTCCCGACGTGGCGCGGCGTCGCAAGCGATGGAAGGCGTTGCAGGCCGGCCTCGATCCGGACCGGCTGGTGTTCATCGATGAGACCTGGGTGAAGACCAACATGGCTCCGCTGCGGGGCTGGAGCCGTCGCGGTCAACGCCTGCCCGGCTACGCTCCGCATGGCCACTGGAAGACCTCCACCTTCCTCGCCGCCCTCAGAAAGGACGGCGTCACCGCGCCCTTCGTCTTCCCCGGACCGATCAACGGCGCGATCTTCCGCCTCTACGTCGAACAGGTGCTCGTGCCCACGCTGAGGCCCGGCGACATCGTGGTCATGGACAACCTGGGCAGCCACAAGGGCAAGGCCGTCCGCGCCATGATCCGCGCCGCCGGGGCCAGGCTGTGGTTCCTGCCGCCCTACAGCCCAGACCTCAACCCCATCGAACAGGTCTTCTCAAAGCTCAAACACCTGCTGCGAAAGGCCCGGGAACGCTCGCGAGAGCGAACCTGGAACCGCATCGGTCAGTTGCTCACCCTGTTCCCGCCCGACGAATGCAAGAACTACATCGTCAACGCCGGCTACGCTTCCGCCTAAAATGATCCCGCTCTAACGGCATTCGATTGGCCGGAGAGCTCAGGCGGTCCTTGTTCAACTGATCCGGGCGTTACAATCGAAGCAGGGCCCGAAGAAAGAGCAAACTGGCCAAGCTTCCCCCACTCCCGGGCTCGAGACCCTGGACGAAGGGTTGTGTCTCCGGGCGCTGCACATCGGGCGCTACGACGGTGAGGGACGCTTCGCTTTCAGACCAGCGCGCCGGGTGACGGCGAGATTTGCGCGGGAGTTTCGAGCGCCGTCACCCTCATCAGCCTGCAGAACAGGCTGCGGCCGCTGCAGTTCCTGGTGGGCTGTTTCAGCTCTCGGACCAGACGGCTAGCTCGTTGCCGGCCGGATCGCGGAAGTGAAACCGGCGTCCGCCGGGGAAGGCGAAGATCGGCCGCACGACGGCGCCGCCCGCCGACTCGATCCTGGCCTGCATGCCCTCCAGGTCGTGTGCGTAGAGCACCGGCAGGGGCATGCGCGTGGCTTCCGCCTGCGCATCGAAGCCGCCGTCCAGCCCTTCGTCGAAAGCCGCGTACCCGGGGCCGTAGTCGATGAACTTCCAACCGAAGGCCGAGCCGTAGAAGGTCTTGGTCGCGGGCAGGTCGCCGCCCGGCAATTCAAGATAGTCCAGCTTGCCGTCGTCCCGCATGGCGGCGCTCCTCTCCGGTTGCGGCCCGCAATTGGCGGGCAAGGTGCCAAAATATCGCTCTCAGGCGGAGACGGCCAGTGTCGTCCTGATGAAGCCGCCGCCCAGCAGCCGGTCGGGATCGGTCGTATCATAGAGGGCGCAGGCCTGGCCGGGGGCCACGCCTTCCTCGCCCGCGTCGAACGTCACCGACACCGCGCCCTCGACCAGGCCCAGGCGGGCCGGCGACGGCGGCCGGGTCGAGCGGACGCGCGCCAGCACGCGCGCCCCGGCTTCGGCGGCGGCCGCGATCGACGGTTCGTCGCCCAGCCAATTGGTCTCGTCCAGCGTCAGCGCCGAGGTCAGCAGGGCCTCCCGCGGGCCGACGATCACGCGCCGCCTGGCGGGATCGAGCCTGGTCACGAACAGCGGCTCGCCCACGGCGACGTTGAGCCCCCGGCGCTGGCCGATCGTATAGTCGGTGATGCCCGAGTGCGAGCCGAGCACCCGACCGTCCATGTGCACGATCTGTCCCGGCTCGCGGCCCTGCGGGCGCAGCTTGTCGATCAGCGAACGGTAGTCGCCGTTCGGCACGAAACAGATGTCCTGGCTGTCCGGCTTGGCGGCGATGCGCAGGCCCAGTTCGGCGGCCACCCCGCGCACCTGGGGCTTCTCCAGGTCGGCGAGAGGGAAGCGCAGGAAGTCGAGCTGTTCCGCCGTGGTGGCGAACAGGAAATAGGACTGGTCGCGCGAGGGATCGACCGCCTTGCGCATCTGCGGGCGGGCGTCGACCACGGCGCGTCGCACATAGTGGCCGGTGGCCATGGCCTCGGCGCCCAGGTCGCGGGCGACGTCGAGCAGGTCGCGGAATTTGACCGTCTGGTTGCAGCGGATGCACGGCACCGGCGTCTGACCGGCCAGGTAGCTGTCGGCGAACTGGTCGATGACGGCGTCGCGGAAGCGGCTTTCATAGTCCAGCACATAGTGGGGGATGCCCAGCGTCTCGGCCGCCAGTCGGGCGTCGTGAATGTCCTGGCCGGCGCAGCAGGCGCCCTTCTTCTTCAGCGCGGCGCCGTGGTCGTAGAGCTGCAGCGTAACGCCGACCACGTCATAGCCGGCCTTGTGCAGCAGGGCGGCGACCACGGTGGAGTCGACCCCGCCGGACATGGCGGCCACGATCCGGGCGCCGGCGGGCAGGCCGACCGCGGCGCGCGCAGCCTCGATCGCCGCATCCATGTCGGGGCGGGCGATGGTCGGAACCGGGCAGATGTCCTCGGCTAGGGTCATGGCGCGCTATCTAGCGACAAAGCCGCGCGATTTCGAGGCCGGCGGAAATCGGTCCGGAAACGACAACGGCCGCCCCCGTCGCCGGAAGCGGCCGTCGTCTCTTCGGGGAGTGAATCTAGCTGCCGCGGCCGTAGTGCTGGATGCGGGTGGTGCGCAGGCCCTGCATGCCCCATTTGTCGATGGCCTTCTGCCAGGCCAGGAATTCCTCGGCGGTCAGGCGGTACCGGGCCAGGGCGTCGTCCAGGCTGATCAGTCCGCCGCGGACGGCGGCCACGACCTCGGCCTTGCGGCGGATCACCCACCGGTCGGTATTGGCCGGCGGAAGGTCGTGCAGGGTCAGGGGCGTGCCCGTCGGGCCGACCACATACTGTTCGCCTTCATCATTAAGGCGTCGCTCTTGCAACATGGGCTTATGCCTCATTGACCACCATCACCAGGTTCGAACCGTAGCGGTCGGCGGCTAAGGGCCGTTTAAGCGTCGTGGTGAAGGAAAACCTAAAATGCCCTCCGTCCACTGGCTCAATATTCAACAAACGTTCCATTGAGGTTTACGGCCCCTTACTCGCAGATCAGCGTTTGATGCTGATGAGCTCGGCCAGCATCTCGTCCGCCGTGGTGATGATCTTGGATGAGGCCGAATAGGCGCGCTGGGTGGTGATCAGGCCGGTGAACTCAGCCGACAGATCGACCGTGGACGCCTCCAGCTGGGACGATCCGATCGTTCCCGCCCCGCCGGTGCCGGCGGCCTTCAGGTTGTAGGTGCCGGAACCCTGGCTGACCCGGAAGGCGTTGCCGGTGGACTCCAGGAGCGCATCGGGGCTGGGGAAGGTCGCCAGGGCGATCTGCGCGATGCGGCGCGTGACGCCGTTGTCGAAGATGGCGGTCACATAGCCGGTGTCGTCGATCTTGACCTCGGACAGGTTGCCGAAGGCGGTGCCGTTGGTCAGCACGGCCTGGACGACAGAGGCGCTGTCGTACTGGGTCAGGCCGCCGGCCGAGGCCGACAGGTCGAAGGTGAGCGCCTGGTCGTCGATCCCGAGGCCCGCGGCCCAGTTGAAGGCGCCGGCGGCCGGGGCGGCGCTGTCGGAAGAGCCGAAGGTGAGGGTGGCGGCGGCGGGGTCGGGGAACAGGGCGGCGGCTCCCATGGCCTGCATGGCCGCGATGTCGAGCCTTCCGTCCTGGGTGAAGGCGACGAGGCCGGTCTTGAGCTGGCCGTTGGTGAGGCCGGCCCCGGTAATGACGTCCGAGGCCGGTACAGCCCGGATCTCGGCGTACCACTGGTTCGGAATGGTGCTCTTCAGGAAGGCCAGGGCGACGGTGCGCTGGCCGCCCTTGGAGTCGGAAACCGGAATGGTCAGCTCGAAATCCGGCTTCACGCCGTCGCCGGTTTCGGGGTCCCACATGGCCATGGAATTGGTGGCGGGGTCGTAGGCGTTGGCGCCGACGGGAACGGCCGCGGCGTCCGCGGCCTCGGCGGAAACGGCCTGGCTGGACTTGACGTTGGCGTTCAGCTGCACCCGGGTGGTCGGCTCGGCCGTGCCGCCCACCTGGCCGACATTGATGGTGCGCAGCCGGTTCAGGTCGGACGGATCGGCGTTGATGTTGCCGTCGGAATCGACCGGCCAGCCCTGAAGATAGAGGCCGGCGGTGTTCTTCAGATAGCCCAGGTTGTCGACCCGGAAGGCGCCGCCCCCGCCGCACACGCCGCCCGCCCCAAGCGTGCAGGAGAAACAAGCCGACGGGGATCGCAAAGTTGCACGCCTCGAAATTTCTCCGCGCGATGTGACGATTCACACCGGCGAAAAAGTCGTTTTTGCAGCGCTGGCTTATGACAAGGATGGACAGATGGTGTCCGGCGTGAAATTCACCTGGGATGGTTCGGATGAAGAGAAGAAGCGCAAAATGAGTGTATCTCCGCGAGGTGTGTTTTCTTCGGGTAGGAGATCACCATGATGTACCGTTTAAGTCGCGCCCTGCATCACGGTGGCCCAGAAGCCCTCCCATTGTTGCGAGAGCTTGATGGCTCGTAATTGCAGTAGGAGTGCCCCTGAATCCCGTTTCCAACGCATCCCGCTGCGACAAAACCGGGCGTTGATCAGTAAGTAGTTGATTTCGCGCGTCACGGCGGCGCGCACCGCGGTGCTCAAGGCCAGCTTTTTCCGGTACCGACACAGCGACCGGAGTACCCCTGTCACCACGCCAAACTCCTCCAAGAGTTGGCCCCCGCCACTCTTCATAATAGGTCTGCGCTTGCGCCCCACTCCCAAAGAGCAACACGGCCACGACGTGCAAATGCGTACTTGCGTGATGCTCCAGCACAACGAACCAATATTGCGTGCGCCGGGCAACGTGCCCTTTCGGCTCGGTGGTTTGCTTGAAATCCCGTTTGTGTTGATACGTGTCCAGTTCCATCTTGTCCTCTCTTCAAAAAAAGATGCTGGATGCTAGGAAACTTACATCCAGCATCTAGCATCCAGCATCTTTATAGATTCATCTTTTGCAGGACTTTTTTGA
>NZ_CALMZS010000002.1 GCF_937870815.1 uncultured Brevundimonas sp.
GGGCGCCGCCTCGACCGCCGCCGCCGCCACCGCCGCGCCGGCGCCGCCGCCGCCGCCGCCGCCGCCTCCTCCTCCTCCTCCTCCTCCTCCTCCTCCTCCTCCTCCTCCTCCTCCTCCTCCTCCTCCGCCTCCTCCGCCGCCGGTGATCCCGCCCGTGTCGCCGCCTCCGCCGTCGCCGCCTCCTCCGCCGCCTCCGCCGCCGGTGATCCCGGTGTCGCCGCCTCCGCCGCCGCCGCCGCCTCCGGTCACGCCGCCCGTGCCGTCGCCGGTCGCGCCCCCGCCCACGGCGATCTACCCGATCGTGACGCCGCCTTCGCGACCGGCTCCGTCGCCGGACCTGTCGTTCGAGGTGGTCGATGGCGGCGTCCGGCTGCCACCGTACGAATCGGCTCCCGTCTCTCCGCCCGTCGAGGAGGTGGTCGAGGCGCCGGCGCCGGCCGCGCGGGTCCTGCCGCCCCCTCCGCCGGTCCCGGTCTATCCCCGCAAGCAGGATCGCAACTGACCATGCCGGCCCCGGTGCGCCCACTCCCGAGGTCTGTCTCCCGCCCGGAGCCTTGTCGGCGTGGGTCCCGGGGCCGCATGATCGGACGATGCGCGACCGCGGCGGGACTGGTCGTGGGGCTCGCGTTCGCCCAGGCCTGCCTGGCTGACGAGCATGCCTACTCGCCCGAAGACCGCGACGGCGCGGCGGATGCCACCGGCTCCTCCATCGCGAACGAAGTCGCGGCCTGGGTGCGTGAAACGGCCGACAATCAGGGACTTCCGTTTCTGGTCATCGACAAGATCAATGCACAGGTTCTGGCCTACGATGGCGAGGGACGGTTGCTCGGCGCCGCTCCCGCCCTGATGGGGCTGGCGCCCGGCGACGTATCGCCCCCGGGCATAGGGGACCGCCCCCTGTCCGCCATCCTGCCGCAGGAACGTATCACGCCGGCGGGGCGGTTCCTGGCCTCGCTGGGCGAGAACCTTGGCGGCAACGGCATTCTATGGATCGACTACGACGCGGCCCTGTCCCTGCATCCGGTCATCACCACCCGGGCGGCGGACCGGCGCCTGCAGCGCCTGGCCACGGCCTCGGCCGAAGACAACCGGATTTCATACGGGTGCGTGAATGTGCCGGTGAAGTTCTACGAGCAGGTCGTGGAGCCTGCGTTCAACCGCACAATGGGCGTTGTCTATATTCTACCGGAACATGGATCGCCCGCGGACGTGTTTTTCCGGACTCCCGGCGTTGTCCCATCCACCCCGGACCAGGAGGGGGCGCCGTTGGACTGACAGCACCGCCTCCGCTGTTTCCGCAGGTCCGCTCTTCGGCCGCGGCGTCCGACCGCTTCTGGCGCGATGCAGACGCTGGCCAGGATGAGGCTCACATCCGCCTTCCCACCACCACGGCGACATCTATGAGCCGGCTTGCCTCCGGCGCCTAGCCCGCCAACCATACGTCAAATTTGGTCGTACCCCACCCTCCGTCCGCGCCGTTCCAAAAAGAACATATTGGCAACCAACCGATTGTTAGCGCAAGGTCCCCGTACCATCGTACGACCGATTTTGACGTGGAGCGCGGTTGCGCAGCGCTGACGATTGGCGGCGCTCTGCGCCGGAGGACGCTACAAGCCTCGAAGCGTGCCGCTGATCCGGTTGCGGACTTCGGCCTCGCGAAAGGGAAACGCCTCCAGAAAATCCGCCACGCCTATCCCCGGCTGGCGCTTCCGCGCCGAGTTCGCCCAAGCCCGGGCCAATTCATGGTCGCCGTTAAGCCCATGGCCGACGGCGGCGACCAGTTCGATCAATGGATGGGCGTGCGGCGCACGGGCGGCGCGTTCCCCCCATGACGCCGCTTCCGCCCGCTCGTCCAGAACGAGGTGCGAAAAGGCCCGAACACCCAACATTCCGTAGCGCAATGGATCGAGCGGGCTGAGCGACATTGCCGCGTCGGTGAGCGCCCGGCCGTTCCCGCCTTCGCCGAGCAAGGTCCGCGTCCATGCGCTGGAGTACTTGCCCTGCGCATAGTTGGGATTGAGCTCTACCGCGCGATCCAGCCACGGCAGCGCGCCCTCGAGATCTCCCGTCAGCCAAGCCGCTCGGCCCATCACCAGGTTGCAGAACGGATCGAGCGGATCGAGCTCCAGGCTGCGCTCGGCGAAGCGCCGGGCCGACAGGGCCGCCGCCGCCCGATCGCTGGCGAACCGCAGGAATGCACCCTCGAAATGCGCGAACGACAGGCCTGCGAAGGCGCGGGCGAATCCCGGCTCCCGATCGATAGCCTGCGCAAACAGCGTCGCGGCGCGCTCGGCGCCGTCACGGCTAAACTGGTACATCTGCCCCAGGCCGAGATGATAGGCAGCCCAGGCGTCGAGATTTTCCGGCGTCTTCAGCGCCCGCCGCGCCTCCTCCAGCGGTATTTGCAGCTCCAGCGCGGCAACGACGGCGCAGCTGATCTCCTCGCGGATTTCATGCACGCCGCCCACGCTGCTCCGATACCTCTCGCTCCAGAGCACGCTGCCATCGGCGGTCTCACAAAGCTCCACCCTGACCGTCAGTCCGTCCGCCTCGAGCTCGACGACGCCAGACAGGCAATAGCTGACCCCAAGCGCCGCCTTTACAGCGGCGGGCGTCAGGGCGGCGCCGCGGAGCTGGAACGATGAGGCGCGCGCTACGACGAACAACCACCGCAAACGCGACAGCTCTACGATCAGGTCGTGCGGCAGGGCATGGGCGATCGCACCATAGGGCCCGGCGATTCCCACGAGCGAGAAGGGCAGCACGGCAATGGAAGGGCGCAACGGCGCGGGGTCTGACTCCTCCTCCAACCCGGCCGATCCTTCCGCGACCACGGCGGCCTCCGTCCGGGGCGTAACCGCGCCCACGAACCGGAAACCCACGCCATGCTGCGTCCGGATCAGTCGCTGCGCCCGGCCGTCGTCGCCAATCGCCTGCCGAGCCGACTTGATCCGACTGTCGAGCGCCGACTCGGACACGCTTCGCCCATTCCAGACCTTCTCGATGATCTCTTCGCGGCTGACGAGGCGCTGACGGTTCTCGACCAGCAGCGTCAGCAGGGCGAACACCTGCGGCTCGACCGGAATCATCGCCGCGCCCCGACGAAGTTCGCGCGCGGCGATGTCCAGCCGATAGTCTTCGAAGGCGTAGATCATCCTTCGCCACCCTACATCCGAGGCTCCGGAAATCTCCAGAAAATCTCCCGGACTCCTGCAAGTCCGGCGCTCCGCACCTTGCTAGTCTCCAGTGATCAAGGCCCGCGCCCCCTGCGATCAGGAGAATCCGCATGCCCCTCGTGACCATCGACGTCATCAAGGACGTCTTTACTCCCGGCCAGAAGCGCGACCTCATCGAAAAGGTCACGGACGCGATGGTCGCCGTGGAAGGCGAAGCCCTGCGCGGCGTCACCTGGGTCCGCGTCCAGGAGATCGAGCAGGGCGACTGGGGCATCGGCGGCAAGACCCTGACCGCAGCAGATGTCCACGGCCTGGCGAGCGCGGAAGCAGTGTGATTGTTCGCCGCCAGAGCTGTAGCGGTGCAGGCCGATGAGTTGTTCCTGCGATTCAGGCAGCCAACCCCTCCCTCAACCCCAGGAGACCTGACATGACCCTTGCAACGCCCCTGCTGCTCGCCGCCGCCGGACTGCTTGTCGCCGCATCGGCCCAGGCTCCCGAGCGTCCCCTGGCCGTCGGCCATGACGATGCCTCCATTGCCTGGTCGGCCTGTCCCGCCGTGTTCCCTGTCGGCTGCGAGCTGACGATCTTGCACGGGGATCCAGCCGCGCCTGGCGCCGACGTCTTGCTGCGGGTCGCCCCTGGCCAGGCGCTGCCCTATCATACCCACACAAGCGCCGAGCGCATGATGCTCGCTGCCGGCCGGCTGACGGTGAAATATCGCGGGGCTGAAGAGACCACGCTGAGGCCGGGCACCTATGCCTATGGCCCGGCCGGTCTGCCCCATCGCGCGGTTTGCGTCAGCGACGAGGCCTGTGTGCTGTTCATCGCCTTCGACGGTCCCGTGGACGCAATAGCGGCTGAGGCCGACCTCGAGCCGGGCTGAATCGCGCCACTGCCGGATCGGGCCGCCGCTCCGAGTCACCTGCGCGTTCGAAGAGACCCGGCCGGACGGTCGAGTGATCGGCCAAAAAGCAGATATAGTTCGACCCTAACCTGGCCGATCAAAGGTGACCCGCCCGATCGCCGGACACAGGGTCGATCCCGGAGCGGCGACATACGTTCAGGGCGCATGGCCAAGCCCTCCAAGCCCGCCGTCCTGCCCATCCGCAACGCCCGCCTCGCCGACGTCGGCCATCTGCGCCTATACGCCCGGGGGCGCCGCGCGCGCCCCCCATGCGTCAAAATCGGACGCATCCCTCCGCCGTTCCAAAAAGAACATATTGGCAACCGGAACAAACCGTGCACATAGTGCCGCTCACAAAGGGAGCGGGTCACGGTCATCGGGCCGAAGGCGGGCCTCTCCTCCAGGGTATCGAACGGGAATCATGGCAAGGGAGAGCGGCAAGGTGGCGGCGCAGGCGAATCTGAAATTGGTCGGCAAGGACGACGGCGACAAGCAGCGGGCCCTGGAGGCGGCGATCGCCCAGATCGACCGCGCCTTCGGCAAGGGCTCGGTGATGAAGCTGGGCAGGGGCGGCGCGGCGCTGGAGGCGATTCCGTCGGTCTCGACCGGCTCGCTCGGCCTCGACATGGCGCTGGGCATCGGCGGCCTGCCGCGCGGCCGGGTCATCGAGGTGTTCGGGCCGGAAAGCTCGGGCAAGACCACCCTGGCCCTGCACACCGTGGCCGAGATCCAGAAGGCCGGCGGCACCGCCGCCTTCGTCGACGCCGAACACGCTCTGGATCCGGGCTACGCCCAGAAGCTGGGGGTCAATCTCGACGACCTGCTGGTGTCGCAGCCCGACACCGGCGAACAGGCGCTGGAGATCGTCGACACCCTGGTGCGCTCGGGGGCCGTGGACATCGTGGTGGTCGACTCCGTCGCCGCGCTTACGCCCCGCGCCGAGATCGAGGGCGAGATGGGCGACAGCCTGCCCGGCCTTCAGGCCCGGCTGATGAGCCAGGCCCTGCGCAAGCTGACCGCCTCGATCAACAGGTCGCAGTGCATCGTCCTGTTCATCAACCAGATCCGCCACAAGATCGGCGTCATGTACGGCTCGCCGGAGACGACGACCGGCGGAAACGCGCTGAAATTCTACGCCTCGGTCCGCCTCGACATCCGCCGCACCGGCGCGATCAAGGACCGCGACGAGGTGGTCGGCAACACCACCCGGGTCAAGGTGGTCAAGAACAAGGTCGCCCCGCCGTTCCGCGAGGTCATCTTCGACATCATGTACGGCGAGGGCATCTCCAAACTGGGCGAGATCATCGACCTCGGCGTCAAGGCCGGCGTCGTCGAGAAGTCGGGCAGCTGGTTCTCCTACGACAGCCAGCGCATCGGCCAGGGGCGCGAGAATGTGCGCGCCTTCCTCAAGGCCAATCCCGACATCGCCGACTCGATCGAGAAGGCCGTGCGCGCCTCGACCAGCAAGATCGCCGAGGAGCTGCTGGGCGCCCCCGAACCCGACGAGGGCCAGGACCTCGAGGGCTGATCCGGACATTCCTCCCCTGTCGGGGAGGGGGCCGCCCCCGACGCCGGCCTTTGTGATCAACCCCCCTCCACCACGCTGCGCGTGGTCCCCCTCCCCCGTCGGGGAGGAACAGACTTCTCCGGCCGGGTCCGCCGACCCGCCACCGACCCCGACGGGCCGGGCCGGACGGAGCGGCCGCCCGACCTCCCACCCGGGGTCGGGCGGCCTTTTTTCACTTCTCCCAGCGACAGTTCTGGCGCGGCAATCTCAACCCCTGATAGGCTCATGCCATGTACAGGATCGATCGACCGACCAACACTATTCAAGCTCTGAGGACCGTCTCTTTCAAGGAGTTGGGATTTCGCGAGCGGGCGCATCTTCAGGAGTGGATCGCGCGAGAACCGTCGGCTCTCGGCGAGGATCTGCTGGTCATCCAGAAGGAGTTTGCGGGCTTCTCCGACACCAGCGAACGGCTAGACCTTCTCGCACTCGACAAGCAGGGCTCGCTGGTCATCATCGAAAACAAGCTGGATGACACCGGTCGTGACGTGACCTGGCAGGCGTTGAAATACGCCTCCTACTGCGCGGCGATGACCAAGGATGAAATCCGCAACATCTTTCAGGACTATCTCCAGCGTTGTGGTGACGGTCAGTCTGCGGAGGAGGCTCTGTGCGCCTTCTTCGATGAAGAATACGATGATCTGACTCTCAACAAGGGCGTCAGCCAACGGATCATTCTGGTGGCGGCGAACTTTCGCAGGGAAGTCACCTCCACGGTTCTCTGGCTCAGTAACTTCCGGGTCCGGATCCAGTGCTTTCGAGCCAGCCCCTTCGCCATGGGCGAGGAGCTCTTTCTAAGCATCGACCAGATCATTCCGACCAAGGACACCGAAGAATTCACGATCGGTCTGGCGGACAAGGCCAAAGACGAAGTCGAGGGCTTGGAAAAAGAAGCGCGCCGTCACCCCCTCAGGCGACAGTTCTGGACCGAAGTCATCCGGGCGATGAACGCCACCGCTTCAACGCTGTATCAAAGCATTTCGCCAGGTAAGGAGTGCTGGATCAGCGCAGGCTCCGGCGTGCGCGGCGTCGGCTTCAACTTCGGGGCCACCCAGCACTATGGACGGGCGGAACTCTATATCGACCGGGGGGACAAGGCGCAAAACGAGGCGCTGTTCGATCAGCTACACGCGGATCGAACAGCGATCGAGCGCGAGATCGGTCACCCTCTCGAATGGGAGAGACTAGACAACCGCCGGGCCTGCCGCATCAAACTGGAACGGCCAGCCAACGTCTTCGACGCCGAACAATGGCCGAATATGATCGCTTTCATGGTTGATGCCATGACCCTCTTAGAGACGGCGCTGGCGCCGAGGCTAGCCGCCGCCGCGCGGTACGTTCCCCCGGATCGGGCCAACCTCGCTCAGACGATCACGTCGGGGTGATGCGCGGGGCGGGAAAACTCTATATGACGCCCGATCTCCCCAAAGCCGAACGCGACGAACCATGGCCAGCCTGAACCAGATCCGCTCGACCTTCCTCGACTATTTCGCGGCCGACGGCCACGAGAAGGTCCCGTCGGCTCCGCTGGTGCCGCAGAACGACCCGACCCTGCTGTTCGTCAACGCCGGCATGGTGCCGTTCAAGAACGTCTTCACCGGCCAGGAGACGCGCGCCGTCAAGCGCGCCGCCAGTTCGCAGAAATGCATCCGCGCCGGCGGCAAGCACAACGACCTGGACAATGTCGGCTACACCGCCCGCCACCACACCTTCTTCGAGATGCTGGGCAATTTCTCCTTCGGCGACTATTTCAAGGAACACGCCATCGAGATGGCCTGGAACCTGGTCACCCGGGAGTTCGGCATCCCGGCCGAGCGGCTGATGGCCACCGTCTATATCGACGACGACGAGGCCTTCGACCTGTGGCGGAAGATCGCCGGCCTGCCGGAATCGAGGATCGCCCGCATCGCCGGCTCGGACAATTTCTGGTCGATGGGCGACACCGGCCCGTGCGGCCCCTGCACCGAGATATTCTACGACCACGGCGACCACATATGGGGCGGCCCTCCCGGCACCCCGGACGAGGACGGCGACCGCTGGGTCGAGATCTGGAACCTGGTGTTCATGCAGTTCGACCAGGCCGCCGACGGCTCGCGCTCGCTGCTGCCGAAGCCGTCGATCGACACCGGCATGGGGCTGGAGCGGGTCGCGGCGGTGCTGCAGGGCGTCCACTCCAACTATGAGACCGACCTGTTCCGCACCCTGATCGCGGCCTCGGAGCATGAGACCGACACCGCCGCCGAGGGCGACCGCGCCCCCAGCCACCGGGTCATCGCCGATCATCTGCGCGCATCGTCCTTCCTGATCGCCGACGGGGTCACGCCGTCGAACGAGGGCCGCGGCTATGTGCTGCGCCGGATCATGCGCCGGGCCATGCGCCACGCCCATCTGCTCGGCGCCGCCGAGCCGCTGATGCACAAGCTCGTGCCGACGCTGGTTCGGGAGATGGGCGACGCCTATCCCGAACTGCGCCGCGCCCAGGCCTTCATCGAGGACACGCTGAAACAGGAAGAGATCCGCTTCCGCACCACCCTGGGCCGCGGCATGGGCCTGCTGGAGGAGGCGGCGCGCGATCTCGGCGAGGGCGGCGTGCTGCCGGGCCGTACCGCCTTCACCCTGTACGACACCTACGGCTTTCCCCTCGACCTGACCCAGGACGAGGCCCGCCGCCGCGGCTTCACCGTCGACACCGAGGGTTTCGACGCCGCCATGCAGGCCCAGCGCAGCCGCTCGCGCGAGCACTGGACCGGCTCGGGCCAGACCGCCTCGGCCGGCGAATGGCTGGCGCTGCGCGACCGGCTCGGCCCGACGGTGTTCACCGGCTATGACGCGGTCGAGGATTCGGGCGAGGTGCTGGCCATCGTCCGCGACGGCGCCTCGATCGACGCGCTCGGCGCCGGCGAGACCGCCGAGGTGCTGTTCGACCAGACGCCCTTCTACGGCGAGGGCGGCGGCCAGGCCGGCGACCGGGGCGAGATCGAATGGACCGACGCCCACGGCGAAACCGGGGCCGGGACGGTGCTGGACGTGCAGAAGCACGCCGGCGACCTCTACGCCCACCGCATCGAGATCGGCTCGGGCGCGCTGGCCATCGGGGCCCGGGTCCAGCTGCGCGTCGACGCCCAGGCCCGCCTGACCACCCGCGCCAACCACTCCGCCGCCCACCTGCTGCACAAGGCGCTGGCCAATGTTCTGGGCGGCCACGTGGCGCAGAAGGGCCAGATGGTCGACTCCGAGCGGCTGCGCTTCGACTTCAGCCACAACGCTCCGGTGACCGAGGAGGAGCTGGCGCGCATGGAGGACGAGGTCAACGCCGTCATCCGCCAGAACCTGCCGGCCGAGACCCGGATGATGGCCCCGCAAGCCGCCATCGCCGCCGGCGCCGTGGCCCTGTTCGGCGAGAAATACGGCGACGAGGTGCGGGTGCTGACCCTGGGCCGCGCCCTGACCGGCGAGGGCCCGTATTCGGTCGAACTGTGCGGCGGGACGCATGTGGCCCGCACCGGCGACATCGCCCTGTTCAGGATCGTGTCCGAGAGCGGCATCGCCGCCGGCGTGCGCCGCATCGAGGCCCTGACCGGCGAGGCCGCGCGCCAGTTCCTGCTGGCCCAGGCCGGGGTGGCGAAATCCCTGGCCCAGTCGTTCAAGGTCCAGCCCGCCGACGTCCCGGCCCGGGTCGAGGCCCTGACCGCCGACCGCCGCGCGCTGGAGAAACAGGTCGCCGAGCTGAAGAAGCAACTGGCCCTCGGCGGCGGAGGCGGTTCGGTCAACGCCGCGCCGGAAGAAATCAACGGCGTCAAACTGATCGCCCGCGTCCTCGACGGCGTCGACGGCAAGGGTCTGCGCGGCGTGGCCGAGGATTTCCGCAAACAGGTCGGCTCGGGCGTCGTCGCCCTGATCGGCGTCACCGAGGGCAAGGCGGCGATCACCGTGGCCGTGACCTCGGACATCGCCGGCCCAGAGTCGGGCAAGGTCAATGCGGCCGACCTCGCCCGCGCGGCGGTCATCGCCATGGGCGGCCAGGGCGCCGGCGGCAAGCCGGACTTCGCCCAGGGCGGCGCGCCCGACGGATCGAAGGCGGAGGCGGGCCTCGCGGCCGTGCGGGCGGCGCTGAAGGCGCCGTAGAGCGAAATCGGGGCCGGTCGCACGCGGTCCGACAAGGCCCGGAGAGTCCACCTCAGCCGATCAGGCTCCAGAAGCCAATTCCTCCGGGTTCGGATGGACACGCCCGAATCCACGCGCGGAATGCCCAGGGGACCGCCGAACACGGCCGCGCGGAATCGAACCCGGCTCCCCGAACCTTGGTTGACAAAATCCTAACGGATCGCCAAAGGTCGCCGCGGTGATCGGTCGGGGGCTGGCATGACATCCGTATTCAAGCGGCTGAAGAGGTCATTGTGCAACCACGAGCTGACCTGGTCCGAAAGGCATCGGGCCGATCTCTGCTACAAATGCGGCAAGCGGGTCCGTCGGACCGCCGACGCCTCGCCCCCGCCGACGCCGTCGGAGGCCGTGGTTCACCGGGGGTCAGACGTTCTGGATTTCGCCGCCGCCCGGGCTGAAATCGCCCCCCCCCCCCCGCGCCGGCGAAAACGTTGCGCCAGCGACGCGCGCACGTCCCGGTCGGTTCCAGCGCGCGCCGCAAGATCCTCTCCGCCCATCTCGCGCGACTGGCGGATGGTGAAGAACTGGCCGGATCCGAGGTTCTGGACCTGGTCATGGGTCTGCTTGAAGACGCCCATGTCAGCGACCCCCTGATATTCGGCGCGGACGCGGCCTCGCACTTCGCCCGGCTGCACCAAGCGTCCTCCAATGCCTGGCTGCGATGGACTCCTTCCGACCCGGATGTCCGACGGCGCGCATAGTCCCGTCCGGACCACCGCCGCCGGCTTCCACGCGAACCTGCCGCGCCGTTCCAGGATCAGCGCCCGTCGGTCCGGGCGGTCGCGGTCGGTGGGGGTGACGGCGGTGCGGGCGGCGCTGGCGGGTTGAGGGGAGCGCGACATACGCTATACTGGCATTATGTCTTTGACCATCGACCTGCCCGACGACATTGACGAACGGCTTGACCGGCTGGCGACCGAGACCGGCTTTTCCAAGGCGTCCCTGCTTCCAGATCTGTTCCGCCTGGGGATAGAGAACCTGGAAGACTATTATCATGCCGCAGCGGCCAGCGAACGCATTCGGATGGGTCTGGACAAGGTTCTGAGTTCAGCCGAAGTCAGGGCGTCCCTTGGCCTGGACGATTGAATATCGCGACGTCGTAGAAAAGCAGCTGTCCAGGCTGGATCGCCAGACCGCTCGCAGGATCACGGACTTCCTGGAGGTCCGGCTTGCGGCGATGGCGAATCCCCGCGACCTGGGTCAGGCCTTGTCGGGACCGCTCAAATCCTATTGGCGCTACCGGGTCGGTGACCACCGCGTGATCTGCGAGATTCACGACCAGCGGCTTGTTGTTCTGGTTCTCAAGATCGGCGACCGCAAGGAGGTCTATCGCTGACCCGCCGGCGCACTTTGCAAATCCACCGCCGCCAGCTTCCACTCGAACATCCCCCGACGCTCCAGGATCAGGGCCAGGTGATCGTCGGGCTGGTCGCGGTCGGTCAGGGTGACGGCGAATTCGTTCAGGCCGCGATAGCCCCAGGACTGATGGATGTCGTCGCCATCGGACTCGTCCCCGGCCGGTTCGGGCGCGGGACGGCGTGTGGGATCGGGCGCCTCGGCCGTGGTGACCATGTGGGCCACCACCTCGGGCGTGACCAGGGTGTCGACCGCCCCGGACAGGATCATCGGCGCCAGTATCATGCCCAGACCGCCCAGACCGCTGTCGGCCACGCGCGGATCGCGGCTCATGCGCGCCATCAGTTCGGCGTTGAGCTCGGACTTCAGGCTTTCGCGCAACGCCGGAAAGTCGACCAGCGTCTCGATCTTGTCCTCATCCCCGGCCTTGGCCGCGCGGATCAGGGACTGCGCCGCCAGCACAGGGGCGGCGGCCCAGGCGATTCCGAACAGGGCCAGGGCCCCGAAGGCGACGCCGACGATCAGTGATTTCTTCATGCAACCCTCTGGCGTCGTAACGCCTCCCTACCGCTACGGTTGCCCGAGTCGCGCAGGGTCGCCAAGGGGCGGCGGAGTCAGCCGGCCTTGCGCCCGCTCCGCCCGACCATGGGGGCGGCCTGAGCCGCAGCTTCGGGCGCCGGGGCGGGCGCGACGCCGTCGGGCAGGCCGACGTGGACCAGTTTCCACTCGAAGGGCCCCTTGCGCTCGAAGGTGAAGACGGTCTCGGACCCGCCCTCGTCGGCGACGCTCATCCGCGCCCGGTTCAGGCCCCAATAGACCGGCTTCGGCAGCGGGCCGCCCGTATTGGTGTTGTCCGGCGACGGAAGGGCCGCGTCCGTGCGCTGTGAGGCGTAGCGGCCCTCGCCCCGGGTCAGGGCCGCAAGGGCGGCGGGCGTCAGATAGGCTTCGACGTCTGGCGCGGGGACCGCCGTCGCCTGCTCGAACTGGCGGCGCACCGCGCCGATGGGGTCTTCCATGAAAGACGGCGCCGGGGCGGAGGCCGCCGGATTACCGTCAAGTTGCGGCCGCAGGGATTGGCGCACGGCGGGATAGTCGATCAGGCGCGCCAGCCCGGCGGCATCGCTCGCCTCGGCCGCCGATCGGATGCCGAAGAAGGCCACGGCGGGCGCGACGAAAAAGACGAACACCGCCATCAACAGGGCGAACAGGATCAGCTTGCCGAGCAGCCCCCCGCCCCCGCGCCGCCGCTTCGCGTTCCGCGCCCAGACTGGCTGATGATGCTCGTCGGATGGCGTGTTCAAGACCGTCTTCCCCTCGTTCGCCGCCATCAATGCACAGGACGAGCCACGCTCCAACATCCCTTCTCCCCTTGCGGGAGAAGGTGGGCCGCGAAGCGGGCCGGATGAGGGGTCGCGCCGGTCTGGCCGACGCGCAGGAAACCCCTCACCCGCTGGGGAGAGGGGCCGATCAGCCCTTCATCGCCGCGGTCAGGTTCTCGGCGACCTTGTCGAGGAAGCCTTCGGTGGTCAGCCAGCCCTGCCGGTCGCCGACCAGAAGCGCCAGGTCCTTGGTCATATGGCCGCTCTCGACGGTCTCGACCACGACCCGCTCGAGGGTGGCGGCGAATTTCGCCAGCTCGTCGTTGCCGTCCAGCTTGGCGCGGTGCGAGAAGCCGCGCGTCCAGGCGAAGATCGAGGCGATCGAGTTGGTCGAGGTCGCCTCGCCCTTCTGGTGCTGGCGATAGTGGCGGGTGACGGTGCCGTGGGCGGCCTCCGATTCCAGCACCTTGCCGTCCGGGGTCATCAGCACCGAGGTCATCAGGCCCAGGGAGCCGAAGCCCTGCGCCACCACGTCAGACTGCACGTCGCCGTCGTAGTTCTTGCAGGCCCAGACGAAACCGCCGGACCATTTGATCGCCGCGGCCACCATGTCGTCGATCAGGCGGTGCTCATAGGTCAGGCCGGCGGCCTTGAACCGGTCGGCGAACTCCTCGTCGAACACCGTCTGGAAGATGTCCTTGAAGCGCCCGTCATAGGCTTTGAGGATGGTGTTCTTGGTCGACAGATAGACCGGGAAACTGCGGCCCAGGCCGAAGGCGAAGCTGGCGCGGGCGAACTCGGTGATCGAGTCGTCGAGGTTGTACATGCCCATGGCCACGCCGGCCGAGGGGAACTGGAACACCTCATGCTCGATCACGGCGCCGTCGTCGCCGGTGAAGGTCATCATCAGCTTGCCGGGACCGGGCACCAGGAAGTCGGTGGCCTTGTACTGGTCGCCGAAGGCGTGGCGGCCGACGACGATGGGCTGGGTCCAGCCCGGCACCAGCCGCGGCACGTTCGAACAGATGATCGGCTCGCGGAAGACCACGCCGCCGAGGATGTTGCGGATCGTGCCGTTGGGCGACTTCCACATCTTCTTCAGGCCGAACTCCTTCACCCGGGCCTCGTCGGGGGTGATGGTGGCGCATTTGACGCCCACGCCGTGCTTCTGGATCGCGTGGGCCGCGTCGATGGTCACCTGGTCGTCGGTGGCGTCGCGATGCTCCATGCCCAGGTCGTAGTAGTCGAGCTCGACGTCCAGGAAGGGGAAGACCAGCTTGTCCTTGATCATCTGCCAGATGATGCGGGTCATCTCGTCGCCGTCGATGTCCACGATGGGATTGGCGACCTTGATCCTGGTCATGCGGGTTCGCGCCTCTGATTGGGAATGGGGAGTAAGGCCGGCGGTATAGCGGCGGCGGGGCGCGGGCGCAAAGGGCGGCGGCGACTCGCCGGGGTCGGGCGTGTATCGTCGCTCGAGGGGGACGAGGCGCATGGGGAGACGGGGATGAACCACCGGCGATTGGCCGCCGTCTGCGCAGGCGGTCTCATGGCGCTGCCGGCCTGCGGGCCGGCGGACGCGGCCGGCCCACAAGCCGTCACGTCGGGGGCCATGGCCTCCGAAACCCGGGCCTTCCGGGACTGGATCGCGGTCTGCGACAACGGCAACGCGTGCTTCGGCTACGGCCCGGCCTCGGGCGGCGTCGGCTGGATCCGGGTAGCGATCGGACCGGGGCCTGACGCCCGTCCGGAGGTCGCCGCGGGATACTGGCCAGAAGGGGTCGAAGCGGGGCGCTCGTTCGCCCTGACCATCGACGGGACCGACTATCCGATGACGCTCGCCGACAACGAGCCGGTCGCCGCCGAACTCCCGGACGACCGGGCGCTCGAAGCGGCCCGCGCGCTCGCCAACGGCGGGTCGGCCCGGATCGGAGACGACCACGAGCTTTCCCTGACCGGCGCGGCGGCCGCCCTGCTGTGGATCGACGAGCGACAGGGCCGGGTGAATACCGTGACAGCGCTGCGCCGGCCGGGTTCCCGGCCTGCCTCCGCCGTCCCCCCTGCCCCGCCCCTGCCCGTGCTCACGCCTGCGCCGGCCATATCGCAGGCCGGCTTCGGCGATCAGAACCAGCTCCTGCCCGCCGCGTTGGAGGCTGTGCCGGCGGTGGCGGAGTGCCGCGCCGAAACCGCTGACCATTGGGTCGGAAAGGAAGTGATGTCGGCCAGACTGGACGCCTCCACCGAACTCTGGGCGGTTCCGTGCTTCGCCGGCGCCTACAACATGGGGCACGACTGGTACATCACCGGACCGAATGGCCGCGATCCGAGGGCGGCCCGGCTGGCGTCGGCCTCGGGAGAAGCCTCCGCCGGAACCCTCAACGGCGGCTATGCGCCGGAAACCCGCACCATCACCGCCTTCGCCAAGGGGCGGGGGGTCGGCGACTGCGGAACCGCCTCCACCTGGACCTGGACCGGCCGTGATTTCGTCCTGACCAACGAGCGGGCGATGAGCGAATGCTGGGGGACGCCCCCGGACTACTGGCCGACCACCTGGCGGACTCGGTGAGCGGCGACAAGCCCGAGGTCCTGATCATCGGCGGCGGCCCGGCCGGGCTGACCGCCGCCACCTACCTGGCGCGCTTCCGGCGGCGGGTGCTGGTCGCCGACGGCGGCGCGCCCCGGGCCTGCTGGATTCCGGTCAGCCACAACCTGCCCGGCTTCCCGCACGGGATCGCCGGCGAGGCCATTCTGAAGCGGATGAGAGAACAGGCGCTGGAGTTCGACGCCGTCATCGAGCCCGGCCGGGTCGAAGTCCTGGCGCGGAACGGCGACGGCTTCACGGCGCGCCTCAACGGACGCGAGGTTCACGCCCGCGCCGTGCTGCTGGCGACGGGCGTGACGGACCACCATCCCGACCTGCCCGGCGTCGAGCGGGCCATCGAGCGGGCGCTGGTGCGCATCTGTCCGATCTGCGACGGCTACGAGGCGATCGACAAGGCGGTCGCGGTCATCGGCAAGGACGACAGGGGTGTGCGCGAGGCGGCCTTTCTGCGCACCTATTCCGACCGGGTGACGCTGATCCACGTCGGGCCGGCCGACGCCCTGACGGAGGAAGAGGAGCTTCGCCGGATGGGCGTCGAACTGATCCGGGCCCCGATCGACAATGTCCGGCTGGAGGGCGACCGGGTGACGGCCCTGGCCTGGGGCGGGACCTCCCGGGTGTTCGACCTGGTCTATTCGGCGCTGGGGACCTCGCCGAACGCGGAGCTGGCCCGGACCCTGGGCGCGCGGGTCGGCGAGGACGGCTGCATGGTCGTCGACCTCCATCAGGCGACCTCCGTGCCGGGTCTCCATGCGGCCGGGGATGTGGTCCGCGGCCTGAACCAGATCGCCGTGGCGGGGGCCGAGGCCGCGATCGCCGCGACGGCGATCCACAACGCCCTGCGCGAGGCGGACGGCTGGACCGTCGGCTAGCGCCGCCGAGCAGACCCCGTCGCCGACCGTCCGGCCGCCGGCCGGGCGGGGCGCCGTCTCACGACCGCATCAGGTCCTCGAGCACCGACAGGGGCGTGGAGCCGTTGGCCAGCACGGCGTCGTGGAAGCGGCGCAGGTCGAAGCCCGGCCGGGCCTCGGCCTCGGCGCGCAGGCGGGCGATGACGGTGTGGCCGATCTTGTAGGCGCAGGCCTGGCCCGGCATGGCGCAGTAGCGGTTGATCTCGCTGTTGGCGGCGCCGACCGGCTTGGCCCCCGACGCCACCATGTAGTCGACCGCCTGTTCCCGGCTCCAGCGCTTGTGATGCAGGCCGGTGTCGACCACCAGCCGCACGGCGCGGAACAGGTAGGACATCAGGAAGCCGACCCGGCCGAGCGGGTCGTCGGCGTAGACGTCGAGGTCGTCGGCGGCCACGGCCTCGGCATAGAGGGCCCAGCCCTCGTTGTAGGCGGAGAAGCCGTTGGCCCGGCGGTAGCGCGGCAGGGACTGGTTCTCGCGCTGCAGGGCGACCTGCAGGTGATGGCCCGGCGAGGCCTCGTGATAGGTCAGGGTCGGCAGCGAGAATTTCGGCCAGTTCGCCGTCGAGCGCAGGTTGACGTAGTAGGCGCCGGGCCGCGAGCCGTCGAGCGGCGGGCCCTGATAGTAGCCGCCGGGAGCCCCGGCCTCGATGGCCGGCGGCACGCGTCGCACCTCGACCCTCGAGCGGGGCAGGCGGCCGAACAGGCGCGGCAGCATGGGCTCGAGCGCGGCGACCTGGCGGTTCAGGCTCTCGATCAGGGCGGCCTTGCCCTCCTCCGTATCGGGCCAGAGCTGGGCCGGGTCCTTGTTGAGGGCGTCGATCCGCTCGCCGACCGTGCCCTGGGTCATGCCCCGGGCCTTCAGGATGGCGTCGATCTCGGCGCTGATGGCGGCGACCTGGTCGAGGCCGACGGCGTGGACCTCGTCCGGGGTCATGTCGGTGGTGGTCCAGTATTTCAGTCCGTGGGCGTAG
Organism: uncultured Brevundimonas sp.; assembly: GCF_937870815.1. Lineage (GTDB taxonomy): Bacteria > Pseudomonadota > Alphaproteobacteria > Caulobacterales > Caulobacteraceae > Brevundimonas. The sequence goes on from NZ_CALMZS010000002.1 coordinate 16,971, forward strand.
AAGCGCTCGCCCTCCGGCAGGCGCCAGACGCCGGCGTCGTGGACGGCGTCGGGGCGCAGGCGTTCGAAGGCGGCGATCTGGCGCTCCAGCGCCGGCTTGACCTCCGTCTCGACAAGCGCCGCGCCGCGGTCGCCGTAGCCGGCCAGGCCGAGCGCCGTCGCCTTGCGCTCCAGGGTGCGGATCATCGCCATGTCGGCGGCCGGCTGGCCGCGCAGCGCCCTGAGCTGGCCCAGGGTCAGGTCGATGATGAAGTCCGGCGCGACCACGCCCTTGCCTGCGTCGCGGACGATGCGGCCGGTCTCGGCGTCGAGATTGGGGCCGAAGGCGGCGAGGCGGGCGAGGAAGGCCTCGGCCCCGTCGCGGTCCTCGACGCGGTGCTGGGTGTCCATGAAGTCGGGGACGGTGAAGTAGGAGCCCGTCATCTGGTTGACGAGGTAGGGCCCCATCCGCCCGCCCTCGATGGCCGAGCCATAGTCGAAGGAGGCCCCGGTCGAGGCGGTCTGGGCGCGGAAGGCGGCGACCGCGAGGTTGATCGAGCCGGGACGGGTCAGGCCGGTCTGGTCGAAATCCGCGAGCGCCCGCAGCCGGGCGTCGGCGGCGGCACGGTCGGCCAGCCACGCCGTCTCGCCGCGGTCGGACAGTTTCGAGGACAGGTGGGCGCGCTCGCCGCGGTCGAGGCCGAGGTTGGTGGCGGCCTCAGGCGAACGCTCGACATCCTCGTCGAACCAGCGCGACAGCAGGGCGTCGAGGCGGTCGTCGGCCTCGCCGCGGGCGAGGACCGGCCCGGCGGCGACCAGTCCGGCTCCGCCGGCGGCGGTCAGAAGCAGTCGGCGGCGATCGATCATGGCGTGGCTCTCCCGGGAAGCGACAGATTGCGACGAACGGCGGCGCTTCGGCAAGTCACGCCGCCCGGAGCTCCTGCTTGACCCGTTCGGCCAGGGTCTTGATGTCGAGCGGCTTGGGCAGGAAGGAGACGCCGACCTCGTCCTGCAGCAGGTCGGAGAAGTCGCTCTCGGCGTAGCCCGAGATGAACAGGACCGGGGCGTCGCCGAGGTACTGGCGCGCCTTCTTGAGCAGGGCCGGGCCGTCGAGGCCGGGCATGATGACGTCGGAGATCATCATGTCGATGGTGCCGGCGTGCTGTTCGGCGAGCTCCAGGGCCTGTTCGCCATCCTCGGCCTCGATGACGTCGTAGCCGCGCTGGCGCAGCAGGCGGGCGGCGATGCCGCGCACCGCCGCCTCGTCCTCGACGAACAGGATACGGCCGGCGCCGGAGAGGTCGCGCGGCGCCTTGGCCACCTTTTCGACCACCGGCGTCTCGGCCAGGTCGGCCTCGGCGGCCTCGGGCAGGAAGATGCGGAAGGCGGCGCCCGCCCCCTCGAGGTTGGAGACGTTGATATGGCCGCCGGCCTGTTCGACGATGCCGTAGACCGTGGCCAGGCCCATGCCGGTGCCCTCGTTCACCGCCTTGGTGGTGAAGAACGGCTCGAAGATCTTGCCGAGAAGCTCGGGCGGCACGCCGGGGCCGGTGTCGCTGACCTCGATCAGGGCGACCGCGTCGCTGGTCGGGGCGGCCCAGCCGAGGGCGCGGGCTTCGGCGGCGCTGAGGCGGGCGGTGCGGATGGTGACCACCCCGGCCCCGGGCTCGACCACCCCGCGCATGGCGTCGCGGGCGTTGACGGCGAGGTTCATCACCGCCGTCTCCAGCTGGCTCTTGTCGGCCAGGACCACCGGAAGGTCGCGGCCGTAGTCGGTCTCGAGCCGGACGTCCTCGCGCAGCAGGCGGCGCAGCAGGACCGCGAACTCGCCGACCAGCTCGCCGAGGTCGAGGCGCTCGCGGCGGACGGTCGATTTGCGCGAGAAGGCCAGCAGCTTGCGCACCAGGTCGGCGGCGCGGATGGCGGTCTGGCGGATTTCGTTGAGGCCCTCATAGGAGGGGTCGCCGACCGGGTGGCGTTCCAGCAGGCCGGAGAGCTGCAGCTGGATGGCGGTCAGCAGGTTGTTGAAATCGTGGGCCACGCCCCCGGCCAACTGGCCCACGGCCTGCATCTTCTGGGCCTGCGACAGCTGCAGCTCCATCGACTTCTGGGCCGAGACGTCGAACAGCCAGATGCGCCGCCGGTCGCCTTCCGGGGCGACGTAGAGGTGCAGCATCTTGTCCGGGAAGGCGCGGGCGACCAGTTCGATCGGCCCCGAGGAGCCGGCGGCCAGGCGGGCGCGGGCCTCGGCCACCAGGGCCGGGTCGAACAGGTGGCCGAAGGCGGCGTCGCGGGCGGCGGCCGGCCCGGTCAGGGCGGCGAGGGCGGCGTTGGCCTCCTCGACCTTGCCGCCGAACAGGTCCTCGGCGGCGATCACGGCCGAGCCGAACGGGGCCCCGGCGGCCATGGCCCGGCTCTCGGCGGCGTTGGAGACCGGGGCCGGGGCGCCGCCGGTGACCACCGGCAGGGCGGCGTCCGGGGCCGCGCGGACGAGGAAACGCCCCTCCCCGGCCCGGCCGATCAGCACCTCCTGCTCACGGTCGCCGATGACGACGATGGCGCGGCCCTGTTCGCCGGCGCGGGCCTGGGCGAAGGCCATGTAGAGGGCCGCGGCCGAGCGGCCCTTGGGCAGGCTGGTGACGGCGCCGTTCCCCCCGGCCCAGGCGGCGTTGAAGGCCAGCACCTGGCCGGAGGCCCAGACCAGGGCGGCCGGCTCGGCCATGGCGTCGAGCAGCTCGACGGTGGTGTCGCCGAGCGGCTTGCGGCTTTCGCCGCGGGCGAAGGCGAACAGGCCGATCAGGGCCACGGCCCCGACGGTGAAGATCAGCACCAGGCCCGGCGCGCTCATCGGGTCGGCGCGGAAGGCCGGATAGGCCAGGGCGCCGACGGCCACGACGAAGCCGATCGCCATGACGATGAGCAGCGGATCGAAGCCCTTGCGGTCGGTTGCGGTCATGTCGCCTCGGCCCGAATCAATGGGCGTCTCCGGCGATGATGGTCCGTATGCGCGCCGGGGGCGAATCCGGCGGGTCGAAGCCGGGAATGAGGGCTGGGCGGCGGGTTCCAGCCGGGTGAAATCCCGAAAAACGGTGTGGCGGAGTCGGCAGAGTCGGCAGGGTCTCCGAAAATTGGTGTGGCGGAGTCGGCAGAGTCTGCATCGGCGCGCCTCGGGCGGTGCGGCGGGGATGCGATTGTCAAAGACCCGGCGCCTGCCGGAGCGACAGGACGGGCGGCATTATGCACCCGCCGGCTTATCCGGATGGAAGATCGGTTTTAGAAACGGCGAAGTGACTGAAAAGGCGGGAGATCGCTCTCACAATCCGACTATGTTTTCGCGGATTGCCAGCACAGCGTCATGGCTTGGGAGAGCCGAGGTTCTCACGAAGGCCACGAAGGAAGATGCACGAAGGACACGAAGGGGTCGGAGGGCCTGCGGCTCCCGTCAGGGAGACGCAATGAGGCGACTGCGGGCAAGGGCCCGCGGAAGAGAGGCCTGGCGGGCTCCCTTCGTGTCCTTCGTGAGGTCCTTCGAGACCTTTGTGACGAACCAGCGCGGCCAGCGACGGACGCGAAGGGCCGGAACGGCCCGCGTCGCCGTCAGGCCGCCTTGAGCTGTTCGGCCTTCCGGTCGCGGGCGGCGTCGATGCGGGCCTCGGCGATGGCGTCGGCGATCTGGTGGGTCGGGCGCTGTTCGGTCGCCGAGCGGTCCAGAATCTCCTCCAGCGTCTCCATCAGGCGCGACAGCCGGGCCTCGACCCAGGCCGGATCGTAGGGGCCGCCGGTCTGGCGGGCCTTCAGTTCCGAGGCGACATTGATGATGCCGCCGCCGTTGACGACGTAGTCGGGAGCGTAGAGCACGCCGCGCTCGAACAGCATCCGGCCGATCTCGGGCGTAGCCAGCTGGTTGTTGGCGGCGCCGACCACGGCCTTGGCGGTCAGCCGGTCGAGGGTCCCGGGGTTCAGCGTCGCGCCGAGGGCGCAGGGGGCGTAGATGTCGGCCTGGGCGTCATAGATGGCGTCGGGGGCGACGACCTCGGCCTTGGTGCGGGCGGCGACCTCGGACAGCAGGGCGGTGTTGACGTCGGTCATGACCAGTTTCGCGCCGGCGGCGTGCAGCTTGTCGGCCAGATAGCCGCCGACATGGCCGACGCCCTGCAGCGCCACGGTCAGGCCGGTCAGGTCGTCCTGTTTCCACAGGCGGCGGGCGACGGTCAGGGTCGAGCGGAACACCCCCTCGGCGGTGACCGGGCTGGGGTCGCCCGAGGCTCCGGGCCCGTCGTTCAGGCCGAGCACAAAGGGGGTGACCTTGCGGGCCTCGGCGATGTCGGCGACCGACACGCCGACGTCCTCGGCCGCGTAATAGAGGCCGCCGAGGATGTCGACGGCGCGGCCGAAGGCGCGGAACAGCTCCGGGGTCTTCCGGGTGCGGCTGTCGCCGATGATGACCGCCTTGCCGCCGCCCATCTCGAGGTCGGCGACGGCGTTCTTGTAGCTCATGCCCCGCGACAGGCGCAGCACGTCCTCGAGCGCCTCGGCGCTGGAGGCGTAGTTCCACATCCGGGTTCCGCCGACGGCCGGGCCGCGCGCGGTCGAGTGAACGGCGATAATCGCACGCAGGCCGGTCTTTTCATCAAAGACGGCGTGGACGCCTTCGTGGTTCGCGAAGGACGGGGAATCGAACAGGGTCTCACCCATAAGCGGCGTCTCCCGGGGGTATTTTTTGTTGCGGGCTGATACGCCGGGACGCCCGACAGGGCAAGCATGGCGGTTTTTGGGGGCGGATAAGTAGGGACACACACCACTTTCAGATGCCGGCCGCCTGGAGTGACCCCCGGAACTGAGACAGCTAAATTAGGGACAGCTGAGCTGCGTTGTGGCCAGGGGCTGCTGC
>NZ_CALMZS010000003.1 GCF_937870815.1 uncultured Brevundimonas sp.
TCCGCGCGGGTCGTGAATCGCGGCGTCCGCCGCCTTGATCCGATCGAGGCCCTGGCCTCGATCCAGAGGCTTCTCACTGCATCGACGGCGGATTCGGCTCTGTCATCCTCTCCGGACCCGTTGTGTCCTTCGTGACCCCGTTGTGCCCTTTGTGATGAACCAGCTTTCGTCGGGCCCAGCGAGCAGAAGGCGCGTCAACTCAAGCGACGATTGCTCTAGCCGGCGGTCAGCTGCGGTTCCCGTGGCGCCGCCGACGCCTAAGGGCCCGTCCGGACGCTCCGGACGGGCCTGTTCCCGTGTCCGGTCCGGCCGCTTCAGTCGTTGAACAGCGACAGCACCACGCCGGTGGCCAGCGCCGCCACCAGGACGTCGCCGGTGTCGGTGCGGTAATAGCCGTAGCCGCGCGGCGGCGGGGGCCAGCCGTGGCGATGGTAGTCGTGGACGTACCACTGGCGGCGATAGTGGTGGGGGATCACCGCGCCGCGGCGCCAGCGCTGCTCGCGATAGCCCCAGGCGTTGCCGTAGGGCGGGCCGTAGCGGTGCTCGTCACGCCAATGGTCGCGCTGGCCGCGCCGCCAGTCGCGATGGCGTTCGCGGTGGGTGTAGCGGCCGCCGTCCCGGCGATTGTGGTCAGCCCGGTGCTCCCAACGCTCGTAACGGCCGTCGCGGTCGCGGTCGCCGCGCCAGGACTGGGCCGAGGCGGCGGTGGGGGCCGCCATGGCCAGCGACAGGGCGCCGATCATCAGAGGTTTCATCATCACAACGTCTCCTTCCTGCGGAGCCGCGGTCGCCTTTCATCGGAGCCCGCGACGTCAGACCCGACAAGGCCGAAAGCGTGTGCGCGCCCGGCTGAACCCCTGGTGAACGATTCGTTAAGCTTGACGGCCCGTCTTGGCCGCGGGCGCTATCCGAACAGGTCGCCGCCTTCCCCGCCGCCCTCGACGACCGCCCGCGCCAGGGCCCGCGTCACCGGCCTGTGCATCGCATCGAGCCGTTCCACCACCCGCTCGGCCGCCGCCGCCGACCGGTCGATGCGGCGCAGCAGGTAGGGGATGACGTCCCTGGCCGGGCGGATGCCGCGCTCGGCGAAGCGCGCCTCCAGCATGGCCGCCAGCACGGCGTCGTCCGGGGCCTCGACCGCGACGGTGCGGACGGCGTCCAGGCGGGAGCGCAGGTCGGGCAGGGCGGTCGACCAGGCCGACGGCGGTTCGCGCGAAATCAGCAGCAGGGCCCCGCCCGGCGCCTGGGCCAGGTTGATCAGGTGGAACAGGGTCTCGTCGTCGACGGCCCGGGCCCGGTCCAGCAACACCGGCCGCCCCTCCAGCTCCAGCGGGTCGATCAGCGCCGCCTCGGCTCCGTGCAGGGCGACGGCGCCGACCCGTTCGGCCCAGACCTGCCCCAGCCGGCTCTTGCCGCAGCCCTCGGGACCATGGAGCGCCGCCACCCCCCCGATCAGACCGGGCCATTCCGCCAGCGCCTCGACCGCCGCCCGGTTGCAGTCCGAGACCACGAACCCCGCGGCCCCCCCGGGCAGGTCGCGCTGCAGCGGCAGGCGCATCTGGTCGGAAGGCGAGGGGCGGGCGGTCATCCCGTTCATCATAGCAGACGCCGCGTCCCGTCCGCCTCGCCCCCCGCGGCATCCGTGAATAGAGCGGCCCCGCCTGTGGATGCTTCGGCGTTCCGGGGCGTGACGCTGTGCTGGCAATTCGGGAAAATATAGTCGGGTTCAGCCGGAATTCGTCCGCCGTTTCAACGTGACGGCTGTTTCTGAAACCGATCTTCCCGCCTGAGAAAACGGCGGGGGTATGATGCTCCCCTGTGTTCCCGGGTCCTTGACAATCGAACCGCCGCCGCTCCGCCGCAGGAGTCGCGAAGCCGACAGGGCCGGATCGTCCGGTCGTGGAATGCCCGCGGGGCCGATGCCGACTCCGCCGACTCTGCCACAGCGTTTTTTCGCGCCCTTGCCGACTCTGCCGACTCCGCCACACCGTTTTTTCGGGCCGGGCGGGACCGGTCGAACCGGCCGGCCGCAACCGCCGCCGGCCTTGACTTTCGGGGGGGATGATGCGCCCTTCCGGCCTCCCGATTTGCGGCCTCTCCGGCCCGTATTCCAAGACGACCGACCATGCACGCCTACCGCTCCCACACCTGCGGCGCCCTCCGTCTGGCCGACGCCGGATCGACCGTCCGCCTGTCCGGCTGGGTGCACCGCAAGCGCGACCACGGCGGCCTGCTGTTCGTCGACCTGCGCGACCACTACGGCCTGACCCAGCTGGTGCTGCATCCCGAAACGCCGGGCTTCGAGGCGGTCGAGCGGATCCGGGCCGAGAGCGTCATCCGCATCGACGGCGAGGTCGTCGCCCGCGAGGCCTCGGTGGTCAATCCCAACCTGCCGACCGGCGAGATCGAGATCCGCGTCCAGTCGGTCGAGGTGCTGTCCGAGGCCGCCGAACTGCCGCTGCCCGTCTTCGGCGAGCCGGACTATCCCGAGGATATCCGGCTGAAACACCGCTATCTCGACCTGCGCCGCGAGACCCTGCACCGGAACATCGTGCTGCGCTCGAAGGTCATCTCCTCGATCCGCCAGCGCATGGTCGGCCAGGGCTTCCTCGAATACCAGACGCCGATCCTGACGGCGTCGTCGCCCGAAGGCGCGCGCGACTTCCTCGTCCCGTCGCGCCTCCATCCCGGCAAATTCTACGCCCTGCCGCAGGCCCCGCAGCAGTTCAAACAGCTGCTGATGGTCTCGGGCTTCGACCGCTATTTCCAGATCGCCCCCTGTTTCCGCGACGAGGACCTGCGCGCCGACCGTTCGCTGGAATTCTACCAGCTCGACGTCGAGATGAGCTTCGTCACCCAGGAGGATGTGTTCGCCGCCATCGAACCCGTCATGCACGGCGTGTTCGAGGAGTTCGCCGACGGCAAGCGGGTCGACCCCTGGCCCTTCGTCCGCATCCCCTACCGGGAGTCGATCGCCAAATACGGCACCGACAAGCCGGACCTGCGCAACCCGATCGAGATGATGGACGTCAGCGACCATTTCCGCGACGGCGGTTTCGGCCTGTTCAGCAAGATCCTCGCCGCCGACACGAACAACGCCGTCTGGGGCATCCCGGCGCCCAGGGGCGGCAGCCGCGCCTTCTGCGACCGCATGAATTCCTGGGCCCAGGGCGAGGGCCAGCCGGGCCTCGGCTACATCTTCTGGTCGGAGGACCAGGGCGGCTGGGGCGGCCCGATCGCCAAGAACCTCGGCGCCGAGGCGACCGACGCCCTGATGAAGTCGCTGGCCATGGGCAAGGGCGACGCCGCCTTCTTCGCCGCCGGCGATCCGTCGGTCTTCCACAAATTCGCCGGGAACGCCCGCACCAAACTGGGCCAGGACCTCAACCTGATCCCGGATGACGAGTTCAAATTCTGCTGGATCGTCGACTTCCCGATGTTCGAATGGTCGGAGGAGGAGAAGAAGGTCGATTTCTCGCACAATCCCTTCTCGATGCCGCAGGGCGAGATGGAGGCCCTGACGACCAGGGACCCGCTCGACATCCTCGCCTACCAGTACGACATCGTCTGCAACGGCTATGAGCTGTGCTCGGGCGCGATCCGCAACCACAAGGCCGAGATCATGCTCAAGGCCTTCGAGATCGCCGGCCATGACGCCTCGGTGGTCGAGGACCAGTTCGGCGGCATGCTCAACGCCTTCCGCTACGGCGCCCCGCCGCACGGCGGCCTGGCCCCCGGCATCGACCGCATCGTCATGCTGCTGGCCGGCCAGACGGCCATCCGCGAGGTCATCGCCTTCCCGCTGAACCAGCAGGGCCAGGACCTGCTGATGAGCGCCCCGTCCGATGCGGCGGAACGCCAGTACAAGGAATTGCACATCCGGCCGGCCCTGCCGCTCAAGGTCTGATGCGGCCGGCCTCCGCCGGGGCTGCGTCCCTGCTCAGCGGTCGCCGCCGGCCATCACCAGATTGCGGACCCGGGGCGGCGGCGGCGGAGTCGGGGGGCGCGGCGGCGCGATCCTGAAGCCGTGGCAGGCCCGCGGGCGCAGGCGGCGGGGCAGGCGGGTGCCGGCGTCGCCGCAGGCCCGCCCGACCTGGGCCTGGCTCAGGCCCCGGGCGCGCGAGAGGTCGGCGCCGCGAATATCGGACCGGTTCATCGCCGCGCCCGCGAAGTCGGCCCCGGCGAAGGCGCCGCCGGTCAGTCGCGCCCCGTTCAGGGTCGCGCCCGAGAAATCGGCCCCGCGGAAATCCCCGTTCGACAGATTGGACATGCCGAGGTTCGAGCCCGAGAAATCGGCCCCGCGCGCCGAGACGTTGGCGAGGGTGACGGCGATCATCTCGGCGTCGCTGACATCGGCGCCGTCGAGGACCGCCCCGTTCAGGTTGACGCTGATCAGTTGCGACCCCGACAGGTCGGCGTCGCCGAACCGGGCGCGGACCAGGGTCGCGCCGGTGGCGTCCACCCCCGCCAGGCTGGCCCGGTTGAAACTGGCCCCGGTGAAGTCGGCCCCGATCAGCGTCGCGCCGTCGAGGTCGGCCCGGCTGAAGTCGCTGCCGGAGAAGTTCGAGCCCGTCAGCCCGGCCCCGCGCAGGCTGGCCCCGACGAGGGTGGCGTTGGTGAAGGTGGCGCCGTGAAAGGCCGCCCCGGTCAGGTCCCGGCCGGACAGTTCACAGCGGTTGCACGAGCCGCCCAGCGACACCAGGCGGGCGACGTCGCGGTCCTGTTGTCCCGGCTGCAGCCGGACCTCGGCGGCCGCCGCGGTCGCCGCCAGGACGGCCGTGGCCGCGCCTGCCGCGAGGCCGGCGGCCGCCAGGCGGCGGATCAGGGACGGGGCTCTCTGGATCACGCTCCGGTTCTGCCTCCTGGGGCCCGCGAACCCTACTTAAATCGTGGTAAGGTCGATGGCCGCGGCCGGTCCGCTCAGCAGTGCGGAATGCTCAGCCCGCCCGGCAACCGGGTGGCCTCGTCGCCGCAGGCCCGGTTCAGGGCGCCCTGGGTCAGGCCCGTGGCCCCGGCCAGGGAGGCGCCGGCGAAATTGGTCCCGCTGAGGGTCGCGCCGCTGAAATTCGCCCCGTCCAGATAGGCGCCGACGAAACTGGCGTTGGTCAGGTCGGCACCGGCGAAGCTGGCGCTGGAAAAGACCCCGCCGTAGGCGTCGACGTCGCGCAGGTCGGCATTGGCGAACCGGGCCCGGTTCATGACGCTGAGGCTGAGGGTCGCCTGCCGCAGACGGGCTCCGGCCAGGTTGACGCCCCGCGCCCGCAGGCCGGAGAAGTCGCCCTGGAACAGGTTGCAGCCGGGGCAGCTGGCGCCGCCCCGGACGCGGGCGATCTGGCTGGCGTTCTGGGCGTCAGCCGGCGCGCCGGCCGCAAGGACGGCGACGACGAGTGCGGCGGTCAGGATCGGTTTCATGGCGGACTCCATGTTGCCCGTCCGGCCTTGCAAGTCCCGGGCCACCGGAACGGGCGAGGCCTGGCTAGCCCTGCATCGACGGGGCCGCGCCGCAGGTGTCGCAAAGCCAGCCGGGGCCGCGCCGCTGAAGCGAGAAATCGCCGCAGGCAGGGCAGGCGGTGGCCTCGTCGGCCACGGTCGGGCCGGGAGCCGCGTCCCGTTTCTGACCGAACGGCAGCACCACGAGGTTGTCCGGGGCCGCGCCGCGCGCGAAGCCTTTCGAGATGAAGCGCGCCGCCGGCACGGTCTCCGGCGCGGCCCCCGCCTCGCCGGCCCCGCCGCCCAGCCCGTCGGCGTTGAGGCCCTCGGGATCGGCGTTGGCCAGCTCGTGCCGATCCAGGTACGACACGCCGAGCTCGCGGAAGATGTAGTCGAGGATCGAGGTCGCCGAGCGGATCGAGTCATTGCCGGTGACCCGGCCGGCCGGTTCGAAGCGGGTGAACACGAAGGCGTCCACGAACTCGTCCAGCGGCACCCCGTATTGCAGGCCGATCGAGATCGCGATGGCGAAATTGTTCATCAGCGAGCGGAAGGCGGCGCCTTCCTTGTGCATGTCGATGAAGATCTCGCCCAGCTCGCCGTCGTCGTATTCGCCGGTGTGAATATAGACCTTGTGGCCGCCGACGGCGGCTTTCTGGATATAGCCCTTGCGGCGGTCGGGCAGCTTGCGGCGCGTGCGGTCGCGCTCGACCACCTTTTCGACGACCCTCTCGACGGCGCGGACCTCCGGTTCCCGGCGGCGCTCCCGCGGGGGCTCGGAGTCCGGCAGGTCGAGCCAGCGGCCGGGCGGAGCCGGCCGGCGCATCAGGCGCACGGCGCGGCGTCCGGCGCGGGCCGCCTCGCCCAGGACTCTGACCGCCTGCGCCGGAGACGTGCGCCAGTCGAGGTCTTCCGGAGTCGGGTCGGGGGCCGCGCTGAAGGGCTCGAGGACGGCGCGGAGCCGCGCCTCGAAGGCCGCCGGGTCGGCGAGCAGGGGGCGCAGCGCCTCGGGGGCCTCGGGCCACGCTGCAAGATCGCCGCGGCCGAAGGCCCAGGCGTCGGCCTCGGCCGCCGCCTCGGGCGTGAACCCCAGCCGGACCAGCAAGGATTCGTCCCCGTCGTCGCCGACGCCGAGCACGTCCCGCACGAAACCCGCATCGAGGACCGGGGCGCGCACCGCGTCCTCCAGTCGTTCGACCTGGAACAGCGCCGTCTCGATCGCCTCCAGTTCGAGATCGGTCAGGCCGCGGGCGCGCAGGGCGGTATGGTCGATGCCCGGGGCCCCGACCAGGGTGCGCCGCCCCAGCAGATGCCGTTCGGCCGAGCCGACATCCCCGCCGGCGCGGGCGATGGCCGCGGCGAGGGAGGGGCGCAGCCGGCGTTCGACTCCGCCGTCGCGGGTCTCGAACACGTCGACCGTCCGCAGGGGCGTCAATCCGAGCCGCAGGCTCGCGTCGGCGTCGTCCACGAACAGGCTGAAGCGGCTGATGGCTCCGACCCGGGCGGCGAGGTCCTCGGCCAGGGCTTCGGCCTCGTCGACCGGGCCGCCGAGGACCAGATCGGCCAGGCCGCCGAATCCGAAGGACAGCGGGGCGTCGCCGCAGGCCGCCGACCACAGTCCGACCAGCGCCGACAGCGCCGGCCCGAGCTGGTCTCCGGCCAGGGCGTGCAGGGCCGGAAGCGAGATCAGCACGGCCGGTCCGGCCATGGCCTCGGCCAGGGCGTGGGCATCCCCCGCATCGAAGGTCAGGACCAGGTCTCCGTCCAGCGCCGCTTCGGCGGCGGCCACGGCGACCGGCGCCCCCGCCGCCACCAGGTCGCGGTCCGCCAGGCCGATCATCGGACCGAAGGCCGGGGCCGGCGCGGGTCGGACCTCGAAGGTCTCTCCGGCGATGGCGCGCACGATATCGGCGTCGGTCGCTCCGGCCCGGCGGGCGGCGACGGCGGCCCGGGCCAGGGCGGGGTTCCGGGCCGGATCGGCGCAGTCTCCGGCCGGTCCCTCGCAGCGCCTGACCGCGTCCGTGACCGCCGCCAGCGAGTTGGTCGCCGCCTGCACCGCGCTCGCCGACAGGCGGGCGGCGCGGCGGCGGGCCATCTCCTCGCCCAGCCGCTCGCCGGCGGCCGGATCGGAGAGATCCAGCCAGCTGGCGCCGGCCGGAGGCGCCGCCGGCGTGGCGACGCCGAGAACAAGGGTCGCCGCGAGTTCGCCGGCCGGTCCCCTCGCGAGGCCAGGCCGCGCCGCGAATCCGGCGCAGGCGTCGGCGAGGGGGTCGGCGCCGTCCGCGGCGAGTCCTTCGGCCTCGGCCCAGTCGAGCCAGGCCTCGACCTGGACGTCGGGCCAGTCGTCGGGCGCGCGCACGACGGTGAGTCGGTCCGGTCGCTCGATCTCGCGCAGGGAGCGTCGCGCTAGGGCGGCCGGCGGGGCGAAACGGAACGAGGGTCGCATGGGCGGTCTCGGCAGGGCTGGGCTGATGCTAGCGGTCCCTGTCGCTTTGGCAATAAATCTGGCGTGTCAGGGCGAGGTTACCCCCAAGATGTTGAGCAACCTCGATGGCCGGGCGTGCTGGACGGACGGGCCCCGGCTTTCTATGATCAGCGGACGTCGCCAGCCTCCCCGTGCGACCAGAAAGAGTGGATTCGGACGTGCTAGGCAAGATCTTCGGCTGGACCAGCGGCGCGACCCTCGGCACGCTGTTCACCATCGCCAGGCGCGGCGCCCTGATCGGCGCGGACGAGTTCGGCAACCGCTATTACCAGTCCAGGGACACCAGCAGCTACGATGGCCGCCGCCGCCGCTGGGTGGTCTACAACGGTTACGCCGAGGCCTCCAAGGTGCCGCCGGACTGGCACGGCTGGTTGCACTACACCTTTGATGAACCGCCGACCGAGCGGCCGCTGCCGCGTCGGGCCTGGGAAAAGGATCATCTGCCGAACCTGACCGGAACGCCGATGGCGTGGCGGCCGCAGGGGTCGCTGGCCGCGGAGGGTCGCCGACCCGCCGCCACGGGCGATTACGAGGCGTGGCGGCCGGAATGACCCGCAAGGGCCCGATCTTCGCGAGCGTGACGGCGCTGGCCCTGCTGGCGTCGGGCGTGGTCGCGGCCTCGGCCTTGGGCGACCGCCCGCAGGACGCCCAGCCGGCGCCCAGCCCGACCGCCGATCTCAACCGGCAGCCGGCGCCCCCGGCCCAGCCCGTGCCGCCCGAGCCCGAGCCGGAAGCCGAGCCCGCTCCGGCCCAGCCCGTTCCCATCACGCCCCCGGCCCCGGTCATCGTCATCGCCGAGACGCCCGCCGACGAGGACGAGGCCGCCGGGGAGGAGGCCGGGGAGGAGGTTCGAAAACGGGCCGCCGCCCCGACCGAACCGCCGCCGCCGCCCGGACGCCGCCAGCGCCGGCGCGTGGCCGTCGTCGAAGCCGTCGACAAGATCACCGCTGAACGGATGCGTTTCGAGGTCGAGGTCGGCGGCCGCCCGGTGCGCTTCCACAAGACGCTGATCTTCACCGCGCGGGCCTGCGAGGTTTCGGCGCCGGACGAGTTGATCGGGGACTCCATCGCCTATCTCGAGGTCAGCATTCAGCCTCGCGGCGTCCTCCAGCCGAGCGATCCGCGTCAGATCTTCCGCGGCTGGATGTTCGCCTCGGCGCCGGCCGTCAACGGACTGCAGCACCCGATCTACGACGCCTGGGTGGTCGGCTGCAAGGCGTAGGCGACCGCCTCAGGGCCCGTCATCGGGTCGATCAGCGAGCGTGCGTCCGGGCGCAGCCGGCGGGCCGAACTCAATAGCGTCAGATAGGCCGCCTGCGGCATCTCGACGGCGCCGAACTGGCTCAGGTGCGCGGTCAGGAACTGGGCGTCCAGAAGCCGCCAGCCGCCCCGCTTCAGCCGCGCCACGAGATGAACCAGGGCCGCCTTGGAGGCGTCGCGCTCGCGACTGAACATGCTCTCGCCGAAGAAGGCCCCGCCCAGGTTCACGCCATAGAGGCCGCCGACCAGCCGTTCATCGCGCCAGCACTCGACCGAATGGGCGTGGCCGCGGGCGTGAAGCTGGCCGTACAGCCGGCGGATCGGGCCGTTGATCCAGCTGTCCTCGCGGCCCGGCGCGGGGGCGGCGCAGGCGTCCAGGACGGCGCCGAAGGCGGTGTCGGCGCGCACCTCGAACACGCCGCTCCGGACCGTCCGCCGGAGACGGGCGGGGACGCGAAAGCCGTCGAGGGGGAGCACGCCCCGGCGCTCGGGCTCGACCAGGAAGATGCGCGGATCGTCGCGGCCTTCCCCCATTGGAAAAACACCGGCGGCGTAGCAGTTCAACAGGTCTTCGGGGCCGAAACCGCCGAGCGGCGCGCTGGCGCTGAAGCCGGGCTCGTCCACCGGCCTAGGCGTCGCCCTTCTGGCGCCGGGCCCAGTTCTCCAGCCAGTGGATGTCGTAGTCGCCCGACAGGATGTCGGGCTCCTGCAGCAGCTTCTGGAACAGGGGGATGGTGGTGTCGATGCCGCCGACCACCATCTCGTTCAGCGACCGGCGCAGGCGGGCGATGCATTCCTCGCGGTCGCGGCCGTGGACGATCAGCTTGCCGATCAGGCTGTCATAATAGGGCGGGATCGTATAGCCGGCGTAGATGGCGCTATCCAGCCGCACGCCGAGGCCGCCGGGGGCGTGGAAGTCCCTCACCGTGCCGGGCGACGGCGTGAAGGTCTCGGGGTTCTCGGCGTTGATCCGGCACTCGATGGCGTGGCCCTCGAAATGCACGTCGTCCTGGGTGAACGACAGCGGCAGCCCCGCGGCGATGCGGATCTGCTCCCGGACCAGGTCGACGCCGGTGATCATCTCCGTCACCGGATGCTCGACCTGCAGCCGCGTGTTCATCTCGATGAAGAAGAACTCCCCGTCTTCCCAAAGAAATTCAATCGTGCCGACTCCGAGATAGCCGATCTTTCCGATGGCTTCATTGACGGTCCGGCCGATGGCGGCGCGCTCCACGGCCGACAGGGCCGGCGAGGGCGCTTCCTCGAGAACCTTCTGGTGACGGCGCTGCAGCGAGCAATCGCGTTCGCCCAGGTGGACGACGTTGCCGTGGCTGTCGGCGACGACCTGAAGTTCGATGTGGCGCGGTTTCTGGAGGTAACGCTCCATGTAGACCGCCCCGTTGCCGAAGGCGGCCTGGGCTTCCGACTGGGCGGTCTGCACCGCCTCGACCAGGTCGTCCGGAGTGAGGGCGACCTTCATGCCGCGCCCGCCGCCGCCGGCGGCCGCCTTGACGATCAGAGGGAAGCCGATCGCCTTCGACGCCTTCACGGCGGCCTCGACGGTCTCGACCTCGCCTTCGGAGCCCGGGACCACCGGAATCCCGGCCTCCATCACCGTCTGTTTGGCGGTGATCTTGTCCCCCATGAGGCGGATGTGCTCGGGCCTGGGCCCGATGAAGGTCATGCCGTGCGCCTCGACGATTTCGGCGAAGCGGGCGTTCTCGGACAGGAAGCCGTAGCCGGGATGGACCGCCTGGGCGCCGGTGATCTCGGCGGCGGCGATGATCGAGGGGATGTTCAGGTAGGATTTCGCCGCGGGAGCCGGGCCGATGCAGACGCTTTCATCGGCCAGGCGGACCCACATGGCTCCGCGATCGGCCTCGGAATGCACGGCGACGGTGGAGATGCCCATCTCCTTGCAGGCGCGATGAATCCGCAGGGCGATCTCGCCGCGGTTGGCGATGAGGACCTTGGTGAACACCGGATCAGGCCTCGAGCAGGACGAGGGGTTCGCCGAACTCGACCGGCTGGGCGTCGCCGACCAGAATCTCCTTCACGACGCCGTCGCGAGGGGCCTGGATCGGGTTCATGGTCTTCATGGCCTCGACGATCAGCAGGGTCTGGCCCTGCTTGACCTTGTCCCCCGGCTGCACGAACGGCGGCGCCTCGGGCGAGGCCTGCAGATAGGCGGTGCCGACCATCGGCGACTTTACCTCCTCGCCGGAGCGGGGGACGATGGTCGTCGGGTCTGACGGCATCGAGGCGGGGGCCTGCGCCGCGGCCGGAGCGTGGGCGGCGGGCGCCGGCGCATACTGCACCGGCGCGGCCATGGCGACCTCGCGGGCGACGCGGATCTTCAGATCGCCGCGCTCGACCTCGATCTCGGTCAGGTCGGTATCGTTCAGGATGTCGGCGAGCGACCGCACCAGGGCGGTGTCGATCTCGTCGTTCCTGAGCTTGGACGCGGGGGTCTTGGGGTCGGCCATGGGAGCCTCTCGTTGCCTTCTAAACCGAACGGCCGGCGGCGGCGCGGTGTTCCTGCGCCAGCCGGAGGGCGGCCTTGACGGCCAGTTCGTAGCTGAACGGGCCGAAGCCCGAGACGACGCCGGCGGCGACCGCCGAAACATGGGAGCGATGGCGGAAACGCTCGCGCGCCGCCGGATTGGACAGGTGGCATTCGACAATCGGAATGCTCAGCGTCTTCAGGGCGTCCAGAAGGGCCACCGAGGTGTGGCCGTAGCCGGCGGGATTGATCACCAGAGCCGAGGCCTTGCCGCGGGCCTCGTGAATCCAGTCGATCAATTCGCCTTCGTGGTTGGACTGGCGGAAGACCACGCCGGCGCCGCCGGCGGCCCGCTCGCAGATCGCCCGGACGTCGTCCAGCGTCGCGCGGCCATAGACCTCGGGTTCGCGCACCCCCAGCAGGTTGAGGTTCGGGCCGTTCAGGACGTAGAGGAGGAAGGGTTCGGGCATTCGCTCGAGGTTATGACATCCGGCCGCGCGGATTCGGAGCGGCCTTTTAGCCGAGGCGTGGCGGTAATCAAACCATCCGCCGGAGAGATCGACGTAGCGTCATGCGCATTCAGGTCAATGGCGAACCCCGGGAGGTTGCGGCGGCGACGGTTCTGGCCCTTGTCGAGGAGCTGGGGCTGGACATCGGCAAGGTGGCGGTGGAGCGAAACCTGGAGATCGTGCCGAAAACCCTGCACGCCGCCACGCCGCTTGCGGACGGGGACCGGATCGAGGTGGTCCAGTTCGTCGGCGGGGGCTGATCATCCCGGTTCTTCCAGGTCGCGCAGGTCGCGGCCACGGGTCTCGCGGCCGAAGACGGCGACCAGCCCGAGCGCGGCGACCGTCAGCCCGCCGATGGCGGCGGCGGCGACGCCCAGCGGCGGGGCGGCGGCCAGCACGGCCAGGCCCTGGGCCAGCAGGCCGCCCAGCTTGCTGCAGCCGGCGATCCAGCCGGTGGCGCGGCCTCGGATCCGCAGCGGATAGTTTTCGGCGGTATAGGGCAGGATGATCGCGATGACGCCGCTGGAGCCGACGATCAGCAGGGCGAGGGCGATGACCGGGTCGGCGAGGACGGCGACGCCCATGCCGCGCAGCATCAGGCCGAACAGGCCGGCGGCGGTGACGCCAAGCATCAGGGCCAGGGCCCCGCGCGTACTCCAGGCGCTGTAGAGCCAGACCGACAGCAGGATGGTCGGCGCCGCGATCAGGGTCGATTTGGCGATCAGGGCCGAGGCGGCCTCGACGCTGCGGCCCTCGGCGACGAGGGCGCTGGGCAGCCACAGCAGGACCCCGAAATTGACCAGGCCCCACGCCAGGGCGGCGAGGGTCAGGGCGAGGGTGATGGCCAGGCGCCGCCGGTCCACCGGCGGAAGGTGGGAATGGCTTTCCGCGACCGGGGCCGCCGTCGCCGCCCGAACCCGGGAGCCGAAGCGGGCCAGCATGGCGCGGGCTTCCTCGCCGCGGCCGACATGCTGGAGAAAGCGGGCCGATTCGGGCAGCAGCGGACTGAGGGCGATGAGGATCAGGCCGGTGGGCAGGTTGAGGAACCACATGATCCGCCAGCTCCAGTCGGGCTGGAGCCAGGCCGACAGGGCGCTGGCGGCGAAATAGCCGCCGACCGCGCCGACGCCGCCGACCAGCACCAGCGCCCGGCCGCGGTGCCGGGTCGGCATGATCTCGGCCAGCAGGGCGTAGGCCACCGGCAGCATCCCGCCCGCCGCCGCGCCCATCAGGAAACACATGCCGACGTTCCACCAGAAGTCCGGCATGGCCCCGCAGATCGAGGTGCCGACGAACATCACCGAGGACAGCAGGATCGAGGCGCGGCGGCCGTAGAGGTCCGCCAGCCAGCCCCAGACGAAGGAGCCGGCGACGGTGCCGCTCAGGGCGGCGAACGGCAGGATGGCGACCATGGCCGTGGTGAGCCCGTACTCCTCGCGCATGCCGGGGGTGACGAAGCCGAGGCTGGCCGGCTTCATGATGTCGATGATCAGGGCGAGGGAGAGCAGGGCGCACATGCCCCAGTGCGCGCCGGTCAGCGGGGCGTCCTCGGGCGGGGCGAGCACCTCCAGCGGCGCATCGTCGCCCTTCTGCGCCGGCAGCAGGCCGAAGGCGGCGAGGGCGACGCCGATCAGGATCAGGGCCATGCCCCACCACATGCCGGCGTCCATCGGCATGCCGGCGAGGCGGAAGCCCATGTGCCGCCCCATCCAGTACATGGGCAGGTGCAGGGCGACGCCGGCGGTGACCACCAGACAGCCCGTCCAGAACGCCCAGGCGTGGCGGCGGTCGCCGAAAATCTTCGCGATGCTCAAGGTGACGGTCCCCGATCCGGCTGGCCGGCCAGCCCTAGCGGCGGACCGCCGGGCCGTCGAGGGGGCTCATTCCGGCGGCAGGGCGCGGCAGGTCGGGGCCTCCTCATTGGGCAGGCCGTAGCCGCCGAAGCGCATGTCGTCGGGGTCGGCGGGGGCGTAGCCGGGCAGGTCGCCGTCGCCGACCTCCTGCCGCAGGGCGGCGAGGCGTTCCTTGAGGCGGGCCTCCTCGGCGGCGTGGGCGGGCTTGCCGGCGAGGTTGACCTGCTCGTCCGGATCGGACTGCAGGTCGTACAGCTCCCACTCGTCCGGCAGCTCCCAGTGGATCAGCTTCCAGCGGCGGTCGCGGACGCCGCGGTGCGGGCGGACGCAGTGGGCGGCGGGGAATTCGAAATACTGGTAGAGGAAGTCCCGGCGCCAGTCGGCCGGCGGCGCGCCGGCCGCCACCCCCTTCCAGCTGCGGCCGTGCATGTGCGGGTCGCGATCGAGGCCGGCGTAGTCGAGGAAGGTCGGGGCCACGTCGATGTTCAGCACCATCTGGTCGGCGTTGACCTGGCCGGGCGCGATCGAGGCGGGGTGGCGGACCAGCATCGGCACCTTGATCGACGGCTCGTACATCAGCCGCTTGTCGAACATGCCGTGGTCGCCGAGGAACATGCCGTTGTCGGTGGTGTAGACCACGACGGTGTTCTCGCTCAGCCCCTCGGCGTCGAGCAGGTCCAGCATCCGGCCGACGTTCTCGTCGACGCCCAGCAGGACCCGGTAGTAGTCCTTGATGAAATGCTGGTAGTTGAGGCGGGCCCGTTCCTCGACCGGCATGTCGGCGCGGACGCCGCGGTTGCGGTAGTCGGGCATGTCGGCGATCAGCAGGTCGGCGGCGCGGATGGCGCGGGGGCGGTTCGCGATGTCCTCCATGAAGGTCGGGGGCGGCGGGATGTCGACGTCGGCGAAGGCGCTCCTGAAACGCTCGGCCGGCTCCCAGCCGCGGTGCGGGGCCTTGAACTGGAACAGCAGGGCGAAGGGCGTGTCCCTGGGCCGGTCGCGCACGAACGACATGGCCAGGTCGCCGATGACGTCGTCGGTGTGGCCCTCGCCGCGGGTGCGCACGCCGTTCACATCCAGCGGCGGGTTGAAATACTGGCCCTGGCCCGGAAGCACGGCGCTGTAGTCATAGCCGGCGGGCGGGGTGTTGACGTGCCACTTGCCGACCACGCCGGTGTGGTAGCCGGCCCTGCGCAGCATCACCGGCCAGGTGGCGTCGTGATTGAGCAGCGGCTCGTTGTGAAAATTCGACTCGGCGCCGTTGGTGACCATGCCGTGGGCGTGGGAGTAGAGGCCGGTCAGATAGGTGGCCCGGCTGGGCAGGCACAGGGAGTTGGTGACGAAGGCGTTCTCGAAGCGGACGCCGCCGGCCCCGAGCCGGTCGAGGTTCGGCGTCTTCAGGATGGTGTTTCCATAGGCCGACATCGCCGACTGGGCGTGATCGTCGGTCATGATGAAGATGATGTTGGGACGGTCGCCGCGGGCCCGGGCCGGGGCCGTGGTGGCGCAGCCGGCGGCGGTCAGGGCGGCGAGGCCGGTCATGCCCTGGAGCACGCGCCGACGGTGGGTGATGGTCATCCGGCTTCCTCCGCTGCGGTCTGCGCCGCTTCCGTAATGCCAGAAAGCAGGCCCTGTAACCGCTTACAAGGCCTGTAACGAAATGTTGGCCGCGACCTCGTGGCCCTTTCGCCCGGCGGGGGCCCGGGGGTAGAGGAGGCCGCATGACCGCCTCCACAGACCCGCAAGACACCTGGACCGTCGCCGGACGGACCTTCAGCAGCCGGCTGATCGTCGGCACCGGCAAATACGCCGACTATGCGCAGAACGCGGCGGCGGCCGAGGCGGCGGGGGCGGAGATCGTCACCGTGGCGCTGCGGCGGGTGAACCTGTCGGACCCGTCGCAGCCGATGCTGGTCGACCACGTGAAGCCGGACCGCTTCACCTTCCTGCCCAACACCGCCGGCTGTTTCACCGGCGAGGACGCGGTGCGGACGCTGCGGCTGGCGCGCGAGGCGGGCGGCTGGAGCCTGGTCAAGCTGGAGGTGCTGTCGGACACGGCGCACCTGTATCCGGACATGGTCGAGACGCTCAGGGCCCTGGACCTGCTGGTCGCCGACGGCTTCGACGTCATGGTCTATTGCACCGACGACGTGGTCATGGCCCGGCGGCTGGAGGAGGCGGGGGCCGCGGCGATCATGCCGGCGGCGGCGCCGATCGGCTCGGGCCTCGGCATCCAGAACCGGGTCAATATCCGGCTGATCGTCGAGCAGGCGACCGTGCCGGTGCTGGTCGACGCGGGGGTGGGCACCGCCTCGGACGCGACCATCGCCATGGAGCTGGGCTGCGACGCGGTGCTGATGAACACGGCCATCGCCGGGGCGAAGGATCCGGTCCGGATGGCCCGCGCCATGAAGCATGCGGTGATCGCCGGGCGGGAGGCCTATCTGGCCGGGCGGATGCCGCGCCGGATGTACGCCAGCGCCAGCTCGCCGATGGCCGGGCTGATCTGACCCGGCCGCCGGGCTTCACCCGGGTGAAAAGAAAAACACGGTGGCAGGGTCGGCAGAGTCGGCACGGGCGGGAAAACGGTGTGGCGGAGTCGGCAGAGTCGACATCGGCGCGCCTGCGGCGGCGCGGCGGGGATGCGGTTGTCAAAGACCGGCGGCGGGCCAGGACCCGCGGTGAAAGGCCAGTATAGGGCGCCGGCCCGCCAGGGCGGGTTCATGACGCTGATGAAGCGCCGATCCGCAGGGAAAACAGCGGGTTGGCTGGAGAAAATGTGATGGCTGGGCGCGGATTTGCAGCGCAGCAATGCGTCTTTCCGCTGGACCGTTGGTCGCGGACGCGGGGGTGGCCCGGCGATCAGACCGCCTGTAGGATCACGGGGAACCCGCACGAGGAACGACCATGCCGACCCTCAGCCGCCGCCTTCTGATCGCTTCGGGCGCCACGTTTGCATTCGCGGGCAGGGCACATGCCCGGACGCGGGGGAGCCGGCAGCTGGCGGTGTACAAGTCGCCGACCTGCGGCTGCTGCGACGGCTGGGTGGCGCATATGCGTCGGGCGGGGTTCACGGTGGCGGTGCATGTCGTCGAGGACCCGGGGACGGTCCGCCGCGCCCGGGGCCTGCCCGACGCGCTGGCGTCCTGCCACACCGGGGTGGTCGACGGCTATGCGATCGAGGGCCATGTGCCCGCCGCCGACGTGATCCGCCTGCTGGCCGAGCGGCCCGCGGCGATCGGCCTGACCGCGCCGGGCATGCCGCTGGGGTCGCCGGGGATGGAGACGCCGGACGGCCGCAAGCAACCGTTCGACACCCTGCTGGTGCTGCGCTCCGGACAGACGCGGGTGTTCGGGCGGCATAATCGCACCGCCTGATCCGGTCTCCCGCCGCCTTCGCGGGGGTCGCCGGAGGATGACGAAGCAAGGGATGCGCGGGTTGGCGGAAGCCGCGGCGGGGGTTAGAGCAGGCGCGCCCCGAACCGAGACCGACCATGCACGACATCCGCGCCATCCGTGACCATCCCGCCGCCTTCGTGAGCGGGTGGGAGTCGCGCGGGGTCGAGGATGCGCAGGCGGTGGTGGACCGGGCGCTGGAGCTGGATCGGTCGCTGCGGGCGGCGCAGACGGCGGGGCAGGAGGCGCTGGCGCGGCGCAATGCGGCGTCGAAGCTGATCGGCGCGGCGATGGCGAAGAAGGACATGGCCGAGGCCGGGCGGCTGAAGGCCGAGGTCGAGGGGCTGAAGGGAGAGATCGCGGCCCAGGAGGCGGTCGAGGCCGAGGCCGGCAAGGCGCTGCGCGAGCTGCTGGCGGCGCAGAAGAGTCTGGCGGCGGACGATGTGCCGGACGGCGAGGACGAGGCGGCGAACGTGCTGGTCGGGACGCCGTGGGGCGCGCCGCGCAGGACGGGGCCGGCGAAGGACCACGCCGACCTGGGCGAGGCCCTGGGGCTGCTGGACTTCGAGGCGGCGGCGCGGATGTCGGGGGCGCGGTTCGCGGTGCTGAAGGGCGGGCTGGCGCGGCTGGAACGGGCCATCGGCCAGTTCATGCTGGACCTGCAGACGGTCGAGCACGGCTATCTGGAGGTCAATCCGCCGTATCTGGTGCGGAGGGAAGCCATGTTCGGCACTGGCCAGCTGCCGAAGTTTGATGAGGATCTCTTCAAGACGCAGGACATAGCCTTCAGCGCTGTCCAAGGCGTCGATTTTGATGGCAACGGGCTCCGGGCGCTGATCGCCGGCGGCCACATCAATTTCCGGTCCAAAGAAGTTCAGGACGCTTTTCGGCAGGCAAGAGACAGCGGGACTGGCGGGCTCTCGATGCGGCGGCTGGGCACTAGCGAGCCAGAGCTGATCTACACTTCCAATCGCTACCTCATCCCCACCGCCGAGGTCTCCCTGACCAATCTCGTGCGCGAGCAGATACTGTCCGAGGACGAGCTGGCCACGCCGATCCGCTACACCGCCCTGACGCCCTGTTTCCGGGCCGAGGCGGGGTCGGCGGGGCGGGATACGCGCGGGCTGATCCGGCAGCACCAGTTCCACAAGGTCGAACTGGTCTCGATCACCCGGCCGGAGGACAGCGAGGCCGAGCATGAGCGGATGGTGCGCTGCGCCGAGGCGGTGCTGGAGAAGCTGGGCCTGCCCTATCGCCGGATGCTGCTGTGCAAGGGCGACATGGGCTTTTCGGCGAAGAAGACCTTCGACCTCGAGGTCTGGCTGCCGTCGCAGGGGACCTGGCGCGAGATCAGCTCCTGCTCCAACTGCGGCGACTTCCAGGCCCGGCGGATGGAGGCGCGGTTCAAGCGGGCCGGCGAGAAGAAGACCGAATTCGTGCACACGCTGAACGGCTCGGGCCTGGCGGTCGGGCGGACGCTGGTGGCGGTGATGGAGAATTATCAGGAAGCGGACGGGCGGATCGCCGTGCCGGAAGTGCTGGTTCCCTATATGGGGGGCGTGACGCGGGTCGGTCCCTGAAATATTCCGCGCGTGCCGTCCCAGTTCCCGGCGCCTTGTCATCCCGGACAGCGCGAAGCGCTGATCCGGGACGCGTCGTTCCGGTCTCCGCATCGCCCCGGAGAGCGCAGCTCATCCGGGGCCAGGGCTGGTCCCGACCCGGCTCCCGGTTCAGCCCTTCGGGCCGACCGGGACTGAACGAGGTTGCGCCACCCCGTCCCGGATCAGCGCTTCGCGCTGTCCGGGATGACAAGGGCCTGCGTCCGGGAGGTGATGCGCGGATTTTTCGGGTGCGCGGGGGCGGCCCAGGCATTAGTCAGGCCCCATGAGAATCCTCCTCACCAACGACGACGGGGTCGAGGCCGAGGGGCTGGCGTGCCTGGAGCGGATCGCCCGGACCCTGTCGGACGACATCTGGACGGTCGCGCCGCAGGTCGAACAGTCGGGCAAGGGGCGGGGCATCACCCTGACCGAGCCGCTGCGGGTCAATACGCTGGGCGAGAAGCGGTTCGCGGTGACCGGGACGCCGACCGACTGCGTGGTGCTGGCGGTCAACGACCTGATGCCGGACAAGCCCGACCTGGTGCTGTCGGGGGTCAACCGGGGGCACAATGTCGGCGAGGACTGTTCCTATTCGGGGACGGTGGCGGGAGCCTTGCAGGGCATGGCCTTCGGCATCCGCTCGATCGCCCTGAGCCAGTCGCTGGAGCGGTTCCACGACGCGGCGACGGCGCACTGGGCGACGGCCGAGGCCTATGCCCCGGCGATCATCTCGCGCCTGCTGGCCCAGCCGTGGCAGAACGGGGTGGTGATGAACCTGAACTTCCCCAACCGGCCGCCGGCCCTGGTCAAGGAGGTCGAGGTGACGCGGCAGGGATTCCGCGACATCGGCGAGATGCATGCGGTCAGGCGCACCGACCTGCGGGGCCGCGACTATTACTGGATGAGCTTTCGCGGGACCAAGCATGACCATCCGCCGGGCACCGACCTGAGGGCCATGGACGAGGGGAAGATTTCGGTCACGCCGCTGCACATCGACCTGACCCATGCGCCCAGCATCCACGACCTGAAGGGGGTGCTGGGCGGGGCGCCGCCCAGGACGGTGGCGGCGGAATGAGGGGTCGCAGCTCATCTCCCCTTCCCCTCGACGGGGAAGGGGCCGGGGGTTGGGGTGGAGGCAGGCCGTGTCCGGATGTGGCGCGGGAGGCGGAGAGATCGAGCCCGATGGCGCGGGACTCCGGACAGACTGGCTCCACCCCACCCGACCCTCCCCATCGAGGGGAGGGCTTTCGATGAGTTTGAACGACGACCGCGCCGGACGGCTGATCCTCGGCCTGCGCCAGCAGGGGGTCACCGACCCGCGCGTGCTGGCGGCGATGGAGTCGATCGACCGCGCCGTCTTCGTGCACGAGAAATTCCTCGACCAGGCGTGGGAGGACCAGGCCCTGCCGATCGACTGCGCCCAGACCATCTCCCAGCCCTATATCGTCGGCCTGATGACCCAGGCGCTGGACGTGCAGCCAAGGCACCGGGTGCTGGAGATCGGCACGGGCTCGGGCTACCAGGCCGCGGTGCTGAGCCGGCTGGCGCGCTATGTCTATTCGGTCGAACGCTACCGCAGCCTGCTGACCGAGGCGGAGCGGCGGCTGAAGGAGCTGAAGATCGACAATGTCATCACCCGCCACGGCGACGGCGGCCTGGGCTGGCCGGAGCAGGCGCCGTTCGACCGGATCATGGTCACGGCGGCGGCCCCGGGCGAGCCGACGGAGCTGCTGCACCAGCTGAAGCCGGGCGGCGTGCTGGTGTGTCCGGTCGGGCGCGGCTCGGTGCAGCGGCTGCACCGCTACGTCAGCCTCGAGGACGGCTCGTTCCGCAGGGAGAGCCTGGCCGAGGTGCGGTTCGTGCCGCTGGTCGAGGGCACGGCGCGGGAGGGGTGAGGATAGGGGCTAGGGGCTAGGGGCTAGGGGCTAGGGGCTAGGGATTAGGGATTAGGGATTAGGGACCAAGAGGCAGGCGTCGTGGAGCGCCGACTGCGCCTCCCCCCTAGTCCCTAGCCCCTAGTCCCTAGCCCCTTCCTGTTAACCTTCCCGCCCAACTTTGGCGCGGATTACAGGGTCTGGTGCCCGGCGGGGCGTGAGCCGGATTCGAGGAGCGGGCGATGATCGGGATCAGGGCGGGGCTGAAGGCGCTGGCGGTGCTGGCGGCGATGGGCCTGACGGCGGCCTGCGCGAGCTATCCGGCCGAGCCGCGCTATTCGATCTTCGCCGAACCGCCCCCGCCGCCGGCCCGCGACTACCCGGCCGCCGCGCCGGCGCCGAGCGGCGATGCGGTGCGCGGCCCGACCAATCCCGCCCATGAGTCGCCGCCGCCGGCGACCGCCCCGGTCGGCGAGATCGACGGCGGAGCGCTGGACGCGCCCGTCGGGCCCCGCCCCTATCAGCCCGCCGCCGGCCCGGCCGGGGAAGGGTTCGCCAGTCCGCCGCCGCCCGCTTCGGGCGCGCCGGCGACGGCGGGCGCCGCCTACGAGATCCAGCCGGGCGACACCATCTCCGGCATTGGCCGGCGCTTCCAGACGCCGGTGCAGACGCTGATCGACCTGAACAACCTGGGCCCGCGGGCCGACGTCTCGCCGGGCCAGCGCATCCTGCTGCCGGCCGGCGCCGTCGACATCGGCGGCGATCCCTACGCCACCGGCCCGTCGCCGGGCGGGGTCCATATGGCCGACGCCGGCGTGCCGCCGCCGCCGCCGCCGCCACCACCGGCGCGCGAACCGGCCGTCACGGCCGGACTGGCGGGCGCCCCGCCCGCGG
>NZ_CALMZS010000004.1 GCF_937870815.1 uncultured Brevundimonas sp.
GCCGCGCCGAGGGCCTCGGCGGCAATGCCCAGCTCGCGCGAGCCGGCGGCGATCAGCTCGTCGGCGGTGTAGGCCGGCGCCTGCCCGTCCGAGGCGATCGGATAGTTGGGGTCCGTCGGCTGCTGTCCGGCGGTGGCGCAGGCGGACAGGCCCGAGACGCCGGCGGTGGCGGCGAGGCCCGACAGGATCAGTTGGCGGCGATGCATAGGTTGGCTCCGATAGGCGGGGACGGCTCGCGCGGGCGCTTGCGGTCACCGTCACCGCTCTTTGAGTCAGCCGTGCGGCGATGAGGTTAACGAGGGGGTGCCGCCCCTGCACCGGAGGGCGGAGCGGCGGTTCGCGGCAGTTGCTCCAGGGTCCGGTTTCCGGACCGGTGCGAATGACGGGGCTCGACCCATTGCGGACGCTTGCTCAGTCCGCTTCTGGTTGCGCGACCAACGGAGACGATAGGTCCACTTCGTAGCCGGAGACGTAAGCCGGATCGAGCTTGTAGCCGGAGGGTGTCTTGATGAGGTGGCCGTGAAGAGGGATTGCGCCGGTCGGCATCACCGGCAACGCGAGCGTTTCCGGCCAGCGATCCAGAATACGGACCATCAAACGGTCCCGGAAGCGCGTGGCAAGCTCGATGTCTTCGCCCTGCGCGAACGCTATCCAGACGAGCCCCAGATGGTCGTGGCCATCCATGATCGTCGCTTCCGAATGATTGTCTTCGACGCCCCGCCAGACTGCTGCGTGGACGGTCATCCTAGCTTGTGGGATCGCATCAGCCATATCTCCGAGTCGACCGTCGCTGCTCGCATCCAAATGCAGCCCTTCGGCACGAGCCTCTTGGCGAACGAGGGCCAGAAACTCGCTCCGGTCTGATGCCGTGTGAAGCGGAACCTCGTAGGCAGCGACAGTTCGATTGCTCGCCGGTTGGGGCGCAACACAGCCGGCAGCGATCAGCAGTAGCCCGATGAATATCCCTCGCCACATGTTCGAACGTTAAGCCCCCCTGCGTCACCCGGTCAACGTCCGCCAACCCCCCCTTTCGGACCCTGATCGAGCCAGCAATCGGGTGCGCGCAAACGCTGGCCGCATCGGGAACGCGCCTACCCCCGCAGCGTCGCCCCGACCTTCGCGCCCGCCGCCACGATCTTCGCCGACAGGGCCTCGATCTCGCCCTCGGTCAGGGTCGCCTCGACGGGCTGGATCGTCACCTCCAGCGCCACCGACTTCATGCCCTCGGGGACGCCGGGGCCGCGGTAGACGTCGAACACCCGGACCTCGGCGATCAGGGCCTTGTCGGCGCCGGCCACGGCGCGGACGAGGTCGCCCGCCGGCCTGCCGTCCTCGACCACGAAGGCGAAGTCGCGGGTCAGGGGCATCAGCGGGGCCAGCGACGCGGCGCCGCGCGCCTTGGTCGCCTTGCCGCGCGGCTCGGGCACGGCGTCGAGCACGATCTCGAAGGCCAGCATCGGTCCGTCGGCGTCGAGCGCCTTGAGCGCGCGCGGATGCAGGGCGCCGAACTCCACGATCACATTCTTCGGACCCAGCTGCAGCCGGGCCGAGCGGCCGGGGTGCCACCAGTCGCGGTTCTGGCCCTGGACCAGCTGCAGCGACGCCGTCGGGGCGCCGAGCTCGTCCAGCAGGGCCATCAGATCGCCCTTCAGCGCGAACAGGGCGTCCTCGGCGGCACCGCCCCAGTGGCGCGGCGAGCGCGGCGCGACCAGGCCGGCGATGACGGTGCGCTGGCCGGTCGGGCTGTCGTCCAGATAGATCGGGCCGATCTCGAACAGGGCGGCGTCGGGATGGCCGCGGGCGGCGTTGCGCGCCGCCGCCTCGATCAGATTGGGCAGGGCCGAGGGCCGCATGCAGTCGAGGTCGGCGGCGATCGGGTTCTCGACCACCAGCCGCGGATCGCCGCCGCCGAACAGGGCCGCGGTCGACTGTCGGGTGAAGGACCAGGTCACCGCCTCGGCATAGCCCATGGCCGCCAGCGCCCGCCGGGCCAGCCGCACCCGCGCCTGGCGCGGGTTGAGCACGCCCCGCGACGGCGCCCCGAGCTCGGGCAGGGGTGTGGACGGCAGGGCGGCGTAGCCCTCGATCCGGGCCACCTCCTCGACCAGGTCGGCCGGGCCCTCGACGTCGCGCCGCCACGACGGCGGCGTCACGCTCCACGGGGTTCCGCGCGCGACCTCGAAGCCGAGCCGGGTGAGGATCTCGGCGATCCGGTCGTCGTCCAGCGCCAGGCCGGTCAGGGCCCCGACGCGGGCCGGGTCGAAGGCGAAGCCGGCCGGGTCGGCCGGGGCCTGGCCCGCCGCCACGATCTCCGACGGCTCGCCGCCGCACAGGTCGAGGATCAGCCGTGTGGCCAGCTCCAGCCCCGGGACCACGAAGGCCGGGTCGACGCCGCGGGCGAACCGGTACTGGGCGTCGGAGGTGATCGCCAGGGCGCGGCCG
This sequence comes from uncultured Brevundimonas sp., assembly GCF_937870815.1. GTDB lineage: Bacteria > Pseudomonadota > Alphaproteobacteria > Caulobacterales > Caulobacteraceae > Brevundimonas. The sequence continues at coordinate 2,443 of NZ_CALMZS010000004.1, forward strand.
GTCTGGGCCGTGACCAGCGGGTCGAACCAGGCGCTCTCGACGAAGACGTCCGTGGTCTCGTCCGAACAGCCGGTGGACTCGCCGCCCATGACGCCGCCCAGGCCGATCGGCCGCTCGCCGCCGGCGTCGGCGATGACGCACATGGCCGGATCGACGGTGTAGGTCCTGCCGTCGAGGGCGATCAGGTGCTCGTGTTCGCCGGTGTCGCCGGCGATCTGCCCGCCTCGCACCACGATCTCGTTTCCGACCAGCTTGGCCGCGTCATAGACGTGCAGGGGGCGGCAGCGGTCGTAGGCGACCAGATTGGTGACATCGACCAGCCGGTTGATCGGGCGCAGGCCGATGGCGATCAGGCGGCGCTGCAGCCACTCGGGCGAGGGGCCGTTCCTGACGCCCCGGATCAGCCGGCCAGCGAAGACCGGGCACATCTCCGGCGCCTCGACCCGCACCGTGATCGGCGAGGGGAAGGTTCCGGCCACCGGCGTGATCGGCGGCGTCTTCAGCCGGCCGAGCCCCGCCGCCGCCAGGTCACGCGCGACCCCGGCCACGCCCAGCCAGTCGGCCCGGTTGGGGGTGACCTCGAAATCGATCACCGGCTCGGCCCCGAACACGCCCGCCGCCGGCGTCCCGACCGTCAGGTCGTCGGCGAGCTCCAGAATGCCGTCGCTTTCGTCGGCCAGTTCAAGCTCGGAGGCGGAGCAGAGCATGCCGTGGGAGACCACCCCGCGCACCGGCTTCTCGACCAGGGTCACGCCCAGTCCGGGGACGAAGGCGCCGATGGGGGCGTAGATGGTGGTCAGGCCGGCCCGGGCGTTGGGTGCGCCGCAGACGATCTCCTTCGGCCCATCGACGGTGTCGACTTGGCAGACCCGCAGGCGGTCGGCGTTCGGATGCTGTTCGGCCGAGACGATGCGGGCCACGGTGAAGGGCGCCAGGGCCGCGATCGGGTCATGGACCGCCTCGACCTCCAGCCCGGCCATGGTCATGGCCTCGGCCACGGCGGCGACCTCGGCCTCGGTGTCGAGATGGTCCTTCAGCCAGGAGAGGGTGAATTTCATCTGGCGGTCTCAGCTCAGGCCCGAGGCCGGATTGGGGGCGGCGAAGGCCGAGAAGCCGTAGTGGGCCAGCCAGCGGGTGTCGGCCTCGAACATCGGGCGCAGGTCGGGAATGCCGTATTTCAGCATGGCCAGCCGGTCGACGCCCATGCCGAAGGCGAAGCCCTGGAACTCGTCGGGGTCGATGCCGCAGTTCCGCAGCACATTGGGATGGACCATGCCGCAGCCGAGGATCTCCATCCAGCCGTCGCCCTGATTGAGCTTCAGCTCGCCGCCGGATCGGTCGCAGCGGATATCCATCTCGGCCGAGGGTTCGGTGAAGGGGAAATGGTGCGGGCGGAAGCGGGCATCGACGCCGTCGACCTCGAAGAAGCGGGCGACGAAGGTCTCCAGCGTCCATTTCAGATGGCCCATGTGGATGTCGCGGTCGATGACCAGCCCCTCGACCTGGTGGAACATCGGCGTGTGGGTGGCGTCGCTGTCCTTCCGGAAGGTCCGGCCCGGCGCGATGATCCGGATCGGCGGCGTCTGCGTCATCATGGTGCGCACCTGCACCGGGCTGGTGTGGGTGCGCAGCACCTTGCGCTCGCCAGTCTGGGGGTCCGGCGTCAGGAAGAAGGTGTCGTGGGTCTCGCGCGCCGGATGCTTCGGCGGAAAGTTCAGGGCGGTGAAATTGTGGAAGTCGTCCTCGATGTCGGGACCTTCCGCCACGGCGAAGCCCATGTCGGCGAAGATCGTGATCATCTCGTCCATGACCTGCATGGTCGGATGGACCGAGCCCCTGCGGCGCGGGCGCGAGGGCAGGGTCAGATCGACATGCTCGGCCTTGAGCCGGGCGTCGAGTTCGGCGGCCTCCAGTTCGCCCTTGCGGGCGGCCAGGGCGGCCTGGACCCGGTCGCGCAGGCCGTTGATCACCGGCCCCTGCTCGCGCCGCTCCTCCGGGCTCATCGCGCCCATGCCCTTGAGCAGGCCCGAGATCGAGCCCTGTTTGCCGAGGGCCG
>NZ_CALMZS010000005.1 GCF_937870815.1 uncultured Brevundimonas sp.
CCGTCGCGCTCGTAGCGGGTCACGGCGCCGAAGCGGGCGACGAAGCGTCGGCACTCGCGCAGGGCCGGCTGGGAGACGCCCGCGCCGCGGCCGACGCAGGCGCCGTCCGGGGCGCAGGACCAGGAGCGGCCGTCCAGCACAAGGCGACGGGCCTCCCCGGGGGCGGCGAGGGTGGCGGCGGCCTCGAGGGCCGGAGCGGGCTGGGCGAGGGCGAGGCTCGCCGAGGTCAGGATCATGAGAAGCATGGGAGCCTCCGGGGCTGTTCATGGCGACCGGTCCATGCAAAAGTGACCGACCGTGCACATATGAGTGACCGAACGGTCACTTCGAGTCAACAAGTAAAGTGGCCGGTCGGTCATTTTTTCTGGAGAGGCCTCCATGCCCCCCAAAGGCGCCACGACCCACGCCCGGCTGATCGACGAGGCGATCTCCCAGGTCACCGTGCGCGGCCTGGCGGCGGTCAGCCTGCAGGACGTGGCGGGGGCGGCGGGGGTGTCCAAGAGCACGGTGCTCAAGCATTTCCAGTCCAAGGAGGCGCTGCAGGCCGAGGTGCTGGACGCCATGATCGAGCGCTTCAAGGCCGCGGTCTGGGCCCCGGCCGAGCCGCTGGCCCCCGGGCGCGAGCGGCTGGACCGCATCTTCGCCGGCGAGCTGGACTGGATCGACGGCGACGACACCCCCGGGGGCTGTCCCCTGATGTCCACCGCCGCCGAACTGGACGACCAGCCCGGCCCCCTGCGCGATGCGCTGAAGGCCAGTCAGCTACTCTGGGCCAAGGTCATCAAGCGGGAGTTCCGCACCCTGCTCCCCGAGGCCGACGACGCGACGCTGGAGCTGAAGGTGTTCCAGTTCAGGGGCATCATGATGGCCTACGCCCATTCAAAACGGCTGCTCGACGACGAGACGGCGCGGCGGCAGGCGACCGGGGCCTGGCGGGCGCTGCTGGCCGCCGCCTGAAGCCGCCGGCTACCGCAGGCTCTGCGGCAGGCCGTCGGCGATGTCGTAGTAGTCGCCCTTGTCGGCGGTGAAGATGTGCTTCTCCAGACGGGTCCCGGTCGGCGTGTCGAAGGCGCCCATGGCGATGGCGATCCTGTCCCGGCGAAGCGGATCCCAGAACAGGAACGAGCCGCAGATCGAGCAGAAGCCGCGCCGCACCCGCTCGGACGCCTGGAACCAGGTGACGCTGTCGCCGCCGTGGATCGTCACGGCCGCCCGGGGCAGGTCGGTCGAGGCCCAGTAATGCCCCGACTGCCGCCGGCATTGGGTGCAATGGCAGGCGTCCGGCGGCGGCAGATCGCCCGAGACCTCGATCCGCACCGCCCCGCAGAGGCAGGCTCCCGTATGCATGGCGCGCTCCTTCGGTCGAGGCGCCCAATCTAGCCAGTTCCCGGCGGCGGCCAATACGCCGTCGCCGACCGGACCTCTGAACGAAATCCGGCCAAGGTTGTTATCCCCGGAGCGCCAAGGCGCTCGACCGGAACCGAAACGGGATCTCGACATGGCTTACTCGGCGCTCCGAGCCACCCTTCCCCTCGTCATCGTGCTGGCCGCGGCGGCGTGCGACCGGCAGGCGGAGGAGCCCGCCGGCGCGCCCGCCGGTTCGCCCGGGCCGGCCGCGACGGCGCCGACGCCGGCCCCGCCGACCTCGGGCCCGGCCTCGCTGTGGAACGGGGGGCAGGCCGCGCCGCTCGATATCCAGGTCGCCCATCCGGACGGGGTGGTGCTTCAGCTCACCTCCCTGCAGTCGCGGCCCACCGAGACGGTGGTCGGGGTCCGGGTGATCAACGGCCGCGACCGGGAAATCCAGCTGAACCGCTTCAACAACAATCGCGACGGCTTCATCGTCGTCGACAGCGGCGAGCGCATCTATCTGTCGCCGCCGCCCGGCAATCCGCGCCTGGCGATCCAGGCCGGCCAGACGCTGGAGGGCGAACTGGTCTTCCTGGGCCGGCTCCCGCCGGGCCAGACCGCCATCCTGGTGCTGAACGAGAACAGCTCCACCGACAACCAGTACACGACCAATCCCGGCTTCCGCATCGATCTGCCGCTGGGGAGCGCGAGGCCATGAGCGCCGGTCGGAGGCGGGGCGCCATCCTCGCGACGGCGGCGGCGGCGCTGGCGCTGGCGTCCTGCGACGGCGGCTCTGGCGGAGCCGGCGCCCCGGTCAATCTGCAGATCGCCCATCCGGCGGGGGTGGTGCTTCAGATCGACTCGGTCCGCGTCGGCTCCGAAGCCACCGTGGTCGGGACCCGCGTGATCAACGGGCGCGACCGCGACATCGAACTCAACGCCGGCCGGGACAACACCTATCTGCTGACCGACGCCGGGGAGAAGCTGCCGCTCGCCGCGCCCGCGACCAACCCCCGTCTCGGCGTCCCGGCCGGCCGGAGCATCGACGCCGCCCTGGTGTTCGCCGGCGCCCTGCCGCGCGGCGAGCGCGCGACGCTGGTCATCAACGGGCACGGGCGCGCCGACAATGTCTACAGCAGCAGTCCGCGCTTCGAGGCGGTCCTGCCGCTGGACGGCGCCTTCGGGGCGCGCGGCCTGCCGGAGACGAGCGCCCTGTCGGGGATGCGGCCGAACGCCGCCTCGCGGCTCGGGCCGGCGGCCGCGTCCGGCTCCAGCCTCGGCGCCGGCGGCCTGGCGACCAGCAACCTCCAGGTGGTGGAGGCGCTGCGCACCGAACTGGGCGCGGTCCAGACCGACCGCGGCTCGGTCGTCTCCCTGCCGTCCGACGTGACCTTCGACTTCGACAAGGCCACCCTGCGCCAGGAGGGGCGCGCCGCCCTCGACACCCTGGCCCGGCTGATCGAGGCGACCGGCGGCGACGGCCGGATCACCATCGAGGGCCACACCGACTCCCACGGCGACGACGCCTACAACCTGGACCTGTCGAGGCGACGCGCCGAATCGGTCAAGGCCTATCTGGTCCAGCAGGGCGTGGCCGAGGCCAGGCTCCACACCGTCGGCCTCGGCGAGCAGCGGCCGGTGGCGCCGAACGCGCGCCCGGACGGCTCGGACGACGAGGCCGGGCGTCAGCGCAACCGCCGGGTCGAGGTCGTCCTGCCCGAGACCGGCCCGGCCGCCGCGGCCCCGGCCCCGGCCCCGGGCGCCGCCTCGCGGCTGGCCCCCGCCGGCTGACCCCGGATCTCGAGGCCGGCGTTTGCACGACGTCCGCGGGGGCGTATCACGGCCGTCGCCGGGCGGGAGGTTGCGATGGCGGGACGGATACGAATCGGCGTCGGCGGCTGGACCTATGAGCCGTGGCGGGGGGTGTTCTATCCCGAGGGGCTGGCCCGGAAGCGCGAGCTGGAGTTCGCCAGCCG
>NZ_CALMZS010000006.1 GCF_937870815.1 uncultured Brevundimonas sp.
CCGGGCGTGTCGAGCAGGTTGAACATCTTGCCGTCGTGCTCGAAGGTCATCACCGAGGCCGAGACCGAGATGCCGCGCTCCTTCTCGATCTTCATCCAGTCGGACCGGGTGCGGCGGTTCTCGCCGCGCGCCCGCACCGCCCCGGCCGCGCGGATGGCTCCGCCGGCCAGCAGGATGTGCTCGGTCAGGGTGGTCTTGCCCGCGTCGGGGTGCGCGATGATGGCGAAGGTCCTGCGGCGCAGGGCCTCCTGTTCGAGAGTGAGTTTCGACATGGTCTATCCGTTGGGCGGCGGGAGTTACCGCGTGCGCGCCCCGATGTCACCCGATGTGAACACCCCCCCTCGCAACGGAGGGCCTTCGGAGTCGTGTTCCGCGGGCGGGACGATCCGGTCACGCCACCGGCCGCCGCTCCTCGAAACACAAAGCAACGGCCCTGGCTCACGACCATCCCCCCGACCCCGCCCCGAGGGCGGTCTGATCGTCGGCTTCGGCCTGATCGTTCCCCGGCGCGATGGCGGCGCACCTGGTCTTCAGCGTGCTGGTCCGGGGCGGATCACCCGCCGTCGGCGGCGGCCTCCTCGTTCGGCGGCGCGTCGTCGACCGCCACGCTCTCGCCGCGCGCGGCCGCGGTCATCTCCCGCGCCAGGCGGGTGTAGCGGCCACGATGCGGGCTGTTGGCCACCGGCTGCAGGATCAGGATGGTTTCCGCGTTCATCCCCCGGGCCAGATAGGCTTGGGCGAGCCGCAGGCGGACCTCGAACGACTGGGGCGAGAGTGCGTTGGCCGCCTCGAGTGTGCTGAGGTCATTGTCGTTGGGATAGCCGGAGAGGCCACGGCGGGCCTCGTTCAGATCGACGTAGATGCGGAAATCCAGCGGATCGGCGTCCAGGGCCCGCGCCAGATACCGTAGCGCCGCCCGGCGCCCGCCCACGGCGGCCTCGGGATCCGTCTCCTTCTTCGCCAGGTCGATCAGCATGGCCCCGGCCAGGCGCAAGGCGTCGGCGTCAGTCGAGTCCTCGCCGATCAGCGGTTCCAGTTCGGTGAACCCCGCTTCCGGATCATGGGAAAGGCGATGAGCCCGCGCCGCGACCAGGGCGGACATCCGGTCCGCGGGGAAGCGGGCCGCGGTCGCGAACGAGGTGCGGATCAGTTCGGCCCGGCGCTCGACCCTTTCGCGCGCCTCGCGGGCCTTCTGCGCCTCCGATTTGCGGGTCTGGCCGTCTTCCTCCTCGGGATGCTCGATCACGTCGGTGTTGTCGAGGCGGATGTCCAGCCAGACCATGGCCGCCTCGGCGGGCGTCAGCCGCGAGATCGCGATCTCGGGCTGGGGGAGTTCGATCTGGGGGGTCCAGATGTTGATCGGGCCGGACATGTACATCCGCACGTCGTTCTGCAGCTGCTCGGGCGTCCGGCCGGTGGCCGCCTGCATCGCCTCGACCGAATTCTCGCCCCTGATCACGGCGGCCAGATACGCGCCCAGCATCCGCGTCCGCTCGGGCGTGCTCATGAAGTAGTGGGTCATGGCCCACGCCTGGGCGTAGTAGAGGTAGGCGGGGTAGCGTCCCGACGGCGTGTAGCGCCAGGTCAGGACGTCCTCCATCCGGGCCCAGCTGTTGGCCCCCAGGTTCAGCGCGCTCACCCGCCCGGGGTGATGGCGGCCGAACTGGATCCGGTTCGGCTGGATCTCGGCCGTCGCATAGTATTCCGCGAACCCTTCCACGAACCACGACGGGTAGGCGTTGGAATTCATCTGGAACATGAAGTGATGCGCATATTCGTGGAACAGCACCACGTCGCCGGTCATGACCCGGGTGTCCACCACGGCGTAGATGCGTCCACTGTTGGAATCGTAGAAGCCGGCGACGCCGCCGCTTAGTCCCGGATAGACCCGCTCCATGTCGCGGCGGCCCCGGGCGAGGAAGATCTCGAGCTTCGGAATGTGGTGGTCGATCTCGATCGGATAGTAGGCGCGCAGCAGGCCGTCGAAACGTTCGACCCTTTGCACGAAGGCGCGGATGTCGCCCTCCGAGGCGTCGCCATAGACGATGAAATGGTCCGTTTCCGCCCTCAGCCAATCCGCCCGGACAGGTCCGGCGGCGCAGACCAGGAGCAGCGCGACTCCGAGGGCCAGCGCCCTGATCCAGCCGACAGCCATGACATTCCCCCAATGTCGTCGGGGAACAACCTACTGTTGGAGACTGTATGACTTCAAGCCGGAAGCGAAGACTTCAGGCCGCCAGCCGCATCCACACGGCCCTGTCGGCGGCGACGGCGTCGAGCTTGCCCTTGGCGGCGCGGGTCTTCAGCTGGCGCATCACCGGGTCGGGCAGGGCGCAGAACTGCGGCTCGACCAGGTCGGGATCGCAGGCCGCCGCGGGGGCGGCGAACAGGGCGGCGTTGACCTCGGGCGAACGGTCGTGGATCAGCCAGGCCAGACGGCGGGCCCGCTCGGGGGCGTTGTGGTGCAGCAGCGGGTCCTCGGCGAACAGCTCGCAGCCCAGCGTCAGCACATAGTCGAAGCCCAGCTTCTCGAACCGGCGCGCGTCGCCGGGCGTGACCGGGCAGGCCTCGTCCAGGTCGAACACCACGTCGTTCAGAAGGAAGAGCATCGGGCGCACCCACCATCACGTCGGGCTCATATCGACCCGTTACGCATGACCATAGGCGCCCACGCTTGCGGTTCCGTTCCCGAACGTCGTTAAGGATTTCGCACCGGCGGCGGCGGGCGGAAGGAGTGGTTAGGAAAGGTGCTGGGGGCTGGAGGCTAGGGGCTAGGGTGCGGGCGGTACGTCCAGTCTCTGCTTGAGACGGGTGAGCATCCGACCCACTTCTCGTGCGACCTCCAGACAAGGCCCTGCTGCCGAGTTCGGAAGGTGGTTGATACGCATGGCGAGCATCAGGAACGTTTCGGTCTCCGCCAGGGAGCCGCGGGCGATGGCGATAAACCGGGCGTAGTCCCTTCGTGTCCCCCGTTGGTATCCCTCGGCGATATTCGCCGGAACGGAACTGGCCGCCCGCTGCATCTGGCTGGTCATCCCATAGAGTTCGCTCTTCGGCATGAGCGGTCCCAGCGCATAGATCATGACCGCCAAATCCATGGCCTTCTGCCAAACCGCCAGATCCTCATAGCCGCGCATATCCTAGCCCCTAGCCCCCAGCCCCCAGCCCCTACGCCACCTTCTCCGTTATAAAATGCCGCCCCTCCCGGTCCTCGATCTCGACGATCCAGAGGTCGGGGTCGTATCCAACCTGCCGCGCCAGATACTCGTCGAGCTCGCTCTCGAACTCGCTCTGGACCGGCTGCATCCACAACCGCTCGCCGTCGGGGCCGAACGCCTCGCTATAGAGTCGGGCGCGGCGGTTCGACGTGTCGAAGGCCTTGACGATGACCGTGCCGGCCCGGGCGTCGCCCTTGCGGGCCACCGTCGCGAAGGCCCCGGCCAGTTCGGCGCGACGGATCAGGGCGGACACCCACAGGTCGGTGGACAGAAGCAATTCGCTAACCCTGATCGGAAACCGGACCGGAACGCGTGATGCGTAGGGTGCGGCGCATGACGATAGGGCAGAACGCCGCCGCCGCCAAAACCGTCCTGCTCGCCGCCGCCGTGCTGGCGACGCCGGCGCCGGCGTGGGCGGGGCCCGCCGACACCTATTACGAGCGCGCCTTCGTGGTCGCCGCCGACGCCCGCTGCGGCCTGTTCGACGACCGCGTCGACGCGGCCCTGACCGCCGCCACGGCCCAGGCCCGCGGCGCCGCCCTGCGTTCGGGCGCGGCCGAGGCCGACCTCAAGGCCGTCGCCGCCCGGGCCCGGGCCCGGGCCGAAACCGTCTCGTGCCGCGATCCGCAGCTGGCCGTGGTCCGCGACCGCGTCGACGGGGCCTTCTCGGGCTGGACCCGCACCCCGCGGATGACCTTCCCCGGCCAGGCCCGGCCGTGGGTCGCCGACCGCAGCGCCTGGAGCCGCCCCGGCTGGCGGCTGAGCCAGGCGTCCCGCGTCGGGGCCTCGCCGGTGACCTTCGGCTACGCCGGCGACGGGGACGCCCCGGCCCTGACCGCGGTGGTCTCCTTCGTCGGCCGCTCGCGTCCCTACGCCGCCCGGATCGTGTTCCGCGACGAGGCCAGGGCCCCGCGGGCGTGGCTGTCGGGCCGCGGCCTGGCCCCCGCCGCCTCGCGCGCCAGCGTCTGGGCCACCGCCGTCGCGCCGGCCGGCGCCGCCCTGCTGGCCGAGGGCCGCCGCGCCGGCGAGGCCTGGCGCTTTCCGGCCACCGCCGCCGACGGCCTCGGCCGCCTCGATCCGCGCGAGAGCTTCCTCGTCGAGTTCCATTTCCGCGACGGCAGCGTGGCCACGGCGGCCTTCGAGGCCGGGGATTTCGCCGCCGGCCGCGCCTTCATGGCCATGGGCGCGCTGTAGTTGGGGACTAGGGGCTAGGGGCTAGGGGCTAGGGGCTAGGGTGTAGGGTGGCGGGGACCATCCAGTTTCTGCTTCAGGCTGGTGAGCATCCGGCCGACTTCTCGCGCAGCCTCAAGACACGGTGTCGCGGCTGCGTCGGGAAGGTGTCCAATACGCATCGCAAGCATCAGAAATGTCTCCGTCTCGGCCAGTGAGCCGCGAGCGACTGCTATGAATCGCGCATAGTCCTTTCGCGTCCCGCGCTGGTAGCCCTCGGCGATATTTGCCGGAACCGAGCTGGCCGCTCTTTGGATCTGGCTCGTCATTCCGTAGACCTCGCTCTTCGGCATGAGTTGTCCGAGTGCGTAGATCATTACGGCCAGATCCATGGCCTTTTGCCAAACCGCCAAGTCCTCATAGCCCCGCATATGCCCCCTAGCCCCTAGCCCCTAGCCCCTAGCCCCTAGCCCCTGCCTCGAGCGGTGAGATTAACCCGGCCCTTAACGCCCCGTTTACCACGAAGGCGGCAGTTTCTGCCTAGCGGGCGTGTTCAGGTCTCCCGCGAGTATCGGGGCGGAACGCGTGGGCGGCTTCACGGCGGCGTTGCAGAGATTCGGGATCGGTCGCCTGACCGTGGTGCTGGGCGTCGCCGCCGGCGTCGCGGCGGTGCTGGTCGCCGTCATGCTGCGCATCGGCCAGGCCCCCGACGCCCTGCTGTATTCCAACCTCGACCTGCGCGAGGCCTCCGAGATCACCACCGCGCTGGACAGCGCTGGCATCAAATACGCCTCGAAGGGCGACGGCTCGACCATCTTCGTCAGCCGCGACCAGGTCGGCGAGGCCCGCCTGCTGGTGGCCGGCAAGGGCCTCGTGACCTCCGGCTCGGTCGGCTACGAGATATTCGACAACCAGTCGGTGCTGGGCCAGACCGAATTCCAGCAGAACCTCAACGAGAAGCGGGCCCTCGAGGGCGAGCTGGCCCGCACCATCATGGAGATGCGCGGCATCACCTCGGCCCGGGTGCTGATCGCCCTGCCGTCGCGCCAGCTGTTCCAGACCGCCGCGGCCGATCCGACCGCCTCCGTGGTCGTCGGCGTCACCGGCGGGGCCCTGACCGGGGCCCAGGTCCAGGCCATCCGCAACGTCGTCGCCTCGGCCGTGCCCAATCTGAAGCCCGAAAAGGTCACCCTGACCGACACCGCCAACCGCACCCTCGCCGCCGGCTCCGACGACGCGGGCTTCAGCGCCGCCTCGGCCGAGGAGGCCAAGTCGTCGACCGAGGCCCAGCTGCAGGCCCGCATCAAGGACATCGTCGAGGGCGTCGTCGGGGTCGGCGCGGCCCGCGTCCAGGTCACCGCCGACATCGACCACAGCCGCTCCACCACCCAGGAGCAGCGCTTCGATCCCGACGGCCAGGTGGTCCGCTCGATGTCGACCAACGGTTCGGAGAGCGCCGACACCACCGGCGTCAACGACGGCGGGGCCACGGCGACCAACAACATTCCCGGCGGGGCCGAGGCGGGCGCGACCCCGCTCGGCTCGCGCGACACCCAGAACACCGAGACCACCAACTACGAGATCTCGAACACCACCACGACCACCATCAAGGAGGCCGGCGAGGTCAAGAAGCTGGCCGTGGCCGTGGCCGTCGACGGCAAATACGGCCCCCCCGCCGAGGCCGGCGGCGAACCGACCTACACCCCGGTGTCGGAAGAGGACCGCGCCAAGATCGAGGCCCTGGTCAAGGCGGCGGTCGGCTTCGACGCCGCGCGCGGCGACGTCGTCCAGGTCACCGCCCTGCGCTTCAACCGCGACATCGCCGCCGTCGGCGGGGTCGAGGCCGGCTCGTCCCTGTTCAACTTCACCAGGAACGACCTGATGCGCGGCGTCGAACTGCTGGTCCTGCTGGTCACCGGCGTGCTGCTGATCTTCTTCGTGCTGCGCCCCCTGCTGAAAACGGCCGCCGGCGGCGGCGGACAGGCCCAGCTGGACGGGCCCGGCGGGGCGGTGACCTCGCTGCAGACCACGCTGATGGGCGCGGGCCAGCCGATGGCCCAACTGGCCGGCCCGCCCTCGGAAATGGAGCAGCGGCTCGACATCGCCCGCATCGAGGGCCAGGTGAAGGCCTCCTCGGTCAAGAAGGTCGCCGACTTCGTCGAGAAACATCCTGACGAGTCGACCTCGATCCTGCGCAACTGGGTGCACGAAGGCTGATGGCGGCCCGGCTCGTCTCCAAGAAACCGGCGGTCGAGGACGTCAGGAAGCTGACGGGCCCCGAGAAGGCCGCCGTCATCCTGCTGTCGCTGGGCGAGGACCACACCCGCCTGTGGCAGAGCCTCGACGAGGACGAGATCAAGGAGATCTCCCAGGCCATGGCCTCGCTCGGCACGGTGTCGGCGGCCGTGGTCGAGGAGCTGATGGTCGAGTTCGTCTCGGGCATGAGCGGCTCGGGCGCGGTCATGGGCAGCTACGAGCAGACCCAGCGCCTGCTGAATTCCTTCATGCCCGCCGACCGCGTCGACGCGCTGATGGAGGAAATCCGCGGCCCGGCCGGTCGGACCATGTGGGACAAGCTCGGCAATGTGAACGAGGCCGTCCTCGCCAACTATCTGAAGAACGAATACCCCCAGACCGTCGCCGTGGTCCTGTCCAAGATCAAGCCGGACCACGCCGCCCGGGTGCTGACCAGCCTGCCCGAGGACTTCGCCCTCGAATGCGTCCAGCGCATGCTGCGCATGGAGCCGGTGCAGCGCGACATCCTCGACAAGATCGAACAGACCCTGCGCGCCGAATTCATGTCCAACCTGGCCCGCACCTCGAAGCGCGACAGCCACGAGCTGATGGCCGACATCTTCAACAGCTTCGACCGCCAGACCGAGGCCCGCTTCATCGGCGCGCTGGAGGAACGCAACCGCGAGGCGGCCGAGCGCATCCGCGCCCTGATGTTCGTGTTCGAGGACCTCGCCAAGCTCGACCCCGGCGGCATCCAGACCCTGCTGCGCGCGGTCGAGAAGGACGCCCTCGCCCTGGCCCTCAAGGGCGCCTCCGAAACGCTGCGCGAAATGTTCTTCTCCAACATGTCCGAGCGCGCCTCCAAGATCATGCGCGAGGACATGGAATCGATGGGGCCGGTTCGCCTCAAGGATGTCGACCAGGCGCAGATGGCCATGGTCCAGGTCGCCAAGGACCTCGCCGCCAAGGGCGAGATCATGCTGGTCGGCCAGGGTGCCGACGACGAGTTGATCTACTGACATGACCGCTCATCCCGCCAGCACCCCCTTCGCCTTCGACACCGAGTTCGACGCCTCGGGCGTCGTCGTCCGGGCCTCGGCCTTCCGGCCGGCGCGGCGTGCCTGGACCCAGGCGGAGGTCGACGTCCTGCTGGCCGAGGCCCGGCTGGAGGCGCGCAACGCCGCCCTGGCCGAGGCCGACAGCCTGCGGGCCGCGGCCCTGGCGGTGATCGGCGAGGCCCTGGCCGCCGCCGTGCCGACCCTGACCAGGATCGCCCACGCCCACCGCGAGCAGTCCGCCGAACTGGCCATGGCCGCGGCCCGGGTGGTCGCCGCCGCGGCCCTCGACCGCTTCCCCGCCGGTCCGCTGCAGGCCGCCCTGGAGGCCCTCGGCCAGGAGATCGACGCCTCGCCCCGGCTGGTCATCCGCGGCGGCGCGCTCGACGACGCCGGCCGCGCCGGCCTCGAACGGCTGTGCGCCGACGCCGGCTTCTCGGGCGTGGTGGCCTTCCGCGACGATCCGGGCCTGCCGCCGGCCGCCTTCCAGCTGGAATGGGCCGACGGCCGCGCCGCCTTCGAGCCCGAGGCCGCCTTCGCCCGCATGCGCGAGGCGCTCGACTCCGCCCTCGCCGCCGAGGCCGGCCACGCTGAGACCCTCACCCCTGAAACCTCGATGGAAGGGAGGCCGTAATGGCGTCCGACACCATGGCCCTGGAGGAGTTCCCCGACTCCACCGCGATCACCGTCCACGACGAGGCGACCGACAAGACCGCCACCGACCTGGCCCCGGTCTTCGACGTCCCGGTCAACATCTCGGCCGTGCTCGGCAAGGCGCACATGTCCGTGGCCCAGCTGCTCAAGCTGAACCGCGGCTCGGTGCTCGAGCTGGACCGCAAGGTCGGCGAGGCCATCGACATCTTCGTCAACAACCGGCTGGTCGCCCGCGGCGAGGTGGTCGTCGTCGAGGACCGCCTGGGGGTGACGATGACGGAAATCATCAAGACGGAAGACTCCGGCGCCTGACGGGCGACGCGCGTAGAGATTGGAGGAGAAGACCGATGCGGCTTCTGGTGGTTGGCAGGCTCAGCGGACAGCTGGCGACGGCGGTGAAGATGGCCATGGCGCACGGCGCCAAGGTCCAGCACGTCGAACGCGGCGACCAGGCGACGGAACAGCTGCGGCGGGGGCAGGGGGCCGACCTGCTGATGGTCGACTACCGCATCGACATCGCCGCCCTGATCGCCGCCAATGAGGCCGAGCGCATCCATGTGCCGGTGGTCGCCTGCGGGGTCGACGCCGACGCCGCCGACGCCGCCGGGGCCATCCGCGCCGGGGCCAAGGAGTTCATCCCCCTGCCGCCCGAGGCCGACCTGATCGCCGCCGTGCTGTCGGCCGTCGCCGACGACGAGCGCCCGCTGATCTCGGCCGATCCGTCGATGAAGGCGGTGGTCCAGCTGGCCGACCAGGTGGCCCGCTCCGAGGCCTCGATCCTGATCACCGGCGAAAGCGGCGTCGGCAAGGAGGTCATGGCCCGCTACCTGCACGCCGGATCGAAACGCGCCGACCGGCCCTTCATCAGCGTCAACTGCGCCGCCATTCCCGACAACCTGCTGGAATCCGAGCTGTTCGGCCACGAGAAGGGGGCCTTCACCGGGGCCATGGCCCGCCGCATCGGCAAGTTCGAGGAGGCCGACGGCGGCACCCTGCTGCTGGACGAAATCTCCGAGATGGACGTCCGCCTGCAGGCCAAGCTGCTGCGCGCCCTGCAGGAGCGGGTCATCGACCGCGTCGGCGGCACGAAGCCGGTGCCGGTCAATATCCGCATCATCGCCACCTCGAACCGCGACCTGGCCAAGTCGGTCGCGGAAGGCACGTTCCGCGAGGACCTGCTGTACCGCCTCAATGTCGTCAATCTGCGCCTGCCGGCCCTGCGTGAGCGGCCGGGCGACATCGCCGTTCTGGCCGATCACTTCGTCAGGAAATACGCCGCCGCCAACGGCGTGCCGGTCCGCCCGATCTCGGCCGAGGCCAAGCGCGCCCTGGTCTCGCACTGCTGGAACGGCAACGTCCGCGAGCTGGAGAACGCCATGCACCGCGCCGTGCTGCTGGCGGTCGGGCCCGAGATCGATGTCGAGGCCATCCGCCTGCCGGACGGCCAGCCGCTGGCGATGGGCAGCCACGGCGCCGCCGTCGACGCCGGCGTGGCCGGTCGCGCCGCCCATGTCGCCGACGCCGTCACCCGCGCCCACGTCGGCCAGACGGTGGCGCAGATGGAGAAGGCCCTGAT
>NZ_CALMZS010000007.1 GCF_937870815.1 uncultured Brevundimonas sp.
CGGGTGATGGAGGGGGCGGCGGAACCGGCCGTGGCGCCGAGCGTGCCGCTGGTGGTGGAGGCGCGGGCGGCGGGGAACTGGAACGAGGCGCATTAGGGGGACAACCAATCGTGGCCAAGTGCCCCGCTCCGCTCTATTACCGGTCGGGGAGCGCAATCATGACACGGCCAGTCCACCCTTTTCCCGCCAGAATGGCTCCTGGACTGGCGCTCGATAGCCTTGCCTCGTTACCGCCTGGGAGCGTGGTCCTTGATCCGATGAGCGGTTCCGGAACGGTTCTGCGACAGGCGGCTGAGCTCGGCCACATTGCCCTTGGATATGATGTCGATCCCTTAGCCGTCTTGATGGCGCGTGTTTGGACGACGCCGGTTGATGATGCATGCATAGGCCGGATGTACAATCGCCTAACTGCGTTAGTGCAGGAGCGAGATTTCGTTGTTCCTGAATGGCTTACCGATGCGGAAACGTCGAAGTTCGTTTCGTACTGGTTCGGACCACCACAAGCTACCGCGCTCACCCGGTTGGCGGCAGGGATTACCAAACTCGATCAGGATGATCTGTTGCCCACTGAAGTAGGTGCCCTCGACGTTCTGAAGCTCAACCTGAGTCGGATTGTCGTGACGAAGGAGCAGGCCGCCTCCCTTGCGAGAGACACGTCTCACAGTCGACCTCACCGGACGTCCCTTAAATCAAAGTATGACGTTCTCAGTGGCTACGACAGATCGCTTAAGACGCTTCGTAACCGCCTTCTCTTGGCGCCGCCTCCAGGCTCCACCGATGTATCGCTTGGCGATGCCCGCCGTTTAATCAGCGTCGGCGGCGCTTCAGTCGATGCAGTAGTCACATCGCCGCCCTACCTAAATGCGATCGATTACCTCCGTGGTCACCGGCTAGCTCTCGTGTGGTTGGGATGGACGATCTCGGAGCTGCGTTCCATTCGGTCCAACAGCATTGGGTCTGAACGCCGCCCAGACGCCGAAGTTGAGGACAAAGCCCTAGACAGCTTGGTGTCTTCCATCGTTGCGGCAGACCTTCTTCCTGCTCGGTATCTTAGTATGATCCGGCGCTATGCCGTTGATCTCCGCGAGATGATGCGTGAGGTCGCCCGTGTCCTGAAGCCCGGCGGTCAGGCCACCTTCGTCGTCGGAAACTCCTGCCTGAAAGGCGTCTTTGTGAAGAACGCAGAAGGGGTCGCCTCGGCCGCCAAGCTGTTCGGACTTACGGAGGTGGCTCGGGCTGAACGGGAATTGCCACAAGCGAGCCGCTATTTACCGGTCACAGGCGAGGCGCTGGCCAAGCGAATGCGGACCGAAACGGTTCTAACCTTCGCCGCCGGCTAGAACGTTGCGGCTATCAGCCGTGATCTGCGATCGCGTTCCGCCCATCAAGTTAAGATCCTCGACCAAGGCGGCGAGCCCTTTAGGCCGCTTGATGGGTAGGCTGCCGGAACCGTTCACGGTGTACCACTGGCCGCGTCGCCTATCGATCCTTAGCCAGGCCTGTTCGGAGTTTGCCACCGTTATAAGCGCCGCCACCTCATCCAGCGTCAGGCACACCATGCCGTCGGTATGGCAGACCAAGACCAGATAAACTTGGGCGTACGTTTCCCGCAGCGTAAGCAGCTCAGCGAAGTTTTGACGGGTAAATGTAAACGACCAAGGGTGAAGTCGCTGGCTCGAATGTTTTATCTGGAGGCCGATGCGACCGTTCAGGACGTATGAGGACAGTCGTCCGGCCCCGGATAGCTCGTCTATAGATACGGGTACGAGCAACTCGTGAACGAGATCGGCCAGAACGGCCCCATGGTACAGCTTATATTCTGGTATCATTCGAAGTGTTCTTTATAAACTGGATAGAGCCTGCAAACTTGTAAAAGAGGCGCGCCTTGCCTTCGCTGTTATGGATCACGAAAAGGTGGTGCGTGGCTTGCGGGTGCTTCTCGATCTGACTCTTGCCGATAAAGCCGCGCCGGCGCGTTATTTTCGCTTTGTCGATATCCGGCCCGTCCGTGTAGCCGGAGATGCTGATTGGTTTGTGGATCGCGACAGAGAACGCCGATGTCGAGGTCTGCTTGATGTATCGAAGCAGATAGTCAGGAAACGCCGTCGGTCCGAGACGGGCCGCCAACTCATCCAAGGAATTGCCGGACCCGATCGAAAAAACCGCCTCGACTTCAGTTGAGTAGGTGAAAAGCGTGAATGACATTTCTCCACGGTCGAGATCCACCGTTGACCTGTCGATGCTGGCGCTCGAGACCGCTTGGATACGGTCGTCGCCGAGCCAAACCAAAGATCCCAAGTTTTCACGGATCGCAGCTAGCGCTAGGCGGTGGAACACGAAACATCTGTGCCAATCGAGATACAGAGTTTCCGGCATGGTTAGCTCAAAGAAAGGTAGATAATTTCCTCTGCTTCCGAACATTCTGGCTCGCTGAATGTAAGTGTCTTGTTGGATTTTATGCTTCACATCCCGTGTGAAGAACATAGCGAGCAAATTATCGAGAGTCACGCCACGCGATACGATATTTCCACCAATTATGATTGTGAACAGGCTGCTTGGGCTCGTGGCGGCGGAGGAATTGTTCTTCCAGTCTCGCTCGCTGTTCAGGATAACAATGGCGTTCCGTGAGATATTCTTTAGAATGTACCAAGTTATGCGATTAGGGTCTGCATCGGGGAAACGCTTCTGGGTCAACTCCCAGATATAGCGGGTGTAGCTCTCAAAGTCTTTTTCCTGCTTGACCAGGGTGGTTAGAGCTTGGTGCATCGTGCTCCAGTCGCTCTTATGATCTACCTTCTTCCCGCTCGTATGGACGAGTAGTGAGTAGTTCTTTTCCGTCCCTGGATGGCCGTACAAATTCAGGTAGGCGGCGTTCACTAGGAAACCGAATAGCGCTTGCCGCGGGTATTTCGGCTCAGATCCTGCGTCCGGAAGCAACGTTCTGATGTAGTTGATATTTCCGTCGATCGGAAAGAAGGTATCTTGCCCCGTATATTTTGAATGGGGTGGAAAATTGACCCAAAGTCCGGAATCATTTTCGAACGTATTGTTCAAATCGAGACGGGCTGGTGTGGCTGTAACTCCTATATAGTAACCCGTACTTCCAATCATTTCTGATATCAGCGCATTGATCTTTGTCTTCTCGCCCTTATTCACCTTGGCATTCGGGGAGGCGTAGTCGGCCTCATCATCGATAACCACTACGGCCTTCATGCCGGCAATCTTGTCCAAGAGCTTTCGAAGATCGCTCCCATTCTTCTTGCAGAAAATTACGTGGCTCTGTCCGTCAAGCTTTATGGCGGGGTCCAAAATCTCGCTGAAATTACGAGCCGCAGGCGCCAAACCGGAAGTCTTAAAGCGTCCGAGATTCTGGCCCAGAAGATCGACGCTGTCGTTCAGCAGATGCACGATGAAGGCGTGGCCTTCGTCGAGAAGTTTAGCGGTCAAGCAGATCATCATCTCGGTCTTGCCGCTCTGCGGCTCGCCGTAGATTACGAATGATCGACCACCCTCCTGCATGCTGCGGAGTGCGCCTTGCACCGCTTGTTCGATGCAAATGACCTCTTTGCCGCCACTGGTCAGTCTCGCCAGTTGTTGTTCGTACTCGTCCGATGACGAGCGAACTTGCGTAAACCGCGAAATATCAAACGTGCGTTCAGCCATGTCCGCGCCCATCCCTCTTTCTGGAGAGAGTATGCGATCATTGTTCGCTCAGCGGTAGCACGTTTTCCGACGCACCCGGCGTGAGCCCGACGCCGGCGCGTAGGGATCGCGGACCGTGGGGCCCACCTCCTTCCAGTCTGCGGCCGTGTGATCGGGATTACGTCGGGTTATGGATTGTTGGGCGCTACCGTCCGGCGCGCAGGGCCTCGCTGCCTGAGCTTCGCCCCCATCCCACCCTTCTCAGCTCGATCGCCGCCGCCTGCTTGGAGGATGGCGGCGGGGCAGGCGCGGTCGATCCCGGCCAGCAGGGCGCGGAGGCCGGCGCGGCCGTCGGCGCTGGCCAGGTCGAGGCCCCTCAGGGAGTCGCGCAGGCGGGCGGCGGGCTCGGACGGCGGCGTCTGCATGGGGAACTCCGGTGAAACTGATGGCCGCCCCGGGGGCCGGTCAGCGGGGCCGGCGGGGCGGGGGCAAGGGGATGTTCGCGGTTTGTTCGCGGCGTCCACAGGCGGCGCGCGTCTCCTCCCTGTCGCGCAGCGATGGCGTTCGCCGGTGCATCACGGCGAACACGACGAAGGCCACAACGGACACGACGGGACCGAGCTTCGTCACGTCCCCGCGGGCCCTTGCCCGCCTTCATGTCCCCTTGCGTCTCCCTGACGGGAGCCGCCGGCCCGCCGGCCCCGTCGTGTCCGTCGTGGTTCGCGTCGTGCCCGTTGTGATGAACCTCCCCCTCCCGAAGGCCCATGACGCTGTGCCGGCAATCCGCGAAATTATAGTCGGATAACGGAGACGATCCCCCGCCTTTTCAGCCGCCTGGCCGAAACCAAAGCCGATCTTCCCGCCGCATCGGAAAACCGGTCCATACTCCGCCCCGGTCTTTGACAATCGCATCGCCGTCCCGCCGCCCGAGGCGCGCCCGGCTCACCCTCCCGGCCCGGGCGCCGACCCTGCCGACTCTGACACAGCGAATTCCGGCGCCGACCCTGCCGACCCTGCCGACTCCGCCACACCAATTTTCCGGTTCAGGCCGTCCGGACCATCCCGCCGCTGACCGTCACCGGCCAGGGCGTCAGCCGCCCGCCGGCGCAGGGGCCGCCGGTGCACAGGCCGGTCAGGGGCTCGAACACGGCCCCGTGCCAGCCGCACAGGATCCGCCCGCCGTCGGGGGTCAGATAGCGGTCCAGCTCCAGCGCCAGCGGAAAGCCCTGGTGCGGGCAGCGGTCGACCCAGCCGGCCACCTCGCCGGCCTGGCGGACCACGAAGCCGTGGAAGAAGGCCTCGCCGATCTGCAGCACGAAGCTGCGGGCGCCCGGGTCGGCCAGTTCGGCCTCGGGGCACAGGGGCACGTCCGGCGGGGTGGCCCGGACGCGGGGCCGGTCGCTCAATGCCGCTCGGCCTTGAGCGGGCGCGACAGCAGGGCGTCGATCATGGCCCCGACCGTGGTCTCGCCGGCCAGCACGTCGGCCACGGCCAGGGAGATGGGCATGTCGACCCCGGTCCGGGCGGCCAGCTCGCGCACGGCGGGGGCGGACTCATAGCCCTCGGCCACCGAACGCTTGCCGGCCAGGGCCTGTTCGACGCTCTGGCCCTGGCCGAGGGCGAGGCCGAGGCTCATGTTGCGCGACTGGGGGCTGGAGCAGGTCAGGACCAGGTCGCCGAGGCCGCACAGGCCGGCCACGGTCTCGGCCTGGCCGCCGAGGGCCACGCCCATCCGGGTCATCTCGGCGAAGCCGCGGGTGATCAGGGCGGCGTGGGCGCTGCGCCCCAGGCCGCGGCCCTCGCTGATGCCGCAGGCGATGGCCAGCACGTTCTTGATCGCCCCGCCGACCTCGGCCCCGATCAGGTCGCCGGCCAGATAGGGGCGGAAGGCGGGGGCCGACAGGGTCTCCATCAGGGCCTCGCCGAGGGCGGTGTCGGCGCAGGCCAGGGTGACGGCGCTGGGCAGGCCGCGGGCCACCTCGGCGGCGAAGCTGGGGCCGGACAGGACGGCGGCCGGGGCGCCGGGCAGGGTCTCGGCCAGCACCTCGGTCATCAGCTTCAGCGAGCCGCGCTCGATGCCCTTGGAGCAGAGGATCACCGGCACGCCGGGGCGGTGGTGCGGGGCGAAGGCGGTCAGGGTCGAGCGCATGTGCTGGGCCGGGGGCACGGCGAGGATCAGGTCGCATTGGGCCAGGTCGGCCAGGTCGGCGGTGACCGAGACCCGGCTGTCGAGCACCACCCCGGGCAGGAACAGTTCGTTGACGCGGCGGGCGCGGATGCTGTCGGCCACCTCGGGCTCGCGCGCCTGCAGCAGGACGTCGAGCCCCGCCCAGCCGGCCACCTGGGCCAGGGCCGTGCCCCAGGCCCCCGCCCCGATCACTCCCGCCGTGCGAAATTCCATGCCCGCTCCTATGATTTCGCGCCCTTGCGGCCCGGCCGGTGGGTCGGATCGGCGAGGGCGCTCGCCTCGTCCAGCGGCCAGCGCGGCCGGGCGACGGCGTCGATGTCGGAGGTCCAACCCTTCCGCAGCCGTTCCGCTCCCGCCAGGGCGATCATCGCCGCATTGTCGGTGCAGTAGGCCATCGGCGGGGCGAGGAAGGCGAATCCGTTCCTCGCCGCCACGGCTTCCAGCGTGGCGCGGACGGTGCGGTTGGCCGCCACCCCGCCGGCCACCACGAACAGTCTTTGCTTCCCTATCGTCTCGTCCGCGGGACGAGACTGCTTGAGGGGTCGGCCGTGCCGCTCCGCCCAGGCCTTCATGGCCCGGTCGGAACGGTCGCTCAGCTGGCGGGCGATGGCGTCCTGCACGGCGGCGGCGAGATCGGCGCGGTCCCGGTCGGTCTCGCAGGCGTGGGCCAGGCGCGAGGCGGCGGTCTTCAGGCCGGAGAAGGAGAAGTCGCAGTCCTTGCGGCCCGCCAACGCGCGCGGCAGGTCGAAACGGGAGGCGTCGCCGGTCTCGGCCAGCCGCTCCAGGGCCGGGCCGCCGGGGTAGCCGAGGCCGAGCGCCTTGGCGATCTTGTCGAAGGCCTCGCCGGCGGCGTCGTCGATGGTCGTGCCCAGCCGGGTCATGTCGCCGATGCCGCGCACCTCGAGCAGCTGGCAGTGGCCGCCCGAGACCAGCAGCAGCAGGAAGGGATAGTCGACCGGCCGGCCCAGCCGGGCCGAGACCGCGTGGCCCTCGAGATGGTTGACGGCGACCAGCGGCAGGCCCCGCGCCAGGGCCACGGCCTTGCCGAAGCTGAGGCCGACCATGACGCCGCCGACCAGACCGGGCCCGGCCGTGGCCGCCACCCCATCGAGGCCGTCATAGCCGATACCGGCCTCGGCCATGGCCCGGGCCGTCACCCCGGCGATCATCTCGACATGGCTGCGGGCGGCGATCTCGGGGACGACGCCGCCATAGGCCGCATGGTCGTCGATCTGGCTGTGCACCACCGAGGACAGCACCGTCGCGGCGCCGCCGGGCGTCAGCCGCACCACCGAGGCGGCGGTCTCGTCGCAGCTGGTCTCGAGGCCGAGCACGGTCAGGTCGCGCGCGGTTGCCGGGCTCCCCTGGCTGCTATAGTCGGCGGACCTGTCCATCGGGTCGAGGTAAAGGCCCCGACCCCCCGGCGCAACGGCTGTCTCATGGCTCCTCTCGTCCGCATCGGCACGCGCCGCTCGAAACTGGCCCTGACCCAGTCGGGCCTGATGCAGCGCGCCATCGGCCGGGCCCTGGGCGTGGCCGAGGCCGATCTGGCCGAAGCCGTGCCGCTGGTCGAGATCGTCACCACCGGCGACCGGGTGCAGGACCGCCGGCTGATGGAGATCGGCGGCAAGGCCCTGTTCACCAAGGAGATCGAGGAGGCGCTGCTGGACGGCCGCGTCGACGTGGCCGTGCATTCGATGAAGGACGTCCCGGCCGAACAGCCGGCCGGCCTGTGCATCGCCGCCACGCCGCCGCGCGAGGACCCCCGCGACGCCTTCGTCAGCGAGGCCTTCGCCAGTTTCGCGGAGCTTCCGGCGGGGGCGCGGCTGGGCACCGCCTCGCTGCGGCGCCAGGCCCAGGCGCTGGCGCTGCGGCCGGACCTGCGGATCGAGATGCTGCGCGGCAATGTCGACACCCGGCTGCGCAAACTGGCCGACGGCGGCTTCGACGCCATCCTGCTGGCCGCGGCCGGGCTGAACCGGCTCGGCTTCGACGGCGTGATCCGCCAGCGGCTGGCGCTGGACGACTTCCTGCCCGCCCCGGGCCAGGGGGCGCTGGCCCTGCAGACCCGGGCCGACGACCGGGACGCGGCCTGGGTGGCGGCCCTGGACGATCCGGCCACGGCGCTGGCGGTGGCGGCGGAGCGGGGGGCGATGACGGCGCTGGAGGGCTCGTGCCGCACCGCCGTCGGGGCCCATGCGGAGATCGCCGCCGGCCAGCTCAGGCTGACCACGGAGATGCTGGCGCCCGACGGCTCGGCCCGCTGGCGCCGCGCCGGCGAGATCGGCGACGTTGAGGCCGCCGACGCGACGGCCCGGGCCCGGGCCCTGGGTCTGCGGCTGGGCGCCGAGGTGCGGACCGCGGCGGGCGACCCGGGGGTCGGGCCCTGAGGCCGGTCCGCCGCGTCTGGATCACCCGCGCCGAACCGGGCGCGACGCGCACCGCCGCCCGCCTCGAGGCGCTGGGGTTCGAGCCGGTCGTCGCGCCGCTGCTGGCCATACGGCCGCTGGCGCAGGCGGAGCCTGACCTCGGCGGCGTCGCCGCCCTGGCCTTCGCCAGCCGCAACGGGGTCGAGGCCTTCGCGGCCCTGTCGGCGGACCGGTCCCTGCCGGTGTTCACGGTCGGCGACGCCACCGCCGGGGCGGCGGCGGCGGCGGGCTTCGGCCCGGTCCGCTCGGCGGCCGGCGACCTGGGCGAGCTGGCCCGGCTGCTGGCCGCGGCGACGCCCGGCCCGGTGCTGGCCCCGGGGGCGCGGGAGCCGTCCGGCGATCTGGCGGCGATGCTGGCCGGCCGCCTCGAGGTCCGCGCCCTGCCGGTCTATGAGGCCGTCGAGACCGGAGCCCCGGTCCCGGCCGCGTTCGACGCCGTGCTGGTCCATTCGCCCCGGGCCGGCGGGGCCCTGGCGGCGCTGCTGACTGTCGGAGGGTCCGGGGGACAGACCGCCGTCGCCATTTCGGAGGCCGCCGCCGTGCCGTTGGGCGCCGTCCGCGGCCTCGACATCCGCATCGCCGCCCGCCCGGACGAGGCGGCGCTGTGCGAGGCGCTTGGCAAGCCCGCCCCCCGCGTATAAAGAGCGCCTCTCGCGCGGGCGGCTTTCCGCCGCGCCAGGGCCGCTTTAGCTCAGCTGGTAGAGCATCGCATTCGTAATGCGGGGGTCAGGTGTTCGAGTCACCTAAGCGGCACCATATCTTTTTTCAGCATTGAACGGTGGGGCGGTCCGCGGCCGGGCCGGGCGGAAATAAGACGGTCCCGCGGTGGACGGGCCGGAGCCGACGGTCTAGTCGCCTCGACGGCGAAACCGGCCTGTCGCGGTTCGCCGTTTGCAGGGTGTGGCCCGAACGGCGCCGCGGGGCGCCAGAACGGGACAGTCGGGACGCATGTTTCTGGAAGGCCAGGTCAACTGGGTGTGGTTTCTGGGCGGTCTGGCCGCCGCCGGCTGGGCCGTCGGCCTGGTCGGCCTGTGGCTCGCCGCCGCCAGCCGGTCGCGGCACGTCGACGCCTCGGGGCGGCTCGACCTGGTCCAGCGCGTCGCCGAGGATTCCCAGAAACGGCTGTTCGAGACCCTGAACGCCATCCCGGTGGCCCTGGTCGAGACCGACCGGCAGGGCAAGTTCGTGTTCGCCAACCGGGCCGCGCACCAGCTGCTGGGCCGCCGTGACGCCGAGCTGATCGGCCTGCGCTTCCACTCGGCCACCTGGGGCATCACCTTTCCCGACGGCCGGCCCATTCCGCCCGACCTGCTGCCCAGCGCGCGGGCGCTGAGGGGGCAGACGGTCCGGGGCTTCCAGCATCTGCTGGCCAACCCCGCCGCGCGGCGCAAGATGCTGGTCTCGGTCACGGCCATGCCGATCGAGAACGAGCTCGGCCAGATCACCGGCTCCACCGCCGCCATCGTCGAAACCGAGGGGCTGATCACGCCCGAGGCGGCGGTTCCCGAGCCGGCCCCGGACCAGGGGCTGACGCGGCGGGTGTTCGACGCGGCCGCCAGCGCCCTGGTCGTGGTCGGGCCCGACGGGCGGGTGCGCGAAGCCAACCGGACCGCCCTGCTGGTGCTGGGCCGCGACTCCGCCGAGGGCGATTTCGCCGACCTGTTCCTCGACGAGGACGAGCGCGTCGAGGGCCGGCAGTCGCTGCGCGCCGGCCTGGCCGCCCCGGCCGGAGAGGCCGCGCCGATCGTGTCGCGCCGCGGCGCGGCCGAGGGCATCCGCTGGTCGATGCTGCCGCTGAGCGACGCCGGCGGCCAGGTCGACGCCCTGCTGCTGGCGGGCGAACGGGCCGATCCGGCCCCGGCCGTCGTCGAGGTGGTCGAGGGCGCCGATCCGGCGGCCGTCCCGCAGGCCGGTGCCGACGAGGCCGTGCGCGCCGAGGCCGAGGCGGCCCGCGCCGCCGCCGCCCAGGCCCTGGCCGAGGCCGCCGCGGCCCGGGCCGAGGCCGACGCCGCCCGCGCCGCCGCCGAGCGGGTGCGGGCCGAGGCCGAGGCCGAACGGCAAGGCGGCCGGCGGATGGAGGCCGTGGGCCGGCTGACCGGCGGCCTGGCCCACGATTTCAACGCCGTGCTCGGGGTGATGACCGGGGCCCTGGACATGATGCTGCGCCAGGCCGACGACCCGGTCCGGGTCCGCCGGATCGGCCAGGCGGCCCTGGCGGCCGGCCGGAAGGGCGAAATGCTGACGCGGCGGCTGACCGCCTTTTCCCAGGGCGACGACGACCCGGCGTTGCGGGTCATGGACGCGGGCGTGCTGCTGCGCGGCATGGAAGGGCGGCTGCGCGAACTGGCCGGCTCCGGCGTCGACCTGATGATCGAGGGACCGGCCGAGGCCGCGCCGGCGCGGCTCGACCCGGTCACCTTCGAGGGCGCCGTCAAGGCGCTGACCCTCAATGCGGTCGAGGCGGTCGAGGGACAGGGGTCGGTGGCGATCCGGCTGGAGACCCTGCTGGAGGGCGGCCTGCGCCTCAGCGTCCGCGACAGCGGCCCGGGCATGGACCGCGACCTGGCGGCGCGGGCGATGGAGCCCTTCTTCACGACCCGCGAGGGCGCGGCGGGTCTGGGCCTGTCGCAGGCCTACGCCTTCGCCCGGCAATCGGGCGGGGTGCTGTCGATCGACACCCAGCCGGGCCAGGGCGCGGAGGTCTCGATCACCCTGCCCGCGGCCGCGGCCTGAGATCCGCGCCGCTGGCGCCGCCGCCCCGGCGGTGTACAATGGTTAACAAAACATGGGAGGCCCGGTGATGAAATTGCTGCGTTTCGTCGTGGTGGCGGCCGTTCTCGCCTATGCCGGCTGGCTGGCCTGGCCGTTTCTGTCGCCCTTCATCGAAGGCGCCGCGCCCGGGGCGGCCGTGGCCCGGGCCGGGGCGGAGGCGCAGGGCGGCGGCGAGCTGTTCGGCTTGCTTCCGGCCTGGGCGCTGTGGACCGCGGCCATCGGCCTCTATGTGATCTCGGCCCTGATGCTCGGGGCCGGCGACGGCCGGGCGGCGGCGGCCTATTTCCTGGCCTTCGCCGCCGACGCGGCCCTGCGGCTGGCGCTGGACCGGCGGGGCGGCGAGGCGGCCCTCCCGGGACCGGCCCCGATGGCCGCGCCCGAGGGCCTGGCCCTGCCGGCGGACCCGGTCTGGCTGACCCTGGCGGCCCTGGCCGGCCTGGGCGTGCTGGTCGTGATCGCCGGGCGGCGCATCCGCCGCCGCCGGACGCCGGGCCAGCTCGCCTACTAGAACCTGATCGGTTGAGGAGGACTCGCTTCGCGATTCCGCCGATGCCGTGAATCAGGCTCCAGTCTAATGCTGGAGCGAAGATCTGGGTTTGGACGCGATCGCGTCCAAACCGATTTCGCTCCAGCGACGCGGCCGGGCCCCTATATCGGCCGGGACGGTTGACGCGCCCCCGCGCGCCGCTAGGTTCCGCGCGCTCCCCCGCGCGCCCCACTGAACGAGAGACCCGATGGCCGAAGCCGCCTCCCCCAGCGCCGCCTATGACGTCGTCATCATCGGCGGCGGGCCGGGCGGCTACAACGCCGCCATCCGGGCCGGGCAGCTGGGGCTGAAGGCGGCCTGCGTCGAGATGCGCGAGACCCTGGGCGGGACCTGCCTGAACGTCGGCTGCATGCCGTCCAAGGCGCTGCTGCACGCCTCCGAACTGTTCGAGGCGGCGACAAGGGAATTCCCGACCCTCGGCATCGAGATCGGCGCGCCGAAGCTGAACCTGGCGCAGATGATGAGCCAGAAGGCGGACAGCGTGACCGCCCTGACCAAGGGCATCGAATTCCTGTTCAAGAAGAACAAGGTCGACTGGGTGAAGGGCCGCGGGCGGATCGCCGGCGCGGGCCTGGTCGAGGTGACGGCCGCCGACGGCTCGACGTCGACCCTGTCGGCCAAGAATATCGTCATCGCCACCGGTTCGGAGCCGACGCCGCTGCCGGGCGTGGCCTTCGAGGACGACAAGGTGGTGGACTCGACCGGCGCCCTGTCGCTGCCGGCCGTGCCGAAGCACCTGATCGTCATCGGGGCCGGGATCATCGGCCTGGAGCTGGGCTCGGTGTGGCGCCGGCTGGGGGCCCAGGTGACGGTGGTCGAATATCTGGACCGCATCACCCCGGGCATGGACGCCGAGGTCGCCAGGGCCTTCCAGCGCGCCCTGGCCAAACAGGGCATGACGTTCAAGCTCGGCTCGAAGGTCGCCGGGGCGAAGACATCCAGGGACGGGGTCGAGCTGACCATCGAGCCGGCCGCCGGCGGCGCCGCCGGGACGCTCAAGGGCGACGTGGTTCTCGTGGCCATCGGTCGGCGTCCCTACACCGGGGGGCTGGGGCTGGAGACGGTCGGCGTCGAGCCCGACAGGCGCGGCTTCGTCGCCAACGATCATTTCAGGACCAGCGCCGGCGGGGTCTGGGTCATCGGCGACGCGACCCACGGGCCGATGCTGGCGCACAAGGCCGAGGAGGACGCCGTGGCGGTGATCGAACTGATCGCCGGCAAGGCCGGGCACGTCGACTACGACCTGGTGCCGAGCGTGGTCTACACCTCGCCGGAGGTGGCCTGGGTCGGCCGGACCGAGGACCAGCTGAAGGCGGAAGGCGTCGCCTACAGGAGCGGCAAATTCCCGTTCAGCGCCAACAGCCGCGCCAGGATCAACCACGAGACCGAGGGCTTTGTGAAGGTGCTGGCCGACGCGACCACCGACCGGGTCCTCGGGATCCACATCCTCGGCCCCCAGGCCGGGGAGATGATCGGCGAGGCCTGCGTGGCCATGGCCTTCGGCGGTTCGGCCGAGGACATCGCCCGCATCTGCCACCCGCACCCGACCCGCTCGGAAGCCGTCAAACAGGCGGCCATGGGCGTCGACGGCTGGACCATGCAGGCCTGAGCCGGATCAGTTCCGCAACCGGTCCTCGATGGTGGGGGGAGCCTGCCGGCGCAGGCCCTCGAACGACACCGCGCCGGCGGGGAAGTCCATGGTCACCCGCCGGAAGCGGCCGAGCAGGTCGGCGCCGATGAGCAGGGCCGGCCGGTCGGCCAGCCCGAGCACGCCGAAGCAGTGCAGGTCCGCGAACAGCAGGGGCGTCGAGCCGAGCCGGGCGCCGCCCAGACGCAGGTCGTCGACCCGGGCCAGGTCCGCCGACAGGCTCTGCCCGGTCACCCCGTAGAGGGGCACCGGGCGGACCAGCCGCTCGCCGCCGCGCCGCCGCGCCGCCACCGCCCGCCGCAGGGCGGTGTTGCCGATCGAATATTGCGCGCCGCTGTCGATGAAGGCGGCGGTCGGCTGGTCCTCGACCCTGACCCGGGTCAGGATCAGCTGGCCGAACCGGCCGCGCACCGAGCGCAGCCCGCCGCGGCGGATGCGCGTGCCGGTGTCCATGTCGGCCCCGCCCATCAGGATGCGCACGCCCCGGCGGCTCAGGCTGGCCGAACGGCGGACGACGTCGAAGGCGAGCCGGAAACGGCCGAGCACGTCGAGCCCGAGCAGGCCGTCGGCGCCCAGCTGGGCGGCCGGGAACACCGGGCAGCGCAGGTCGCGAAAGCCGAGGCCGCCGAGCAGCAGGCGATCGACGGCGACGCTCTCGGCCAGGGCGGCCGCGGTGACGCCGTGGACCAGCACCGGCCCCAGCGGCGGCAGGGCCAGCCGGGCGGCGACGCGGTCGCTCACCACGGTGGAGCCGGCCCCGGTGTCGATGACGAAGGTGAACGGCCCGCCGTCGTTGAGCGTCACCGCCGCCCCGACCCGGGTGAACAGGTTGGACAGCAGCGGGATCGGCTGCGGCGCGTCCGCCGGGGCGGGCGTCTCCTGGGCCAGGGCGAGCGCGGCCCCGGCGACGAAAGCACGACGATCCAGGCCCTGCATGGCGTTCCGTCCGGCGTCCCCCGTGGTCGCCCATCGCCACCTAAGCCCGCCGCGGCGATCCTGGCGAGTCCGGTTCGCCCGGGGCCGGATGCGCGTCGGTCCAGACCCGGCGCGCGAGACGGATTCGGCCCGGCCCGCCGCGACCGGGCGCGGGCCGCGATCTTTCGCGCCGGATCGCGCCGCCTCGGCCGTTGAAGTCAGCGACAGGGGACGAATCAGACAAGGAGATGTGAGATGAACAGACGTTTATTCGCGGTCGCCCTGGGGGCGGCGTCCATGACGCTGGCCGGCCTGGCCGCGCCGGCCCTGGCCCAGGACCGCGACGGCAATCCGCCGGGCCGCGCGGGCGGGCGCGGCACCAACTGGGAGAATCCCCCCGGTCCTCGTGGCGGGCCGGGCGCTTCGCCCAACCGGATCTTCCATCACGGCGGCGGCCGCCATGTGTTCGTGGCCCGGCCGGGCGGCTATTATTACAACGCCCGCTACGGCTACTGGCATCCGGTCCACGGCTGGTGGAACCAGGCCGCGCGCTGCTGGGCCGACCGCGACGGCAATCCGCCGGGCCGCGCCGGCGGGCGGGGCACCAACTGGGAAAATCCTCCCGGCTGGCGCGGCGGCCCCGGCGCCTCGCCGGACCGCTACGGCCGCTGCCGCTAGGGGAGAGGGCCCGCTCCGGCGGGCCTTCCTTCACGCCCGCGGATGGGCCGCCGAATAGGCCTCGAGCAGGCGGGCGGCGTCGACGGCGGTGTATTTCTGGGTGGTCGACAGGCTGGCGTGGCCGAGCAGCTCCTGGATCGAGCGCAGGTCGGCCCCGGCCCCGAGCAGGTGGGTGGCGAAGCTGTGGCGCAGGGCGTGGGGCGTGGCGCTGGCCGGCAGGCCGAGCCGGCCGCGCAGCCGCTGCACCGTGGCCTGGACCTGGCGCGGGCCGAGCGGGCCGCCGCGGCGGGCGCGGAACAGGGCGTCGCCGGGCGCCAGGGCGAAGGGCTGCAGGGCCAGATAGGCGTCGACCGCCTCGCGCACCGCCGGCAGCACCGGGGCCAGCCGGGTCTTGCCGCCCTTGCCGGCGACGCGCAGGGCCCCGGGCAGGGGGGCGTCGGCGCGGGTCAGCGACAGCCCTTCGGAAATGCGCAGGCCGCAGCCGTAGAGCAGGGTCAGGACGGCGCGGTCGCGGGCCGCCTCCCACGGCGGGGCGTCAGGCTCGGCGGCCGGCTCCTGGATCAGGCCGCGGGCCTGGTCCTCGCTGACCGGCCGGGGCAGGCCGGGCTTGAGGCGGGGGCCGCGGACCAGGGCCAGCCGGGGCGCGGCCACGCCGCAGCGGCGGTCGAGGAAGGCGTGGAAGGTGCGGATCGCCGACAGGGTCTGGCTGATCGAACGGGCCCCGAGGGGGCGTTCGCCGGAGCGGCGCTCGGCCAGGTGGGCGCGCAGCTCGGCCGGGGTGACGGCGCCGAGGTCGGCGAGCTGCTGCGCCCCGCCGCGGTGGCGTTCGAGGAAGGCGAGATACTGGCGGCCGATGTGGCCATAGGCCTCGACGGTCCGGGGTGACAGGCGGCGTTCGTGGGCCAGGTGCTCCAGCCAGGCGGCGAGGGCCTCGGGCGCGGTCATCAGAGGATGGGCCATCGTTCGGCCGTGCGCTCGACCACCCGGGCGATGAAGGCGACCAGTTCGCAGCCCATGGTCGGGGTGAAGCCGTCGGCCTCGGGCGAGCCGAAGGCGCACAGGGCCGGGCGCGGGCCCGAGGACTCGCCGGGGAAGACCGGGGCCATGCGGATCAGCGCCACCGACCTGACCGCCTCCGCGCCGGCCCCGAACAGGCCGAGGCCGTCGAAATGGGGCCCCAGCCAGGTCAGGCCGTGCTCGCCGAGCAGGCCGTCGACGCCGCCGGGGTCGAGGGCTCTCCAGCCGAACGGCACGGCGCCGGGCTTCTCCAGGCCGATGGCCGCGGCGGCGAGGCCGAAGCGGCCCTGGGCCGCCGCGTCGAGGCGGCGGGCGAGGTCGGAGGGGTTGCGCGCCTCCATCAGGTCGAGGGCGGCGACGTGGGTCTGGGTCTGGGCGGCGAAATTGGCGCGGGCCACGGCCTCGATGCGCTTGCGGGCGTCGGCCTCGCGCTCGGCGGCGGCCTCGAGCCGGGTCAGGGCGGCGCGGCCGAATTCGACGACATTGCGGCCGTGCGGCTTGAGGCCGATCTCCTCGAGCAGGGAGCGGTCGTCGAGCAGGGTCTGCGGATGGGCCTGCAGCCAGGCGCGGATTTCCGGCCAGTGCGGCCCGGCGGGTCCGGCGGAGAGGTCAGGCGATGCGCTCACGGACCTCTCCCCGAGGCAGGCTAGAGGATGGACTGGCCGGTCTTGCCCCAGTCCGCCAGGAAGGCATCAAGCCCCTTGTCGGTTAACGGGTGTTTGACCAGGGCCCTGAAAACATCGGCCGGGAGGGTGGCGGCGTCGGCGCCGGCGATGGCCGCGGCCGAGACGTGGGCCGGATTGCGCAGCGACGCGGCGAGGATTTGTGTCTCGAAGCCGTGCACATCGTACAGCACCCGGATTTCCTCCAGCAGGCCGACGCCGTCGGCGCCGTGATCCTCGAGCCGGCCGACGAAGGGCGACACGAAGGTCGCGCCGGCCTTGGCCGCGAGCATGGCCTGGGCGGCCGAGAAGCACAGGGTGACGTTGGTCTTGATCCCCTTGTCGGCGAAGGCCCGGGCGGCGCGCAGCCCGTCCCAGGTCAGGGGCAGCTTCACCACGACATTGGGGGCGATGGCGGCGAGCTTGTCGCCCTCCCTGACCATGGTCTCGAAATCGGTGGCCACGGCCTCGGCCGAGATCGGGCCCTCGACGAGGGCGCAAATCTCGGCGATGACCTCGGCGATGACGCGACCGGATTTGGCGATCAGCGAGGGATTGGTGGTGACGCCGTCCACCATGCCGGTGGGGACCATGTCCCGGATGACGGCGACGTCGGCGGTGTCGAGGAAGAGTTTCATGGGGGTGGGGTTTAGCGCCGGTCGAAGCGGAAGGCGAGATGTCTTCCTTCCGGTGGCGAAGCCTTCCGATTTGAGCCCTCCCCCTCGAGGGGGGAGGGTTGGGTGGGGGTGGACGCGCGGACCCGACCGGCTCACGTGGATGGCTCCGTCTTCATTTCGACAGCGCCTCTCGCGCCACGTTCCGAGACACCGTGCCTCCACCCCCATCCCCGGCCCTTCCCCCCTCGAGGGGGAAGGGAGAACAGCATGATCGTCGCCTCGGTCCTCATTCCCCTGCCGGTGCCTGAGGCCTTCGACTACGAGGTCCCCGAAGGCATGGAGGTGAGGCGGGGCGACCAGGTGGCCGTGCCGCTGGGGCCGCGGCTGCTGCGGGGCGTGGTGGCCGAGGTGCGCGAGACGACGGGATCGAACCGGCGGCTGAAGGCGGTGGCCGGGGTGCTGGACGATCCGCGCCTGCCCGGGCGGACCGTGGACTTCGTCGAGTGGGCGGCGCGCTGGACGCTGAGCCCGCCGGGGGAGATGGCCGCGGCGGCGCTGAAGGGGCTGCGGGCGCCCCGCCCCCGGCCCGAGCGGCGGGTGCGGCGGGTGGGGGAGCGGGTTCCGGCCCGGCCGACTCCGGCGCGGACGGCGGTGCTGGAGGCCTTGGGTCAGCGCGCCCTGCCGGGGCCGGAGCTGGCGCGGGCGGCGGGGGTGTCCTCGGGGGTGGTCAGGGGACTGGTCGACGAGGGGGTGCTGGAGGTGGTCGAGATCGCGGCGGTCGCGGCCTTCGATCCGCCCGATCCGGATCACGCCCCGGCGGGGCTGAACCCCGATCAGGCGGCGGCGGCGGAGGCGATCGCGGCGGCGACGGCCCGGGGCGGTTTCGCGCCCTTCCTGCTGGACGGGGTCACGGGGTCGGGCAAGACCGAGGCCTATCTGGAGGCGGCGGCGCGGACGCTGAAGGCCGATCCGGCGGCCCAGGTGCTGATCCTGCTGCCCGAGATCGCCCTCACTCAAGCATTGATCGAGCGGATCACCGACCGCTTCGGGGCGGCGCCGGCGGAGTGGCATTCGGGCGTGGCCCCGCCGCGCCGGCGGCGGGTCTGGGAGGCGGTGGCCGCCGGCCGCTGCAACATCGTGGTCGGGGCGAGGTCGGCCCTGTTCCTGCCCTATGCGAACCTGCGGCTGCTGGTCGTCGACGAGGAGCACGACGGCTCGTTCAAACAGGAGGAGGGGCTGGTCTATCACGGCCGCGACCTGGCCGTGGCCCGGGCGCGGATCGAGGCGGCGACGGTGGTGCTGGCCTCGGCCACGCCGTCGCTGGAGACGCTGTGGAACGTCCGTCACGGCCGCTACGGCTGGCTCAGGCTGGAGGCGCGGCACGGGGCGGCGGTGCTGCCGCGGATTTCTCTGCTCGACCTGAGGCAGGCCCCCCCCGATCCCCAGACCTGGCTGTCGCAGCCGCTGAGGGAGGCGATCGGGGAGACGCTGGCGCGGGGCGAGCAGACCCTGCTGTTCCTGAACCGGCGCGGCTATGCGCCGGTGGTGCTGTGCCGCGCCTGCGGCCACCGGATGACGGCCCCGGACACCGACAGCTGGCTGGTCGAGCACCGCTACACCGGGCGGCTGGTCTGCCACCTGACCGGCTTCACCATGGCGCGGCCGAAACACTGCCCGTCGTGCGGGGCCGAGGAGTCGCTGGTTCCGGTCGGGCCGGGGGTCGAGCGGGTCGAGGAGGAGGTGCGCCAGCTGTTCCCCGAGGCGCGGACGGCGGTGTTCAGCTCGGACACCGCGCCGGACGCGAAGTCGGCGCGGGCGCTGATCCAGACCATGGCCGAGGGCGGGATCGACATTCTGGTGGCGACCCAGGCGGCGGCCAAGGGCCACAATTTCCCGCACCTGACCCTGGTCGGGGTGGTCGACGCCGACCTCGGCCTGAGGGGCGGCGACCTGCGCGCGGCCGAGCGGACCTTTCAACTGTTGACCCAGGCGACGGGGCGGGCGGGCCGGGCGGACAAGCCGGGGCGGGCCATCCTGCAGACCTGGACGCCCGAGCATCCGGTGCTGCAGGCGCTGGCGGCGGGGGACCGGGACGCCTTCGTCGAGGCCGAGATGGCCGAGCGCGAGGCGGCCTCCCTGCCGCCCTGGGGCCGGCTGGCGGCGATCATCCTGTCGGGCGAGAACGCGGCGGCGGTGGACAAGGTGGCGCGCGAGCTGGCCGGTTCGATTCCCAACGCCGAACGGCTGGAGGTCTACGGCCCGGCCGACGCGCCGCTGGCCCTGGTGCGCGGGCGGCGGCGCAAGCGGCTGCTGGTGCGGGCCGACCGCGACGTCGACCTGCAGGCCTTCCTGCGGGCCTGGCTGGCGCGGGTGAAGGCGCCGGCCAGCGTGCGGCTGAACGTGGACGTGGATCCGTACAGCTTCCTGTAGGGTTTCGCCCGGGTGAAATCCCGAAAAACGGTGTGGCAGGGTCGGCAGAGTCGGCGCCGAGATTCGGTGTGGCAGAGTCGGCAGAGTCTGCATCGGCGCGCCTCGGGCGGTGCGGCGGGGATGGGATTGTCAAAGACCGGCGCCTGCCCGAGCGACAGGGCGAGCGGCATTATGCGCCCGCCGGCTTATCCGGATGGAAGATTGGTTTTAAAATAGGCGAAGTGACTGAAAAGGTGGGAGATCGCTCTCACAATCCGACCATGTTTTCGCGGATTGCCAGCACAGCGTCATGCGGCGAGCCGCGCTGGTTCATCACGAAGGGCACAAAGGAATTCACGAAGAACACGAAGGGGCTGGAGGGCCCGCGGCTCCCGGCAGGGAGACGCAAGCGATTGATGGCGGTCAAGGGCCCGCGGAAGAGAGGGCGTCCTCGCTCCCGTCGTGTCCTTCGCGCCCTTCTTCGAGCCCTTCGTGTTGAACCAGCCCAGGCCGCCGCCAGCGCGGCGGCCTGGAAGAAGGCTTCGGCCGGACGACCGTGCGCCTACACCCCCGGCTCGGCGGTCTCGGCCCTGTTGAGTTCGGCCCGGCGGGCCTCCAGCGCGGCCTGCTTTCGGGCGGCGGAGCGGCGGCCCATCATGTTGAGGCCCTCGACCAGGCCGGAGAAGGCCATGGCGGTGTAGATATAGCCCTTGGGCACATGGACGCCGAAGCCGTCGGCGATCAGCACCATGCCGATCATCAGCAGGAAGCCAAGGGCCAGCATGACCACGGTCGGATTCTTCTCGATGAAGTTCGCAAGCGGCGTCGAGGCCAGCAGCATGACGGTGACCGCGATGATGACGGCGACCATCATGATCGGCACATGATCGGTCATGCCGACGGCGGTCAGGATCGAGTCGACCGAGAACACCAGGTCGAGCAGGATGATCTGGAAGATGGCGGCCCCGGCGTTGTTGATGACCACCGCCTTCTTGTCGAGCAGGTCGTGGTCGGACGGGGTCGGATCGACGGTGTGGTGGATCTCCTTGGTCGCCTTCCACAACAGGAACAGGCCGCCGGCGATCAGGATCAGGTCGCGCCAGCTGAACGAGGTCTCGAACAGGGGCGCGCCGTGCTCGACCGGCCCGGTCAGGCCGAGATCGAAGACCGGATTGGTCAGGGCGACGATGACGCCGATCAGCGACAGCAGGGCCAGCCGCATGATCAGGGCCAGGCCGATGCCGATACGCCGGACCCGGGCGCGCTGCTCGACCGGCAGCTTGTTCGACAGGATCGAGATGAAGACCAGGTTGTCGATGCCCAGCACCACCTCCATGACGATCAGGGTCGCCAGCGCCAGCCAGGCGGCCGGGTCGGACAGCAGGGGAAGGATGGAGTCGAACATGGGGGCGTCCCGATCGGAAAAGCTTGAGCGGAAAGCGCTAGGGGCGCGCGGCGTTCCAATCAAGCGGCGCCTCCGCGACCGGGACGGGTCCGCGACGACCGGGCAAGGGTCCGGGATCATCCGGCCGCCGAAGCCGTCGGCCGGCGTCCGGTCCAGCCCGATCGCCGGACGACAGGCCCCCGGCGGGCGTCTGCGGCGGCCTGTCCCGGTTGCGGCGGGGGGGTTACGATGCTATCAGGCGCCCGGCTGAGCCGAAGGGTGCGTTGCAAGACGTTTCTCCGGCGTGCTTTCTTCAAGCATTTCAGGCCTTTGACCGGCGCGCACTCCGCCGCCGGTCGCCAACCCGAACGCCAACCGCGCGGACATGACAAGTGGCTGACGACTACAGGACGACGGAAGTCGGCGAGCGCTATGCACAGGCGCTGTTCGACCTCGCTGACGAGACGGGCGTCCTCGACGCCGTGCGCGCCGATCTGACGTCGCTGCGCGCCGCGTGGAACGACAGCGCCGACCTGCGCCGGCTGGCCACCTCGCCGGTGATCGCCGCCGGGGACCAGCAGAAGGGTCTGGTCGCCATCGCCGACGCGGCGAAATTCGACCGCGTGACCCGCAACTTCCTCGGCCTGCTCGGCCAGAACGGCCGCGCCCGCGACCTGCCGGGCGTGATCGCCGGCTTCGAGGCCCTGTATGCGAAGAAGACCGGCGTGGTCGCCGCCGAGGTGGTCTCGGCCCAGGCCCTGAGCGCCGCCCAGATGAGGTCGATCCAGTCCGCCCTGCGCGCCTCGCTGGGCAAGGACCCGGACATGACCGCCCGCGTCGATCCGTCGATCCTGGGCGGCCTCAAGGTCAAGGTGGGGTCGAAACTGTTCGACGCCTCGCTGAAGACCCGGCTCGACCAGATGAAATTCGCCCTGAAGCGCGCGTAAGCGCGCTGACCCACCAGAATGCAACGGGCCTGACCCCCGTTCCGACAAGACGATAACAGAGAGCCTGTCATGGACATCCGCGCCGCCGAAATCTCGGCCATCCTCAAGTCGCAGATCGCCTCCTTCGGCGTCGAGGCCGACGTGTCCGACGTCGGCCAGGTGCTGTCGGTCGGCGACGGCATCGCCCGCATCCACGGTCTGGACAATGTCCAGGCCGGCGAGATGATCGAATTCCCCAAGGCCGGGGTGAAGGGCATGGCCCTGAACCTCGAGCGCGACAACGTCGGCGCCGTGATCTTCGGCCAGGACAACCAGATCGCCGAGGGCGACGAGGTCCGCCGCCTCGGCGAGATCGTCGACGTGCCGGTCGGCAAGGGCCTGCTGGGCCGCGTCGTCAATCCGCTGGGCGAGCCGATCGACGGCAAGGGCCCGATCCAGTTCACCGAGCGCCGCCGCGTCGACGTCAAGGCCCCGGGCATCATCCCGCGCAAGTCGGTGCACGAGCCGATGCAGACCGGGCTGAAGGCCATCGACACCCTGATCCCGATCGGCCGCGGCCAGCGCGAACTGATCATCGGCGACCGCCAGGTCGGCAAGACCGCCGTCGCCGTCGACACCATCCTGAACCAGAAGTCGGTCAACGCCGAGGGCGCGCCGGAAAGCGACAAGCTGTACTGCATCTATGTCGCCATCGGCCAGAAGCGCTCGACCGTGGCCCAGATCGTCAAGACGCTCGAGGAGCGCGGCGCCCTGGACTACACCATCGTCGTCGCCGCCACCGCCTCCGAGCCGGCCCCCTTGCAGTTCCTGGCCCCCTTCGCCGGCTGCGCCATGGGCGAATATTTCCGCGACAACGGCATGCACGCCCTGATCGTCTATGACGATCTGTCGAAACAGGCGGTCGCCTATCGCCAGATGTCGCTGCTGCTGCGCCGGCCGCCGGGCCGCGAAGCCTATCCGGGCGACGTCTTCTATCTGCACAGCCGCCTGCTGGAGCGGGCGGCCAAGCTGAACGCCGACTACGGCTCGGGCTCGATGACCGCCCTGCCGCTGATCGAGACCCAGGCCAACGACGTCTCGGCCTATATCCCGACCAATGTGATCTCGATCACCGACGGCCAGATCTTCCTCGAGTCCGACCTGTTCTACCAGGGCATCCGCCCGGCCGTGAACGTCGGCATCTCGGTGTCGCGGGTGGGCTCCTCGGCCCAGACCAGGGCGATGAAGAAGGTGGCCGGCTCGATCAAGGGCGAACTGGCCCAGTACCGGGAAATGGCCGCCTTCGCCAAATTCGGCTCGGACCTCGACGCCTCGACCCAGAAGCTGCTGGCCCGAGGCGCCCGCCTGACCGAACTGCTGAAACAGCCGCAGTACAGCCCGCTGACCATGGAGGAGCAGGTCGTCTCGGTCTACGCCGGCACCCGCGGCTATCTGGACGGCGTCGCGGTCGCCGACATCGGCCGTTTCGAGAGCGAGCTGCTGGCCCGCGTCAAGTCGTCGAACCCCGGCCTGCTGGACGGCATCCGCACCAAGAAGGACCTGACGCCGGAGCTCGAGACCGAGCTGAAGTCGGTGCTGGACGCCTTCCTCAAGACCTTCGCCTGAGACCGGACCGGATTAGCTGAGAAAGTAGCGCCGGATGGCCAGCCTCAAGGAAATGCGCAATCGGATCGGAAGCGTTAAGTCGACGCAGAAGATCACCAAGGCCCTGAACATGGTCGCCGCGGCCAAGCTGAAGCGCGCCCAGGACCAGGCCGAGAGCGCGCGGCCCTACGCCCGCAAGATGGCGGCGGTGATCGCCAACCTGGCCGCGGGCGTGTCCGGCGACGGCGCGCCCAGGCTGCTGGCCGGCACCGGCTCGGACCAGAAGCACCTGATCGTCGTGGCCACCGGCGACAAGGGTCTGGCGGGCGGCTTCAACACCAATGTCATCCGGGCCGCGCGCGAGCGGATCAGGGAGCTGCTCGGGGCCGGCAAGGACGTCCGCATCATCGCCGTCGGCCGCAAGGTCCGCGACGGCCTGGCCCGTCTGTACGGCGACCGCCTCGTGCGCACCTTCGAGATGTCGGAGCACAAGGTCATCGGCCTGCCGGCGGCGGAGCCGGTCGCCGCCCTGATCGCCGGGGAGTTCGAGGCCGGAAACGCCGACGTCGTGACCCTGTTCTACAGCCGTTTCCAGTCGGTGATCTCGCAGGTGCCGACGCCGAAGCAGCTGATCCCGGCGGTGGTCGACGGCGAGGCGCCGCCGATCGACCTGAACGGCGCGGTCTACGACTATGAGCCGTCGGAGGAGGAGATCCTCGAGACCCTGCTGCCGCGCAACATCACCACCCAGGTGCTGGCCGCCCTGTACGAGAACCAGGCCAGCTTCTTCGGGGCCCAGATGGGCGCCATGGACAACGCCACCCGCAATGCGGGCGACCTGATCAACAGCCTGACCCTGCAGTACAACCGCAAGCGCCAGGCCCAGATCACCACCGAACTGATCGAGATCATCGCCGGCGCGGAGGCGCTGTAACGCAAGATGTGTTACGCTCTCCGGGTCGAAAGGAAGCCCAAGTGACCGACGACGTCGCTCATCTGATGCTGGAGCACCTGAAGGCCCTGCGTAGCGGCCAGCAGGAAATTCGGCTTGAGCTGATGGACATCAAGTCCCGGTTGACCTCGCTTGAGGTCCACGTTGGCGAGTTGGCCACACAATACGCCGGCCAGAG
Source organism: uncultured Brevundimonas sp. (assembly GCF_937870815.1). Lineage (GTDB taxonomy): Bacteria > Pseudomonadota > Alphaproteobacteria > Caulobacterales > Caulobacteraceae > Brevundimonas. Next base: position 24,570 of record NZ_CALMZS010000007.1, read on the forward strand.
CGCCCGCCTCGACCGCGTCGAGGAACGCCTGGCCCGCATCGAACGCCGGCTCGACCTGGTCGAAGCCTGATCCCTTACCGACAAGACTTTAGAAGAAGCCGAAACGTCATGACCGACACCACCGCTCCCGCGAAGAAACCCGCCGCGCGCAAGCCTGCCGCCCCGAAGGCGCCCAGGGCCGCCGCCGCCACCGGCAACGCCGTCGTCACCGCCGGCACCGGCGTGGGCCGGATCGCCCAGGTCATCGGCGCCGTCGTCGACGTCGAGTTCACCGGCCAGCTGCCGGCCATCCTGAACGCCCTGGAGACCCAGAACGTCGACCAGAAGACCGGCCAGCCCTTCACCCTGGTGCTCGAGGTCGCCCAGCACCTCGGCGAGAACATGGTCCGCACCATCGCCATGGACACCTCGGAGGGCCTGACCCGCGGCCAGGCCGTGACCGACACCGGCAGCTCGATCCTCGCCCCGGTCGGCCCCGGCACCCTGGGCCGGATCATGAACGTCGTCGGCGCGCCGATCGACGAGCAGGGCCCGATCAAGACGACCATGTACCGGCCGATCCACCGCGAGGCGCCGTCGTTTGAGGAGCAGTCGACCTCGTCGGAAATCCTCGTCACCGGGATCAAGGTCATCGACCTGATGTGCCCCTACACCAAGGGCGGCAAGATCGGCCTGTTCGGCGGCGCCGGCGTCGGCAAGACCGTGACCATGCAGGAGCTGATCAACAACATCGCCAAGGCCTATGGCGGCTATTCGGTGCTGGCCGGCGTCGGCGAGCGCACCCGCGAGGGCAACGACCTGTATCACGAGATGATCGAGTCCAACGTCAACGTCGACCCGGCCAAGAACGGCGGCTCGACCGAGGGCTCCAAATGCGCCCTCGTCTACGGCCAGATGAACGAGCCGCCCGGCGCCCGCGCCCGCGTCGCCCTGACCGGCCTGGCCCAGGCCGAATATTTCCGCGACGAGGAGGGCAAGGACGTCCTGCTGTTCATCGACAACATCTTCCGCTTCACCCAGGCCGGTTCGGAAGTGTCGGCCCTGCTGGGCCGCATCCCCTCGGCGGTGGGCTATCAGCCGACCCTGGCCACCGAGATGGGCAATCTGCAGGAGCGGATCACCTCGACCCGGAAGGGCTCGATCACCTCGGTCCAGGCCATCTATGTGCCCGCCGACGACCTGACCGACCCGGCCCCGGCCGCCTCCTTCGCCCACCTCGACGCGACCACGGTGCTGAGCCGGGACATCGCCGCCCAGGCCATCTTCCCGGCCGTGGACCCGCTCGACTCGACCTCGCGGATCATGGACCCGCTGGTCATCGGCGAGGAACACTACCGCGTCGCCCGCTCGGTCCAGGAGGTGCTGCAGCAGTACAAGGCGCTGAAGGACATCATCGCCATCCTCGGCATGGACGAGCTGTCGGAAGAGGACAAGCTGGTCGTGGCCCGCGCCCGCAAGATCCAGCGCTTCCTGTCGCAGCCGTTCTTCGTGGCCGAGCAGTTCACCAACGCCCCGGGCAAATTCGTGTCGCTGGAGGACACCATCCGCTCGTTCAAGGGCATCGTCGCCGGCGAATACGACCACCTGCCGGAAGCCGCCTTCTACATGGTCGGCGCCATCGAGGAAGCCGTCGAAAAGGCCCGGAAGCTGGCCGAGGCGGCGTGAGCATGGCCGGCAAACTCTCCTTCTCCCTTGTCTCGCCCGAGCGCGAGGTTTTCAACGGCCTCGTCGACCAGGTCGACGCGCCGGGCGTCGAGGGCGATTTCGGCGTCCTCGCCGACCACGCCCCGTTCATGACGGCCCTGCGCCAAGGCGTGGTCACCGTCATCGACGGCGGCTCGCGGCGCCGGTTCGAGGTCCACGGCGGCTTCGCCGACGTGACCCCGGCCGGCCTGACCATCCTGGCCGAACAGGCCGCGGAAGTGGCGGCGGGCTGATCCCGGCGATGGCTGGACCGGGCGTCGTTCTGGTCCTCGCCTGGATCGCCGCGCTGGCCGGGCCCGTCCTTGGGTTTGTTCTGATCCGGCGGCTGCTTCGCGCCCGCCGGATTGTTCTCGCGTGGAGTCTGGCGGGCGCGACCGCCGTCGGCTGGGGGCTCGGGGTCTGGGCCTTCATGGTCGAGCCGGCGACCCTGACCGTCCGGCATGTGACGGTGGAGAGCGAAACGTGGCGGGGTCCGCCGCTCCGCATCGGCGTCATCTCGGACACCCATGTCGCCGCCCCCCACACCGACGTGGCGCGCATCCGGCGGCTGGTCGGGCGGATGAACGCGGAGCGGCCCGATGTCGTCGTCCTGCTCGGCGACTACGCCGGAGGTCATGAGCCGGCTGCGGTCCGGGCCGCGCCGGAACGGTCCGAAATTCTGCGGGGGGTCGAAGCCTTCAGGGGACTGTCCAGCCCGCTCGGGACCTGGGGCGTGCTCGGCAACCACGACTCCTGGTTCGATGACGCGGCCGTCGCGGCGGCCCTGACCCGGGCCGGGGTCGAGGTTCTGGACAACCGGGCGCAGCGGGTCGCCCGACCTGCGGGCGCCTTCTGGTTCGCCGGCCTCGCGGATATGGAATCGCCGCGCGAGCCGCCGCGGGTCGCGACCACCCTGCGGCAGGTGACGGACGCCGCGCCCGTCCTCGTCCTCACCCACTGGCCGGACCCCTTTATGGAGACGCCGCAGACGGTGGCGCTGACGCTCGCCGGCCATACGCACTGCGGGCAGGTCAATCTGCCGGTCTTCGGCCGTCTGGCGCACGCCTCGCGCATGTCCGAGCGCTGGGCGTGCGGCCTGTACGACGAGGGCGGCCGCAAACTGTTCGTGACAGGCGGGGTCGGCGTTTCAATCCTGCCGGTGCGCTTCCGCGCCCCGCCCGAGATCGTCGTGCTGACGCTGAGGGAGCCGGTGGTCTCGTCGACCAGGTCGACGCGCCGGGCGTCGAGGGCGATTTCGGCGTCCTCGCCGACCACGCCCCGTTCATGACGGC
>NZ_CALMZS010000008.1 GCF_937870815.1 uncultured Brevundimonas sp.
GACCGCTTCCTGCGCCTGAAGCTGCTCAGCCTCGGCATCGTCTCGGACTGCGAGAGCCACATCGTCACCCGCGGGGTGAAGAACGTCACCACCCTGCCGCTCGGCATCGTCACCCCGCACGTCGGCTGAACGGGTCAGCGATGGATCCCACCAAGCTAATCGAGGTCACGCCCGCCGAATTCGCCGCGATTGTGGCGCTATTTCTTCCTGGCTTTGTTTCATTGCGTGTCGATCGCCTGATCCACCCGCAACGGGATGGCGGCGTCGGCCAGAACATCATCGAGATTGTTGGATACTCGTTGCTGAACGCCGGTTTGCTCAGCTGGGCCATCCTGCAAGCCTCGAAAGCACTGGCCACGACCCCTTCAAATTATGGCCAGCTTGCTCTCTATGCCCTGCTGGTCTGCTTGATCGGTCCAGTGCTTTGGCCGATTGCCTTCAGACTGGCTCAGCGCTGGGCGGCGCGTCGTCGCTGGATTGTGGGGCCCTACCGAACCGCCTGGGACGATTATTTCAGTCGGAGACAGCCGGCCTGGATTGTCATCCACATGGCGGACGGCAGCCTCTTGGGTGGCTATTTCGGCAAGGACTCGACGGCATCGATGGGTAGCGAAGCGGGCCATCTCTATCTTGAAGAACTTTGGCAGCTGGATGAAACGGGAAAATTCCTGAAAGCCATTCCTGAATCGCAAGGTGCAATTTTCCGGCCGGCGGACTATTTGTGGATCGAGCTTAGGAGGGACGATTGATGAGCGATCAGATCACCAAGCCCGATCCCCGTCGGTACGAAGAACGGGGCGGTTGGTCGCCTCGCGTCAGCGGCCCCAAGAATCCTCCTCAAGGGCCGTCGGCCATCCCGGTGAAACCGGCTGTGCAATCTCCGCAACCCAAGTTGCGGTCCACGCACCCATCGGCCTAGCACGCCCATGATCGAGATGGTGATCGACGCCCGGCGCAAGGACCTGGGCGGGTTCGAGGTCGGGCGGGTGCTGCCGTTCCACGCCCGGCGCATGGTCGGGCCCTTCATCTTCCTCGACCAGATGGGGCCGGCGGATTTCGCCCCCGGAGCCGAGGCGATCAATGTGCGGCCGCATCCGCACATCGGCCTGTCGACCCTGAGCTATCTGTTCGAGGGCGAGATCCTGCACCGAGACAACACCGGCGCGACCCAGGCGATCCGCCCCGGTGAGGTCAACTGGATGACGGCCGGCAGGGGAATCGTCCATTCCGAGCGCACCGACCCGCTAAGGCAGGGCGCCGGCGGCCCGATGCACGGCATGCAGGCGTGGATCGCCCTGCCGACCGAGGCCGAGGACGTCGACCCGTCGTTCCATCACCACGGCGAGGCGGATCAGCCGGCCTATGAGAACGGCGGCCTGTTCGCCCGGCTGGTGGCGGGCGAGGCCTATGGGGCCAGGGCGGCCGTCGCGACCTCGTCGCCGCTGTTCCATGTGCACTGGGAGCTGGCCGAGGGGGTGCGGACCATGCCGCCGCCGGGCAAGGGGGTCGCGGGCGGCTATTCCGAGCGGGCCCTGTATGTGGCGAAGGGCGAGATCGAGGTCGGCGACCGCAGCTTCCACGAGGGCCAGATGATCGTGCTGGAACCGACCGCCGAGCCGACGGTGCGGGCCGTGCGGGCGTCGACGGTGATGGCGCTGGGCGGCGAACCGGTCGGGCCACGCCTGATCTGGTGGAATTTCGTGGCGTCGTCGCAGGCCCGGATCGACGCGGCCAAGGCCGACTGGAAGGCCGGGCGGATGGCCCTGCCGGCCGGGGACGACGGGGAGTTCATCCCCCTGCCCGACGAGCCGTCGGCGGCGCGTCCGGCGCCCGGGGCGGCGAGGCCCGGTCCGACCGATCCGGTCTGAGCCGAAGCCCGCGCGGGATAAGGTTCCGGACACCCATCGGCCGCCTCGGCCTGGATCAGAACAACCTATCGAGGCTCCACATCTAGATCGCCACGCCCGTGGTGCGCATGATCTCGGCCCGCAGCTCGGGCAGGCCGTCGCCCTTTTCGGCGGAGGTGACGATGACCGCGGGGTAGGCGGCCGGGCGTTTGGCGATGGCCGTGAGGGTGGCGGCCTGGACCTTTTCGGCCTCGCCCTTCTTGAGCTTGTCGGCCTTGGTCAGGACGATCTGGTAGCTGACCGCGGCGAGGTCGAGGGCGTCCAGCGCCTCGTCGTCGACGGTCTTCAGGCCGTGGCGGGCGTCGATCAGCAGATAGACCCGCTTCAGCGTCACCCGCCCGCGCAGGTAGTCGCGGCCGAGGTCCTGGAATTTCCGCACCGTCGCCTTCGACGCCTTGGCCCAGCCGTAGCCGGGCAGGTCGACCAGCCGCATCTTCCCGTCGAGATCGAAGAAATTGACCTCGCGCGTGCGGCCCGGCTCGTTGGAGGCGCGGGCCAGCTTGTGCATGCCGACCAGGCCGTTGATCAGGCTGGACTTGCCGACGTTCGAGCGGCCGGCGAAGGCGATCTCGGGCAGGTCCGGCTCGGGCAGCTGTTCGATCCTGGCGCACCCCATGACGAAGGTGGCGGGCCGCGCGAACAGGATGCGCGCCTGCTCCAGCGCCTCGGGGGTGAAGTCGTCCAATTCAGGCCTTCGCCTTCTTCAGCCGCGCGAGGAAGGCGTCGATCGGGTTCTCGGCCTTGAGGCGGTGCATGATGATGTACTGCTGGAAGATGGTCAGGATGTTCGACCACGCCCAGTAGATCAGCAGGCCGGCCGGGAAGGTGGCCATGATGAAGGTGAAGACGATCGGCATCAGCTGGAAGATGCGGCGCTGCACCGGGTCGGGCGCCTGCGGGCTCATGGCCATCTGCAGCCACATGGTCAGGCCGTAGAAGATGGCCAGTATGCTGAGGGCGAAGGCGCCGCCGAGCAGGGAGCCGACCAGCGGCGCCGAGGCCGGGTCCCACGGCAGCAGGCCGAACAGGTTCCAGACGGTGGTCGGGTCCGGCGCCGAGAGGTCGCGGATCCAGCCGAAGAAGGGCTGGTGCCGCATCTCGATGGTCACGAACAGCATCTTGTAGACGGCGTAGAAGACCGGAATCTGGAGCAGCAGCGGCAGGCAGCCGGCCAGGGGATTGATCTTCTCCTTCTGGTACAGGGCCATCAGCTCCTGCTGCTGCTTCTGCGGCTCGTCGGGGTGCTTCTTCTTGATCTCCTCCATCTTCGGCTGGAGGTTGCGCATCTTCGACATGCTCTCGTAGCTCTTGTTGGCCAGCGGGAACATGACCAGGCGGACGGTCAGGGTCAGGGCCAGGATGGCGAGGCCGAAATTGCCCAGGAAGCCGTAGAAGAATTCGATCAGCCAGAAGATCGGCCGGGTCAGGAAGAACAGGAAGCCCCAGTCGATGGCGTAGACGAACCGCGGCAGGTCGAGCGACTGCTCGTAGCCGGACAGGATCTCGTTGCGCTTGGCCCCGGCGAACAGGCGCCGGGTCTCGGTGATCCGGGTGTTGGGCTGGATGGTGCGGGCCTCGCCCAGCATGCCGGCGGCGTGGACCCTGTAGGCGCCGGCGTCGGTGACGCGGAACTCGGCGGCGATGCGCTCGTCCTGCTGCGGGACCAGGGCGGCGAGCCAGTATTTGTCGGTGATGCCGAGCCAGCCGCCGGTCGATTCGTGCTCGTCGGGGCCCTTCTTCTTGGCCCAGCCGCTGTATTTCAGCTGGGTGGTCGAATAGCGGCTTCCGTCGCCGAAGGTGCCGATGGCCCCCTCGTGCAGGACCTGGTTCTTGCCGAGGTTGGCCGGCACGCCCTGGCGCTGGACGCTGGCGGCGGGGGCGACGACCACCGGCTGGGCGCTGAAGTTGGCGACGGTGTCGGTCACCGTGAACATATACTGCTCGTCGACGCTGATCCGGCGGGTGAAGCGCAGGCCGGCGCCGTTGTCCCAGGTCAGCACCACCGGCGTCGCCGGCGTCAGGGTCGCGCCCTCGGTCAGCCGCCACGGCGTGGCCGGACCGGGCACGCCGCCCGGAATGTTCGGGCCGCTCCAGCCGAACTGGGCGAAGAAGGCGTGGCGCATGCCCTCGGGGCGGAACAGCTCGACGGCGGGCGAGTCCGCGTCGATGGTCTCACGGTAGCGGGTCAGGAACAGGTCGTCGATGCGGCCGCCGGTCAGCGACAGCGAGCCGGTCAGGGTGCCGGTGCGGATCGGCACGCGGGCGCCGTTGCGGCCGAGGGCGACGGTGCGGTCCTCGGTGAAGATGGCGGCGCTGACCGGCGGGGCGGTGACCGGCGCCGAGGTCGACTCGGCCGCGGCCCGCTCGGCGGCGCGACGCTTCTGCGTCTGCGGCTCCATCACGAAGACGCTGTAGGCCAGCAGCATGATCGACGCGATCACGATGAAGATGATCGTGTTGCGGCTGTTATTGTGGGGGGGCATGGAGATCAGGAATCCTGGCCGGCGGGCGATGTCGGTGCGTGGGGCGCGACAGGAGGCGCCGACCGCGGGGTCGCGAGCCTTGTAAGCGCCGATTTGACATCGTCAAGCAAACGGTCCCACGGGCGCTCCGCCGTGCCCATCCGGGCGATGAAGACATAGTCGCTGCCGGGCCGGGCCAACTGCGGGGCCAGGGCGCGGGCGGCCTCGCGCAGGCGCCGCTTGGCGCGGTTGCGGATCACGGCGCCGCCGACCTTGCGGGTGGCGGTGAAGCCCAGCCGCACGGTCGGGTCGCCGTCGGCGCGGTCCAGCCGCTGCACGACCACGGCGCCGCGGGCCTCCGAAACGCCTTTCGCGGCCGCCAGGAACTGGGGCCGCGTTTTCAGGCGTTCGATTTTCACGAGGTCGCTCATGCGCCCGGTCCCGGGCGCCGGACGACACTAGGCCGTCAGGCGCTTGCGGCCCTTGGCGCGGCGGCGCTGGACGATCTTCTGCCCGTTCCTGGTGGCCATCCGCGAACGGAAGCCGTGACGGCGCTTGCGCACGAGTCGCGACGGCTGATAGGTCCGCTTCACGGTCGGCTCCTGGGACTGAAAACATGGGTGGCGGCGGAAACGGGTCCGTCGCGGGAAGGGCGGGCGTATAAGCGGGGAAGCCCGTGGTGTCAACGCCGGGGGGGCGTCAGCGGAGGGACGATGCGCCGGGTCAAACGCTTCCTGCCCCTGATCGCGCTCGCAGGCGTGATCGTCCTGATCTTCGCCATGGGCTGGAACCGCTACCTGTCGCTGGACACCCTGCGCGACCACGGCCAGAGCTTCCGCGACTTCACCGCCGCCCACTACCTCCTCAGTTTGCTGGCGCTGATGCTGCTGTTCGCGGTCCTGACCGCCAGCGTCGTGCCGGGGGTGTTCTTCCTGACCATCACCGCCGGCTATCTGTTCGGGCCGTGGATCGGCGGCGTCGCCACCTCGGTCGCGGCCACGGCCGGGGCGCTGGTGGTCTATGCAGCGACGCGGACCGCGCTCGGCGAGCCGCTGCGGCGCAGGGCCGAGCGCGACGCCGGCCTGATGCGCAAGGTCTGCGCCGCCATCGACCGGGACACCTTCTGGTACGTCCTGGCCTCGCGGCTGGCGGTGGTGGTGCCGTTCCACATGATCAACGTCGCCGCCGGGATGATGGCGGTGCGGCCGGCGCCCTACGCCCTGGCCACGGTGATCGGCCTGCTGCCGGCCCACATCATCTACTGCTGGATCGGGGCGCGGCTGAACGCCCTGCTGGCCGCCGACCCGGACCCTGATCTCCAGGCCCTGTTCGCCCAGTTCTGGGCCCCGATGACCGGGGTCTTCGTGCTGGCCGTCGTCCTTCCCTTCGCCATGAAGGGGCTCCAGGCGGCGATGCGGAGGCGGCGGGGCGCATGACCGACGCAGCGAATGGCCCAAGCTTTGCGTTGGAGTCGGCATGAGCGAGGCGCGCCAGCCCCTGCGGACCGACGGCGGACGGCGCCTGCGCCTGCCCGAGGCCTGGCGCGACCGGCTGCGCTTCCACGCCCCGGACGCCCTGGCCTGGCGGCTGCTGCTGCTGACCTTCGTGTTCACGGCGGTGGTCGAGGTGCTGATCGTCGCGCCCAGCGCCGCCGGCTTCCACGAGCGCTGGCTGCTGGACCGGCTGCAGTCGGCCGAACTGGCCTCGGTCGGGGTCGAGGCCCTGCCCTATTCCGCGGTCGAGGACGACGTCGCCGAGCAGCTGCTGGCCATCGGCGGGGTGCAGGCGGTGGTGGTCGGCGACCAGGGCGTGCGGCGTCTGCTGCTGCAGGCCCCGAACCTGCCGCGCACGCCCGACCTGATCGACCTGCGCCAGGACCGGCCGTTGGCCCGCCTGCTGGATCCGTGGCGGACCCTGACCGGCCACCCCGACCGTTCGGTGCGGGTGCAGGCACGGCCGCGCTACCGCTCCGGGGACTTCATCGAGATTCTCGCCCCCGCCGAACCCCTGAAGGCGGAGCTGCGCGCCTTCCTGCTCAACAGCCTGCTGGTCTCGCTGTTGCTCTCGCTGGTGGCCGGCGGCCTGCTCTACGGCGGCCTCGCCCTGCTGGTGCTGCAGCCGCTGCGACGGGTGACGCGGTCGATCGAGCGCTTCGCCGTCGATCCGGAGGCCGAGGGCGATCCGCCCAGCGACCGTCACGACGAGATCGGCCGGGTCGAGCGCGAACTGGCGCGGATGCAGGACGAGGTGCGCCAGTCGTTGCGGTCGCGGGCGCGGCTGGTGGCGCTGGGCGAGGCGGTGGCCAAGATCAACCACGACCTGCGCAACATGCTGACCTCGGCCCAGATCGCCTCGGAACGGCTGGCCGACTCGCCCGATCCGCAGGTGGCCAAGGCCCTGCCGCGGCTGGAGCGGGCGCTCGGGCGGGCCGCCGCCCTGTCCCGCAATGTGCTCGAATACGGCCGCAGCGAGGAGCCCGAGCCCCAGCGCGCCCGCTTCGCCCTCGGCCCGGCGGTGCTGGCCGCGGCCGAGGACGCGGGCCTGGGCGCGGACGGGGTGCGGCTGGTCCGGGCCATTCCGGCGCGTTTCACCGTCCATGCCGACCCCGACCAGCTGCACCGCGCGCTGGTCAATCTGATGCGCAACGCCCGCCAGGCCATCGAGGGCGACGCCACCCGGGTCGGCCGCAAGGGGGTGGTCAGGGTCGCGGCCGGGCACGAGGGCGCGGAGGCGGTGATCCGCATCGCCGACAACGGACCCGGCATTTCGCCGCGCCTGTCCGGGCAGCTGTTCGAACCCTTCGTCAGCGGGCGGAGCTCGGACGGCACCGGCCTGGGGCTGACGATCTCGCGCGAACTGGCGGTCAGCCACGGCGGCGACCTGCGCCTGGTCGAGACCGGTCCGGGGGGGACCATCTTCGAACTGCGCCTGCCCGACTGAGCGCCGAAGGCCGGGGCGGCTCCAAATCCCGCGATCGGCGTTATCTGTCGCGGAACGCCGAAAACGGCCCCGCTTGCCGGCCGGCCTTTGCATCAAGGAGCCCGTGATGATCCGACTGACCCTGACCGCCGCCGTCCTGGCGCTCGCCGCCGCCCCCGCCCTGGCCCAGAGCGCGCCCGCGCCGGCCCCCGCCGAGGCGGGGTCGCAGGAATGGCTGCGCCAGCGCGGCGAGACCTACAGGCGCGCCCCGGATTCCGAGCAGAACCCGGCTGAGGTCGCCGCCACCGCCCGGCTGAACGCCGAGATCGCGGCCCGCAACGCCGCGGCCGCCGAGGCTGAAACCGGGGCGATGAGCGCTTTCGAGGAACAGAACGCCCGCTGGCGCGCCGAGACCGCCCGCCTCGAGGCCGAACGCGCCCAGTGGGAGGCGAACGTCGCCGCCGCCAACGCCGCCCGCGCCCAGTGGGAGCGCGACAAGGCCGCCTGGGAGGCGCAGATGGAGGCCTGCCGGCGCTCCGGCCGGGTCTGCGTCACCTCGGCGCCCGACTACTAGGGCCGGGCGGGATCGACCGGTCCCCCCCTGTAACCCCGGCCGCGCCCCCGCGTAGTCCCCCGGGCCGTTGCGCCTCGCCGGCGGGCGTGAGACCGTCGACCGGCGCGCGTGTCCGGAGGGGTTCATGACCGATGTCGCCGCCGATCCGCCGGCCGGGGAGCAGGCCCCGACCGGTCGCCGCGCCGACCGGCGCCTCGCCGGCGGTCGCGTGGACACCTACCGCCATCCGCCGCTGGTGCGGCTCACCCACTGGCTGAACGTCATCGCCGTGGTCGTCCTGCTGATGAGCGGGCTGAACATCCTGGCGGCCCATCCGCACCTGTATTGGGGTATCCGCTCGACCTTCGCCGATCCGTGGCTGAGCACGCCGACGGTTCCGGACTGGCTGCTGGTCCCGCAGGGCCGCAACCTGGCCGAGGCGCGCAACTGGCATTTCCTGTTCGCCTGGATCTTCGTGGCCAACGGGATGATCTATCTGGCCTGGATGCTCGTGTCCGGCCGGTTCGGGCGGCGGCTGTGGCCGACGGGGCGCGAGCTGGGCGGCGTCTGGCCGGCGCTGAGGGAGCACGCCCGCTTCCACTTCCCGACCGACGATCGCGTGCGGACCTACAATGTCATCCAGAAGCTGACCTATCTGGCCATGGTGCTGGCGGTGCTGCCGCTGATGCTGGTCACCGGCCTGTCGATGTCGCCGGGCTTCAACGCCGTCGGCGGCGTGCTGCTGGAGATCCTGGGCGGGCGGCAGTCGGCCCGGACGCTGCATTTCATCGCGGCGGGGCTGATCGTCGCCTTCGTCGTCGTCCACGTCGGGCTGGTGATCTGGACCGGCTTCCTCAACAACATGCGCGCGATGATCACCGGCTGGTTCACCATCCAGCCGCCCGGCTCGACGGCGGGGCCGAGGCTGCGGCGCCGGACACAGGCGGGAGACGCGCCATGAACCGCCGCCGCTGGCTGACCGGCGCCCTGGCGACCGCCGCCGCCGCCTTCGTTTCCGCCTGCGGAGAGGCCAGCTGGCGGCTGTCCGAGCAGGCGCGGCGCATGGGCGAGGGGCTGACCCGCCGGACCCAGCGCCTGCTGATCCCCCGCGACGCCCTGGCGCCGAC
>NZ_CALMZS010000009.1 GCF_937870815.1 uncultured Brevundimonas sp.
CCGAGCGCCAGCAGGGCCACGGTGGCCCCGAGCAGCAGGGCCGTCGCCAGCAGGGTCCGCCAGCGGCGGCCCTCCATGTTGAGGATGAAGTCGAGCAGGCGGCGCATGCGGTTGGAAGTATCATCCGGCGCGGGCGGCGGCGAGGCGCCTGTTACGCTGGCGGCCTCAAGGCGGCGGGCCGCCCCTCGGTGTCGACCGCCACCATGACGAACTCGGCGACGGCCGACCTTCGCCGGTCGCCCGTCAACAGCCCCTCGGCCCACAGTTCCACCCCGACCGTAATGGAACTGCGTCCGGCGCGCGTCACCCGCGAGGCCAGTTCGACCATGTCGCCGCCTCTGATCAGGGTGGTGAAGTCAATCCGGTGCGTCGCGGCCATGACCACAACCGCTCTGGAATACCGCGTCGCGCTGACGAAGGCGGCCTTGCCCATCAGCTTAAGGGCGTCGCCGCCGAACAGGGCGCCATAGTGGTTGGTCGTGCCGGGGAAGACCATTTCCGCGGTCCGCAGCCAGCCATCGACCGATTCCGCCGGTTCGGCCGGGGCGTCCATCGCCTTCGCATCGCCCTCGCCGCGCAACGCGACCATGTTGAATACCCCGCGCGTGCAGAGCCGGCGCTCGCCCGTCAGCAGGGCCTCGGCGTGGAGTTCGACCTCCACGCCGAGCGACGAACGGCCCACGCGGACCACCCGCCCGATCGCCTCGACCATTTCGCCGATTCGGGCCGGGGCGGCGAAGTCGATCTGTTCGCACCCCGCCGTCACCACGGTCCGCCGGGCGTGCCGGCTGGCCGCCAGAAAGGCGACCTTGTCCAGATGCGCCAGGCCGACGCCGCCGAACAGGGTCCCGTGGTGGTTGGCGTCCCCGGGAAAGACCATGTCGATCAGGCGCAGGCTCATCCCCGCGCGCGCCGGGCGGCCGCGACCATGTTGACCAGCGCCGCCTCCGTCTCGGGCCATTTGCGGGTCTTCAGGCCGCAGTCCGGGTTTACCCACAGCTGGTCGGCGGGCAGCTTCCCGGCGGCGGCGCGCAGCAGGTCGCTCATCTCCGCAACCGCCGGGACGCGGGGCGAATGGATGTCGTAGACCCCAGGCCCGATCTCCGCCGGATAGCGATAGCCGGCGAAGGCGTCGAGCAGCTCCATCCTCGACCGCGCCGTCTCGATCGAGATGACGTCAGCGTCCATCGCACCGATGGACCGTATGATGTCATTGAACTCCGAATAGCACATGTGGGTGTGCACCTGGGTCTCGTCGCGGACGCCCGAGGCGGTGACGCGGAAGCACTCCACGGCCCAGTCCAGATAGACCTGCCAGTCGCCGCACCGCAGCGGCAGGCCTTCGCGCAGGGCCGCCTCGTCGATCTGGATGATCGGGGCTCCGGCGACTTCCAGATCGACCACCTCGTCGCGGATGGCGAAGGCGATCTGGCGGCAGGTTTCGCTGCGCGGCTGGTCGTCGCGCACGAAGGACCAGTTCAGTATGGTCACCGGCCCGGTCAGCATGCCCTTCATCGGCTTGTCGGTCAGGGACTGGGCGTAGCGCCACCACTCGACCGTCATCGGCGCCGGACGGGACACGTCACCATAGATGATCGGGGGGCGAACGCAGCGCGAGCCATAGGACTGGACCCAGGCGGCCCTGGTGAAGGCGAAACCCGACAGCTGCTCCCCGAAATACTGCACCATGTCATTCCGCTCGAATTCGCCATGGACCAGGACATCCAAGCCGATGTCCTCCTGCCATTTCACGGTCCGGGCGGTTTCCTCGCGCAGGAAGGTCTCATAGGCCGCGTCGTCGATGACGCCCTTGCCGTGGTCGGCGCGCGCCTTTCGCACCTCCGGAGTCTGGGGGAAGGAGCCGATGGTAGTGGTCGGCCAGGCCGGCAGCTTCAGACGCGCCCGCTGCGCCATGCGGCGGATCTCGAACGAGCCGCTGCGCCGGGCGAGCGCGGGGTCCCGATCCGCGGCCCGCGCCTGGACCGCCGCATCATTGACGCGGGGCGAGATACGTCGTGAGGCCACCGCGGCGGACGAGGCGTCAAGCGCCTCGCGCACGCTGGCGCGGCCCTCGTTCAGCGCCCGGGCCAGGGTCGCCAGCTCGGCGATCTTCTGAACGGCGAAAGCCAGCCAGTTCCGGATTTCGGGGTCCAGCGCGGATTCCCGGTCCAGGTCGATCGGCGTGTGCAACAGGGAGCAGGACGGGGCGAGGATGACGTCGCGGCCCGAGGCGACGACCGGTTCGATGTAGTCGAGGATGGCGTTCAGATCAGCTTTCCAGACGTTGCGTCCGTCGATCACGCCCAGGGACAGGACCAGATCGGGCCGGGCGCCAGCGACGACCGCCTCGAGCTGTTCCGGCGCGCGGACAAGATCGACGTGCAGGCCGTGGACCGGCAGGGCCAGGGCGGTCGAGAGGTTGTCGCCCAAGGCGCCGAACCAGGTGGTCAGCATCAGCCGGATCGGCGGCGTCACCTCGCTGAGCACCGCATAGGCCAGGGCGAAGGCGTCGCGAGCGGCGTCGGTCAGGTCCAGCACGAGGCAGGGTTCGTCGATCTGGACCCAGGTGACTCCGGCGCGCGCGAGGGACCGCAGCACCTCGGCGTAGACCGGTAGCAACTTCGGCAGCAGGGCGAGGGGATCGAAGTCGCCGTCGCGGGCCTTGCCCAGCAGCAGATAGCTGACCGGCCCGAGCAGGACGGGCCGGGTGTCGACGCCGAGAACCTTCGCCTCGAGATATTCGTGCAAGGCCTTGGTGGAGCCCAGCCGGAAGTCCTGATCGACCGTGAACTCCGGCACGAGGTAGTGGTAGTTGGTGTCGAACCACTTGGTCATCTCGGCGGCGGGCACGCCCTCCCCGCCCTCGTGGACATGGCCGTGCTCACAGGTTTCGGCGGTCCCGCCCTGGGCGCCGCGGGCCATGGCGAAATAGGTGTCGAGCCCGACGCGTTCTTCATCCCAGCCGTAGATCGCCGGCACGGCGCCGACCATGGCGCTGGTGTCGAGCACGTGATCGTAGAGCGAGAAGTCGTTGGACGGGATGATGTCGGCGCCGAGCTCATGCTGGCGCGTCCAGGTCCGGCCGCGCAGGTCGGTGGCGACGGACAGCAGGGCCTTGGCGTCGATCTTGCCCGACCAGTGCGCCTCCAGCGCCGTCTTCAGCTCCCGCTTCGGGCCGATGCGGGGGAAGCCGAGCGTGGCGACGCGAACAAGAGCCTTGTCGGAGTTTGTACCGGTCATCTGGGTCTCTGCCGCTTGCTGTGGCGAGACAGCGGACAGGGACGCGCGAACGCTCGCGCGGGTTCCGTCGCGGCGCTCATGCGACCTGACCGGACACCCCGCCGGAGGACGTTATCTGTCGGGGCAGGTCTCCTGGCTTACGGGTCACGGCTTCCGGTCCGGCCTTCCCGACGCACGGATGCGTCAGTGACAAGAGATGGACCTTCGGCTCGCCGCTTACAGTTGCGGGGGCAGCGCCGGCGTCTAACCGGCTTCCCTCTTAGCTGCGCACCGCCCGAAGACGACGCGCAGACCACGACAGCCTCATGAGAGGCGGATTGGAGGCCGAAGTCAACAATCACATAAAGATATCCTTATATGATTTCGTCGATAGCCTGACATTTGATCCCCCTTTCGCAACTGCGTAAGGATCGCGCCGCCGTTTCCGGGAGTCGCCATGTCCAGCCTGCAGTCCGCCGCCCTCGCCCGCGTCAAGCCGTCCGCCACCCTGGCGGTGACCGCCCGGGCCCGCGAGCTCAAGCGCGAGGGGCGCGACGTCATCGGCCTGGGGGCCGGCGAGCCGGATTTCGACACGCCGGACAACATCAAGGATGCGGCGATCGCGGCGATCCGCCGGGGCGAGACCAAATACACCGACGTCGACGGCATCCCCGAGCTGAAGGCGGCCGTGGCGGCCAAGTTCGCGCGCGAGAACGGCCTGTCGTACGAGACGAATCAGGTCCACGTCGCTCCGGGCGGCAAGACGGTGATCTACAACGCCCTGGTCGCCACCCTGTCGCCCGGCGACGAGGTCATCGTGCCGGCCCCCTACTGGGTCAGCTATCCCGACATGGTGCTGCTGGCCGGCGGCGAGCCGGTGCGGGTGGTCGGCCACGAGGCCGACGGCTTCAAGCTGAAGCCCGAGGCGCTGGAGGCCGCGATCACGCCCAGAACGAAGTGGCTGATCCTCAACTCGCCGTCCAATCCGACCGGCGCGGCCTATGCCGGCGTCGAGCTGGAGGCGCTGGCCGCCGTGCTGCGCCGCCACCCGCAGGTCTGGGTGCTGACCGACGATATGTACGAGCATCTGATCTACGGCGATTTCGACTACAGGACGATCGCCCAGGTGGCGCCGGACCTGTACGACCGGACGCTGACGGTCAACGGGGTGTCGAAGGCCTATGCGATGACCGGCTGGCGCATCGGCTATGGGGCCGGGCCGAAGCCGCTGATCGACCTGATGCGCAAGGTGGCCAGCCAGACGACCTCCAACCCCGCCTCGATCAGCCAGTGGGCGGCGGTCGAGGCCCTGAACGGGCCGCAGGACTTCATCGCCGAACGGGCCAGGCATTTCGAGGCGCGCCGCGACCTGGTGGTGTCGATGCTGAACCAGGCGGCTGGCGTCCGCTGCGCCACGCCGGAGGGGGCCTTCTACGTCTACCCGTCGATCGAGGGGCTGATCGGCAAGCGCACCGAAGGCGGGACGGTGATCGACGGGGACGACGCCTTCGCCGCCGAACTGCTGGACGCCGAGGGCGTGGCGGTGGTGCAGGGCTCGGCCTTCGGGCTGAGCCCCTATTTCCGGATCAGCTATGCGACGTCGGAGAGCGTGCTGGAGGCGGCGTGCGCGCGCATCCAGCGGTTCTGCGCGGGGCTGCGCTAGTCACGTTTGAATTGCGAACCAGGGAGGTTTAAGTTGAATAAGCAAGTTGCGAGGCTGCGCGATGGAACTACATTTGGCGTCTAACCGACCCCATGAGGGGTTCGCCGGCAGGCTTGATCAAGCCTGCGACAAAGCCGGTGTCCCGGCTCGTAATCACGGGCGTTTGCGGTGGATTCGGGATGGATTGGCCCGTCGCTTCGACGAAGCCATCACTGTCGAGAGCGTACGCAAATGGCTGGCCGGTGAGGCACTCCCCCGCCCGAAAAAATTGAAGAAGCTGGCTGAGCTTCTCGGCGTAGATGAGGGGTGGCTCTATTCCGGAATGAGGAAAGGCGTGGAAGAGGAGGCGGCGACCTTCGATCGCCGGCAACCGCAAGCCGAACCGGGTAATCGTGGCCAATTGTTCCTTGACCGCATCCTGCAAAGGTTCGCCGGGACAGTGACCATCATGCCCGGCGTCGATCTGACCGACCCTACATGGGAGGAGTGGGACGACGGGCGTGAGTGACCGACCGATACTGCTGGATACCTGCGCCGCGCTCTGGCTTACAGCCGGCAAGTTGAAGGCTAGAGCCTTGAGTGAGCTGAGATCGGCGCGTTCTGCCGGGACCGCGGTTTGCGTGTCCCCCATCACGGCCTGGGAAGTGGGCACCCTGATCGCCAAACGTCGGGTCGTCCTTGCGATGCCGACCCTGGTCTGGTTCGAGGGGTTGGTGGAATTGGATGTTGATCGAGCCGAGCTTTCGCCCGCTATCCTGGTTGCCGCCACGGAACTGGAGGCACCCGGTCTGCGCGACCCTGCGGACCGAATCGTCGCTGCAACGGCGCGAGCGTTCAACTATCGGCTCATGACGCGCGACCGGCCTTTGCTGGACTTTGCGGCAACCGGCCAGATGTCGGCCATCGCCTGTTGAGCCTTGCTCACGCCGCCCGGCTGACCGCGAAGTCGGCCAGCTGCTCCAGCGCGCCGCGCCATGGCCCGGCCGGCAGCGGCTTCAGCGCCTCCTGGGCGGCGGCGGCGTAGTCCCAGGCGATGTCGAGGGTGGCGCCGATGGCGCCCGTACCGACGATCAGTTCGCGGGCGCGCCGGAAGTCGTCGCCGGAGCGCTGGCCGCGGTTGATGGTGCGCTCCCAGAAGCCGTCCTCCCGGCCGCGCGTCCGGGCCACGGCGAGCAGCAGCGGCAGGGTCACCTTGCCCTCGTGGAAGTCGTCGCCGGCGTTCTTGCCCAGGGTGGCCGAGGCGCCGCCGTAGTCGAGCGCGTCGTCGGCCAGCTGGAAGGCGATGCCGAGGTTGAGGCCGTAGGCGCGCAGGGCCCGCACCGCCGCCTCGTCGGCCCCGGCCCCGACCGCGCCGGCCTCGGCGGCGGCGGCGAACAGCTCGGCGGTCTTGGCCGAGATGATGCGCAGATAGGTGTCCTGGTCCAGGTTCAGGTCGTGGGCGCGGGTCAGCTGCAGCACCTCGCCCTCGGAGATGACGCCGGAGGCGGTGGCGAGGATGCCGAGGGCGCGCATCTGGCCGGTCTCGACCATCAGCTCGAAGGCGCGGGCGAACAGGAAGTCGCCGACCAGCACGCTGGACGGCGCGCCCCAGATCAGGTGGGCGGCGGTCTTGCCGCGGCGCAGGTTGGAGCCGTCGACGACGTCGTCGTGCAGCAGGGTGGCGGTGTGGATGAACTCGACCGCCGCGGCCAGCCTGCGCGAGGCGCCGATGTCGTCGGCCGCCCCGGAGGCCCGGGCCGCGGCCACGGTCAGCAGCGGGCGCAGGCGTTTGCCGCCGGCCGAGACCAGATGCTCGGCCAGCAGCGGAATCACCGGCACCTGCGACTGCATGCGCTCGACGATCAGGGCGTCGACGGCGGCCATGTCGCCCTTCGCCAGCCGCACCAGCGGCTCTACGTCTCCCTTGGGGCGGGACTCGGCGACGGTGACAGCATCCAACGGAGAACTCATGGGCACGGCGCGCAGGGGAGGATCACGCCTGAAAATCCAGCCGCCGCTTGCAGGGCGGCGATGCGGCGCACAATGGTGATCGGGCCATGAAGGGTCAAGCCGCGTGACCGTCGCACCGTCTCCGTTCACGGACGTGGAAATCGTCGAGAACGCCCTGCTCGGCGGCCGCGTCCGGCTGCGCCAGCCGGCCCGGGGCTATCGCGCCGGCCTGGACGCGGCCCTGCTGGCCGCGACGGCGGGGGTGGAGGCCGGGGAGCGGGTGATCGAGGCCGGCTGCGGCGCGGGCGCGGTGCTGATGCAGATGGCCGCGCGGCACCCCGGCGCGGCCCTGACCGGGGTGGAGCGCGACCCGGCCATGGCGGCGCTGGCGCGGGAGAATGCGGCGCTGAACGGGGCCGGGGCGACGATCCTGACCGGCGACGTGGCGGCGGGCTTCCGGGCGCTCGGGCTGGAGCCTTTCGACCGGGCGGTGGCCAACCCGCCGTTCTTCGACGACCCCGGCGCATTGCGGGCCCCGGCCGAGGGCAAGCTGGGGGCGTGGATGGCCGACGACGGTCTGGCCGCCTGGACCCGCTTCCTGCTCAAGGCGGTGCGCGAGGGCGGGCGCATCGTGGTCATTCACCGCGCCGACCGGCTGGCCGACCTGCTGGCCCTGCTGGGGGAAAAGGCGGGATCCTTCGCTATCCGCCCGGTCCATCCGTATGCGGACGAACCGGCCAAACGGGTGCTGGTGCAGGCGATCAGGACCGGCAAGGCGCCGCTGCGCCTGCTGCCGCCGCTGATCCTGCACGACCGCGCCGGCGGCCGGCACACGCCTGGAGCCGAGGCGATCCTGCGGGGCGAGGCGGCGCTGCCTTTCTGAACCCCCCCGCCTGCGCTAGACAGCCGCCATGTCCCTGCGCCCGCTGTTCGTCACCCAGGTCTATGAGGCGTCGCTGACGGGGGCGGCGGGGTTTTCCGCCTTCAACGAGGCGCTGGCCGGGGCCTGCCGGATGCTGGCGGCCGAGGACCAGGCCGGGCGGATGTGGTGCCGCGAGCACGGCTATCGCGGCTACACCTCCTACGGCTCGCTGACCGACCTGCCCCAGCGCCTGCCCGAATTCGCCGAGCTGAAGCGCCATCTGGACCGCCACGCCCTGGCCTATGCCCGCGCGCTCAATTTCGACCTCGCCCGGCGTCCGCGGCTGGACAATCTGTGGGTCAACATCCTCAAGCCCGGCGGCGGCCACAGCGGCCACATCCATCCGCACGCCTTTCTCAGCGGCACGGTCTATGTCGAGACGCCCGCGGGCGCCTCGGCCCTGAAGCTGGAGGATCCGCGCCTGCCGATGATGATGGCCCGGCCGGCCGTCCACAGCGATGCGCCGGAGGCCGAACGGACCTTCGTCTATCTGGCCCCGAAGCCCGGCACGGTGCTGATCTGGGAGAGCTGGCTGCGCCATGAGGTGCCGCCGAACGCCGCCAAGGGCGAGCGGATTTCGGTCAGCTTCAACTACGCCTGAGCCGGCCGTTAACGCTGCCGGTTAAGGCGAGGCAAACGATGATCGGGCACTATCCGTCGGGCCCGCCCCTGGGCCAGCCCATGCGACCGACCGCCATGTTCCTGCCCCGCGCCACAGGCGTGATCCTGCTCCTCTACAGCGGCTTTCACATGACGCTGGGCCTGTGGGTGCCCCAATTCCCCTGGCTGATGACCGGGGCCCTGCTCGTCATCGGCGCGATCGCCCTGATCGCCTGCCGGCCGTGGTCGCGGGTGGTGGTCTACGCCGCCGCGCTGGCGGCGGCGGCGGTCGGCCTGATCGGACAGGTCGACGCCGCCGGGACCGCCCGCACCGACATCCCGCTGGCGGTGGTCATCTGGAGCCTGTGGACCTCGCTGTGGCTGGCCGTGGCCTATGTCGGCGGACGCTATCTGCCGGAGCCGGACTCCGCCCCGGCCTGACCGGTCGGCTCAGCGGCCGGCCCGCTCGACCAGCTGGATGATCTCGGCCGCCTTGCGCCGCTGTTCCTCGACGTCGCCGGAGACGATGGCGTCCTCGATGCAGTGGTTCAGATGGCCCTTCAGCATCTCGCTCTCGAAGCGGCCGAGGGCGGCGCGGACGGCGCGCACCTGGGTCAGCACGTCGATGCAGTAGCGCCCCTCCTCGACCATCCGGCCAACGCCCCTCACCTGCCCCTCGATACGGTTCAGACGGTTCAGCAGCCTCGGCTTGTCGTGATGGTCCATTGACGCCCTCCCGCCGGCGCAGCAATACCCCCATGGGGTAATTTGCACAATACCCTGTGCGGGTATAGGTGAGGGCCCGGAGAGATCACCCCATGTCGAACGCGCCAAGCTGCTGTTCCAGCCGCCCGGCCGCCCCCGGGCCCGGCGGGACGGTCGATCCGGTCTGCGGGATGGCCGTCGACCCGGCCGCCACGCCCCATCGCGCGACCCATGCGGACGAGGACTTCCACTTCTGCTCGGCCGGCTGCCGGACGAAATTCCTGGCCGGGCCCGAGCGATATCTGAACACCGGGGCGCAGGCGCCGCAGGCCGCCGCCCCCGGCGCCGTCTACACCTGCCCGATGCACCCCGAGGTGCGCCAGGTCGGGCCGGGCGCCTGCCCCAAATGCGGCATGGCGCTGGAGCCGGAAGACACGACCGCCGAGGCCGGGCCGAACCCCGAGATCGCCGATTTCACCCGCCGCCTGCGGGTCGCCGCCGCCCTGACCCTGCCGCTGATCGCCCTCGAGATGGGCCCCCACCTGACCGGCCTCCGCCTGCCGGTCCCGGCCGGCTGGAACGGCTGGATCCAGTTCGCCCTGGCGACGCCGGTGGTGCTGTGGGCCGGATGGCCCTTCATCGAGCGGGGCTGGGCGTCGGTCCGGACCTGGAACCTGAACATGTTCACCCTGATCGGCCTCGGGACGGTGGTGGCCTGGGCCTTCAGCGCGGTGGCCGTCGTCGCGCCGGGGCTGATCCCGGCGGCGTTCCGCAGCGAACACGGCGAGCCGCCGCTGTATTTCGAGGCGGCGGCGGTGATCGTCACCCTGGTGCTGGTCGGCCAGCTTCTGGAGCTGCGCGCCCGCGAGCGGACCTCGGACGCCATCCGCGCCCTGCTGGACCTGACGCCGAAGCGGGCCCTGCGGGTGCGGGCCGACGGCGCCGACGAGGAAATCCCCGTCGAGCACATCGCCGTCGGCGACCGGCTGCGGGTCCGGCCGGGCGAGAAGATCCCCGTCGACGGCGTGCTGGTCGACGGCCGGGCGGCGGTGGACGAGGCGCTGGTCACCGGCGAGTCCATGCCGGTGACCAAACAGACGGGCGACGCCGTGGTGGCGGGCAGTCTGAACTCGACCGGCTCCTTCGTGATGCGGGCCGACCGGGTCGGGGCCGACACCCTGCTGGCCCAGATCGTCCAGCTGGTCGCCAGGGCCCAGCGCAGCCGGGCGCCGATCCAGCGGCTGGCCGACCGGGTGGCCGGCTGGTTCGTGCCGGGGGTGGTCGCCGTGGCCGTGACCGCCTTCGTCGCCTGGTCGCTGGCCGGGCCCGAGCCGCGGCTGGCCTACGCCTTCGTGGCCGCCGTCAGTGTACTGATCATCGCCTGCCCCTGCGCCCTGGGGCTGGCCACCCCCATCTCGATCATGGTCGGGGTCGGCCGGGGAGCCCAGGCCGGGGTGCTGATCCGCGACGCCGAGGCGCTGGAACGGTTCGGCGAGGTCGACACCCTGGTGGTCGACAAGACCGGGACCCTGACCGAGGGCCGCCCGGCGCTGACGGCCGTCCACGCCGCGCAGGGGTTCAGGGACGACGACCTGCTGCGCCTCGCCGCCGGGCTGGAGCGGTCCAGCGAACACCCGCTGGCCCGGGCCCTGGTGCGGGCGGCGGAGGCGCGGGGGCTCGTCCTGTCGACGGCCGGGGATTTCGACAGCCCGGTCGGCCGCGGCGTGGTCGGGACCATCGAGGGCCGCCGGGTGCGGATCGGCTCGCCCGCCTATCTGCGCGACAACGGCGTCGACGCCACGCTCCTGGCGGCGGCCGTCGACGCCCTGCGCCGCGACGGGGCGACGGTGATCTTCATGGCCGTGGACGGGGTGCTGGCCGGCGCCTTCGGCATCGCCGACCCGATCAAGCCGACCAGCCGGGCGGCGGTGGAGGCCCTGCACGCCCAGGGGCTGAAGCTGGTCATGCTGACCGGCGACAATGCGGTCACCGCCCGCGCCGTGGCGGCCCAGCTGGGCATCGACTCGGTCGAGGCCGACGTCTCGCCGGCCGACAAGGCCGCCGTGGTCGAACGCCTGCGCGCCGGGGGCCGGGTCGTGGCCATGGCCGGCGACGGGGTCAACGACGCCCCGGCCCTGGCCGCCGCCGACGTCGGGGTGGCCATGGGGGCCGGCGCCGACGTGGCCATCGAGAGCGCCGGCGTGACCCTGCTGTCCGGCGACCTGAACGGCATCGTCCGGGCGCTGAGGCTGTCGAAGGCGACGGTGCGCAACATCCGGCAGAATCTGTGGTTCGCCTTCGGCTACAACGCCCTCGGCGTGCCGCTGGCGGCGGGCGTGCTGTATCCGGCCTTCGGCCTGCTGCTGTCGCCGATGATCGCCGCCCTGGCCATGTCGCTGTCCTCGGTGAGCGTGATTTCCAACGCCCTGAGGCTGAGGGGCCTGCGGCTGTAGCCATCAATCCGCCGCCGTCGGCCTTCAGGGATTTGCCCTGACGGCGCGCGGTCGCTACACCCCGCGCCAACCTCCCCTCACTTCCGGACGACAGGGCGCACCGCACCTCATGGCGCAGCAATATATTTTCCAGATGCAGGGTCTGACCAAGACCTTTCCCGGCGGCAAGAAGATCTTCGAGAATATCTGGCTGAGCTTCTACAACGACGCCAAGATCGGCGTCGTCGGGGTCAACGGCTCGGGCAAGTCGACCCTGCTGAAGATCATGGCGGGCCTCGACACCGAGTTCTCGGGCGAGGCGCGGGCCGCCGACGGGGTCAAGCGCGGCTATCTGGAGCAGGAGCCGCAGCTCGACCCGGCCCTGACCGTGCGCGAGAACGTCGAGGCCTGGTGCGAGGAGAAGCAGTGGGTCAACCGCTTCAACGCCATCGCCATGGAGATGGCCGAGGCATACACCGACGAGCTGATGGCCGAGATGACGGCCCTGCAGGAAAAGATCGACGCCGGCGACGTCTGGGACATCGACGCCCGCATCGAGATGGCCATGGACGCCCTGCGCTGCCCGCCCGACGACTGGGAGACCACCAACCTGTCCGGGGGCGAGAAGCGCCGCGTGGCCCTGGCCCGGCTGCTGCTCAGCAAGCCGGACATGCTGCTGCTGGACGAGCCGACCAACCACCTGGACGCCGAGTCGGTGGCCTGGCTGCAGCACCACCTGGAGGCCTTCCCCGGCTGCGTCATCCTGGTGACCCACGACCGCTACTTCCTCGACCTGGTGACCAAATGGACGCTGGAGCTGGACCGCGGCAAGGGCCACCCGCACGAGGGCAACTATTCCAGCTGGCTGGAGGCCAAGACGAAGCGGGTGGTGCAGGAACAGTCGGAGTCCGAAGCCCGCCAGCGCGCCCTGACCCGCGAGCTGGAATGGGTCCGCAGCGGCGCCAAGGCCCGCCAGGCCAAGTCCAAGGCCCGTCTGGCCGCCTATGAGCGGATGGTGGACGAGCAGGAGTCGATGCGCGGGGCCCAGACCCACGCGGTGATCCAGATCCCGCCCGGCCCGCGCCTCGGCAATGTCGTGCTGGAGGTCGAGAACCTCGAGAAGGCCTATGGCGACAAGATCCTGTTCAACGGCCTGAGCTTCCGGCTGCCGCCCAACGGCATCGTCGGCGTCATCGGCCCCAACGGGGCCGGCAAGTCGACCCTGTTCCGCCTGATCACCGGCCAGGAACAACCGGACGGCGGCACGATCCGCGTCGGCGAGACGGTCAAGCTGGCCTATGTCGACCAGAGCCGCGACGACCTCGAGCCCGACAAGACCATCTGGGAAGTCATCTCGGGCGGCACCGATGTGATGATGGTCGGCAAGCGCGAGATCAACACCCGCGCCTATGTCGGCAGCTTCAACTTCAAGGGCGGCGACCAGCAGAAGAAGGTGGGGCAGCTCTCCGGGGGTGAACGAAATCGCGTGCACCTGGCCAAGACCCTGGCCACCGGCGGC
Organism: uncultured Brevundimonas sp.; assembly: GCF_937870815.1. Taxonomy (GTDB): domain Bacteria; phylum Pseudomonadota; class Alphaproteobacteria; order Caulobacterales; family Caulobacteraceae; genus Brevundimonas. Next base: position 12,990 of record NZ_CALMZS010000009.1, read on the forward strand.
AACCTGCTGCTGCTCGACGAACCGACCAACGACCTCGACATCGAGACCCTGCAGAACCTCGAGGAGGCGCTGGAAGGCTTCGCCGGCTGCGCCGTGGTCATCTCCCACGACCGCTGGTTCCTCGACCGTCTGGCGACGCATATCCTGGCCTTCGAGGGCGACAGCCATGTGGAATGGTTCGAGGGGAACTTTGAAGCGTACGAAGAGGACAAGAAGCGGCGTCTGGGGGTGGAGAGTCTGATCCCGCACCGGATCAGGTTCCAGAAATTTGGGCGGTAGTGTATGCTGGGGCCATGAGCGACGCCTTGCTGTCCCGCATCACCATCGAGAACGGCAAGCGCGGAGGCCGGCCGTGCATCCGCAACATGCGCATCACCGTGGGCGACATTCTCGGCTGGCTCGCCGGGGGAATGAGCGAGGCCGACATCCTCGCCGACTACGACGAGCTTGAACCCGACGACATCAAGGCCAGTCTCGCCTATGCCGCGCACGAACTCGATCATGCCTCGGTGACGGTCGCCGCTTGAGGTTTCTGATCGATCAGAACCTGCCGACGGCGCTGTTGGCGGTCCTCGGCGATATCGGCCACGAGGCCATCCACATCAAACGTCTCGGCCTCGCCACCGCGCCGGATCACGAGCTCTGGAGAAAGGCCGGCGAACTGGGCGCGGTCATGGTGAGCAAGGACAGCGACTTTCTGGCCTTCGCGTCGCGAGATCGGGCCGGGCCGGCTCTGGTGCGGCTTCGAGTCGGAAACCGGGGCAACCGCGAGCTCTACGACATCGTCCGTCGCTCCTGGCCGGGCGTCGTCGCGCGGCTGAACGAAGGCGAAACCCTCATCGAGGTCCGCGCCTGAGGCGTCGCATGCAGGCGGGCGTTCGCAGGCTGCGCCAGGGGACATCTCCCATGACCGCTGCTTCCTCGACCGCCTGGCCACCCACATCCTGGCCTTCGAGGGCGACGGCCACGCGGAATGGTTCGAGGGCAATTTCGAGGCCTATGAGGAGGACAAGAAGCGGCGTCTCGGGGTGGAGAGCCTGATCCCGCACCGGATCAGGTTCCAGAAATTTGGGCGGTGAGCCTGGACGGTGTAGACTGCGGGCCATGAGCGACGCCTTGCTGTCCCGCATCACCATCGAACCCGACAAGTGCGGTGGCCGCCCCTGCATCCGCGGCATGCGCATCCGGGTGCAGGATGTGCTCGACATGCTGGCCGGCGGCGCGTCGCACGAGGAAATCCTGGCGGACTTCCCCTATCTGGAAGCCGACGACATCCGCGCCTCTCTCGCCTATGCGGCGGCTTCGATCGGCGACACGGCCGTCATCGCCGCGTGAGATTCCTGATCGACGCCCAGCTGCCTCCGGCGCTGGCCGACTGGCTGCGTGCGCGCGGTCACAAGGCCGATCACATCCTGGAACTCGTCGGGCCCGCCGTGGACGACGCCGTGATCTGGGACATCGCCCGGCGCGACGGCCGCGTGATCGTGACCAAGGACCGCGACTTCGCGACCTGGGCGGCCACGCGTCGCGCGGGGCCACAGGTTGTCTGGATACGACTGGGCAACGCCACCCGCCGTGTTCTGGCGGAGTGGCTCGAACCGCGCTGGCCCGAGATCGAGCGACGGCTCGGCGAAGGCGTCCACCTGGTCGAGGTGGGCAGACCCTGAGCCGGCCGCGCCGTGGTCATCCCAGGATCACCAGGGCCTTCTGCATCAATTTCATGGCCGCCCCCGTTCAGAGATCGCCACTATACGGCGAATGCCCGCATCCGCCAGCCGCGCTTGCCCTGACGCCCGCGCGGCCTATCCTGCGTCCCATGACCCAGCGCCCCGCCGTCCTGATCATGCAGCGCCATCTGGCCCCCCTGACCGCCTTCCTCGAGAGCCAGTACACCGTCTACCGCTTCTGGGAGGGGCCGCCGGCGGAGGCCGAGGGGCAGATCCGCGCCCTGGTGGTGGCCGGAGAGTTCGAGCTGGACAAGGCGCTGATCGAGCGGCTGCCGAACCTGAGGCTGGTCGCCTGTTTCACCTCGGGCTACGA
>NZ_CALMZS010000010.1 GCF_937870815.1 uncultured Brevundimonas sp.
TGCCGCTGCGGACTGGGCGGCGGCGGCAAGGGGGCGTGCGGCAAGGCCCCGCGCTGTCAGCGCGATTACCAGAACCGCATTTCCGGCCCGATGTTCGACCGCATCGACCTGACGGTGGAGACGCCGCCGGTCACCGCCGCCGACATGGCCCTGCCGCCGCCGGCCGAGGGCACGGCCGAGGCCTGCGCCCGCGTGCTCGCCGCCCGGGCCATGCAGGAGGCGCGGCTGCGCGCGGCCGGGATCGATCCGGACACGGCGCGGGACCAGGCGGTCAACGCCCGGGCCTCCGGCGAGACGCTGGATCGCTTCGCCACCCCGGACGAGGCCGGCCGGGCCCTGCTGATGCGGGCGGGGGAGGCCGGCGGCCTGACCGCCCGCGGCTGGACCCGCACCCTGCGGCTGGCCCGCACCATCGCCGACCTCGACGGCCGCGACGGGGTGCTGCGGCGTCATATCGCCGAAGCCCTGGTGCATCGCCGCCCGACCGTCGGGGCCCAGGCCGATTTCGAACGGCGGGGCGCGGCTCCGGCCGGGGCGCCGGCCTATTGAGACGGAGACCCGCCGGCGGGCCTGTAGTATGGGGCGGGGCCGGGACGACCGGCTTCCCGCCGGTCCGCCCAGACCCTGTCCGACTGCAGAGTGAATGATCATGTCGTCCAGTCCAAAAGCCGCGCGAGGGGGACTTCATGGCGATCCGGCCCTGTCCGCGGGCAGCGTGATCGCCCGCATTCGGGCGAGGCGAGCCAGCCTGGGGGCGATCAGCCAGCGCCTGGCGGACGTCATCCTCGCCCATGCCGCCGAGGTCATCCACATGTCGGTGAGCGAGCTCGCCGAGCGGGCCGAGGCCAGCGAGGGCGCGGTCATAAAATTCTGCAAGGATCTGGGGGCCACGGGCTTCCAGCAGCTCAAGATTCTGCTGGCCCAGGAGATCTTCAGGCCGATCCAGTTCATTCACGAGGATCTGGAGCGCAACGACAGCGTCGACACCATCACCCGCAAGATCTTCGCCAGCAATCTCAACGCGCTTCAGGAGACGCTGGCCAGCCTCGACACGGGCGCCATGGCGGCGGCGGTGGCGGCGATCGCGGCGGCCGACCGGATCGAGATCTACGGCATCGGCAGCGCGGCCCCGGTCGCCGAGGACGCCTATTACCGTATGCTGAGGATCGGCCTTGACTGCCGGGTGCTGGTCGATTCCCACATCCAGGCCATCAGCGCTTCCCTGACCGGACCGGGCGTGACCACCCTGACGATCTCGCACTCGGGCAGCACCCACGAAACCATTGCGGCGACGCGCCTCGCCAAGGCGGCCGGCGCCAGGACCATCTCGATCACCAACTATGGGCGGTCGCCGCTGCACGCCCATTCCGATGTGGTGCTGACCACCATGGCCCGCGAGACCGAGTTCCGCACCGAGGCCATGACCAGCCGCCTCGCCCAGCTGGCCGTCGTCGACGCGCTGATCGCCTGCCTCGCCCTCAACGACTACGAGAACGCCGTCCGGGTCATCCAGCAGACCTTCGATGTGCTGTCGATCAAACGTCTCTAGGCGGCCGGTCCGCGCCTCAGGCGAGACGGGCCAGGGGCAGGCCCGGCGCCCGGTTGACGAGGATGGAGGCGATTCCTAGGGCGTCCGCGCCGGCGATGTCCGTGTGAGGATTGTCTCCGATCATCACGGTGCGGTCCGGGGCCGCGCCCATGCGCGCCATCGCCGCGCGGAACAGCTGCGGAGAGGGCTTGCCGACGATCGTGACCTGGCCCGGACCCAGGGGGACGCAGGCCTGCAGCGCCCGGAACAGGGCCCCCGTCTCGGGCACGACGCCGCCGGCGCCGTCCGGATGGGTGGTGTCAGGGTTGGAGACGAGCAGCGGCAGGCCGCCGCGCAGCAGGTTGGCCGCAACGGTCAGGCTCCGGTAGCCGAAGCCGGGATCGCGGGTCAGCACCGCCGCGACCGCCCGGTCCTCGTCGTGGACGAGGCCCAGCGTGGCCGCGTGGCCGACGAGGCGATCATTGGCCATCAGCAGGGCGGGGCCGGGCCCGAAGCGTTCGGCGGCGAGACGGATGGTCTGGTGCCCGGCCAGGAAGATGCGGTCGGGCGGCAGGGTCACGCCATGGGTGGCGATGCGCCGGCTCAGATCCTCGGGCAGAAAGGTCGAATTATTGGACAGGATGGCGACCTTGCCTGCGAGCCGGCCGATCAGGCGGACGGCCTCGGGCGTCATCCGGTCGCCGTAGGCGAGGCAGCCGTCCCAGTCCAGGAGAACCGCGTCCGCACGGGCGACAAGGTCGACCTCCTGCAACGCCGCGCGGCTGGCTGTCATCGATGCTCCTCGTTCCGGTCCGCGCACGCCGACGGCCCGGCCAGGCGGCAAATGCGCTTTGCTCATTTCTTTTGTTTGTCACCATGAGTCAAATTCATTGTGCTGTCATCATGCGGGCGTATCCGTCGCCGCCGTCAGGGCCGCCGTGCGGCCGGGGAAAACGGGCCGGCCGTCGCGGGCCCGGATCGCAATGAAGGGGATACACCGATGACGGCAACCGCCATGCGCCGCCGAATGCTGCTGCTGTCCAGGACGTCGCTCGGCGCCCTGGCGGCGGGCCTCGTCCTCGGCTGCGCCGCCACGGCCAGCGCCCAGGACGCCGCCGGAACCGCGGACGCCGCGGTCGCCGTCGACGATGTCCTGGTCACCGCCCAGAAGCGCGAACAGCGCGCCCGGGACGTCGGCATCTCCCTCAACGTCTTCGACCAGGAGACGCTCGAGACCCGGGGGCTGGACTCGGTCGAGGACCTGGCCCGGCTCACGCCCGGTCTCGACGTGTTCGACGGCAACGGCACCGGCAACCCGTCCATCACCCTGCGCGGCCTGGGCACCACCAATCCGTTCCTGAACAACAACCCCTCGGTCGCGGTCTATGCCGACGGGGTCTATCTGCCGTTCAGCTCGTTCCTGTCGCTGCCGTTCTTCGACCTCGAGCGGATCGAGGTGCTGAAGGGGCCGCAGATCTCGCTGTATGGCCGCAACGCCACCGCCGGGGCGATCAACCTGGTCTCGGCGCGCCCGACGCGGGAGCTGACCGCCTATGGCGACGTCAGCTACGGCAGCCACGACGCCGTTGAGGCCAGGGCCGCGATCAGCGGTCCGCTGGGCGACACCGTCCAGGCCCGGCTGGCCGCGATCTGGCAGGACGGCGGCGGCTATATCGAGCGACCCGGCACGATCGGCTCGACCGCCGGCTTCACCCGTTCCGCCAGGGTGCCCGGCGTCGCCGCGGTTCCCGCCGAGAGCGGCTATGGCGACAAGGACGTCCAGGCGGTCCGCGGCAGCCTGGCCTGGCAGGCCACGGACGCCGTCGATCTGCTCGTCAGCGCCCATTACGGGCGCGACCGGTCGGAGCTGATCGGCTCGACCAACATCAATGGCGACCGGCTGGGCGTGTTCCGGCCGCCGGCGGCGCGCCGGGCGTTCGTCGACTATGACGATTTCGCGCCGGTCACCGACACCGAACAGTATGGCGCCATGATCGAGGCGGACATCGACCTGGGCGATTTCAGCCTGACTTCGGTCACCGGCGTGGAGCGCTTCGCGCGCAGCTACGGCATCGGCGATTTCGTGCCGACCCGTATCGCCGCCCCGGTCTTCGACGAGGAGATCTCGACCTTCGGCCAGGACCTGAGCCTGGCCTACGCCGGATCCGAAGCGTTCAACTGGATGGTCGGGGCGTCCTACAATCGCGAGGACATCGACTATGCGCGCGTCCTGATCGCCTACGACCTGGTGCTCGGCGCGCTGGGGACCGTCTTCGAGCAGGAGGATACGGCCTGGGCCGTGTACGGCGAGGGCGAGTGGTTCTTCCACCCCGACTGGTACGCCGGCCTCGGCCTGCGTTACACCAGCGAGTCCAAGGACTATGTCGGCGGCTCGTTCGACATCGACCCGTTCGGCGTCTCGCGGGTGCGGCTGGCCTTCCCGGGGGTGGGCGCGGCCGGGCTGTTCGGCTCGCCGTCCTATGACGAGGACGACCTGTCCGGACGGGCGTCGCTGAACTGGAAGCCGGGCGACGACCTGCTGGTCTACGCCTCGGTCAACCGGGGCTTCAAGAGCGGCGGCATCGACGGCTCGGGCATCACCCAGCCCAGCGGCTTCACCCCCTATCATTCCGAAACGGTCTGGGCCTACGAGATCGGCGTCAAGAGCCTGCTGCTCGGCGACACCCTCGACCTCGCCGCCTCGGCCTTCTTCTACGACTACGGCGACAAACAGGTTCTGGCCCTGCTCGACCTGGGCAGCGGCGTCACCGAGGCGGTCATCCAGAACGCCGCCGCCGCCGAGATCGCCGGCCTGGAGCTGGACCTCCGCTGGCGCGCCACGCCCGACCTGACCGTGGCGGTGAACGGCGCCCTGCTCCAGTCGGAGGTGACCGACTGGAGCAGCGCCAACCCCGCCGAGATCGCGGCCCGGCTCGGCAACGACCTGCCCGGCACGCCGGACTCGCAGATCACCGTCTCGCTCGACCACCTCCAGCCGCTGTCGTCCGGCCTGACGCTGCAGACCTCGTTCTGGGCCAGCAGCGTCACCGAAGCCTATCGCGACATCGAGAACACCGAGGCCCTGATGTCCGAGCGCCGGGTTCTGGTCAACGGCCGCGTGGCCCTGGCCTCGCCCCAGGCCGGCTGGTCGGTGTACGTCCACGGCGAGAATCTCTTCGACGAGGAGTATGTCACCTCGGTGCGCAGCCTCGTCGGCATGCTCGGCAACTATTACGGGGCCCCGCGCACTCTCAAGGTCGGACTGAGATACGAATATTGAACCGCGCCGACCCACCCCCGCCCGCCGGTCCGTCGCCCGCCGCCGCGGCAGGATTCGCCGCGCACGGACTGGGCTTCGACCGGGTGTCGATGTCGCGGGACGGCCAGAGGGTCCTGAGCGACATATCCCTGACGGTCGGGCGCGGGGAGATGGTGGTCATCGTCGGCGCCTCCGGCTCCGGGAAGTCGACGCTGCTGCGGCTGGCGGCGGGCCTGGAGACTCCGGACGCCGGCCGGATCGTCATCGACGGCGCCGTGGTCAACGACACGCCGGCGGCGGCGCGGGACGTGGCCATGGTGTTTCAGGACTTCGCCCTCTATCCGCACATGACCGTGTTCCAGAACATGGCGCTGCCGCTGCTGATGCGGCGGCTGAGCTGGCTCGAGCGCCTGCCCGTCGTCGGCGCCCTGGTTCCGGGCCGCGCGGCCCGGCTCGGCGAGGTGCGGGCCGAGGTTGACGCCGCCGCCGGGCGGCTGGGCCTGACCCCCCTGCTGCGCCGTTTCCCCGGCCAGCTGTCGGGCGGCCAGCGCCAACGCACCGCCCTCGGACGAGCCCTGGTCCGACAGCCCCGGGTGTTCCTGATGGACGAGCCGTTGTCCAGTCTCGACGCCGGCCTGCGGCACCAGCTTCGCCGCGAGATCGTCGATCTCCAGCGACAGCTGGGGGCCACCTGTCTCTATGTGACGCACGACCAGACCGAGGCGATGACCATGGGCGACCGCGTCGCCGTGATGGCCGACGGCCGCCTGGTTCAGGTCGGCCCGCCCGAGGCGATCTACCAGGACCCCGAGCATATCGCCGTGCTGGAGGTGATCGGCGCGCCCAAGGCCAATCTGTTCCGCGGCGCCGATCTCGTCGGGGATCTGCGCGGCGGCGGCGGCCCGGGCCCGGGGGTCTGGATCGGCATCCGGCCCGAGCATGTGTCGCCGGACGGTCCGGACGCGCCCGAGGGCCCGAGGCTGGGGGTCCGCCGGCTCAAGCGGGAATATGACGGCCGCGAGGTCGTCAACCTGGGGCAGACGCGGGTCGGCGGCCTGCCGGTCAGCTGGATCGAGCGCGAGGGAGCCGCGGGGACCGGGGCGGCGGGGGACGAAGTCGACCTCGTCCTGCCCGCCGCCAGACTGTGGCGCTTCGCCGCCGACGGCGGGCGGGTGCGGCCGTGACGCCGGGGGCGAACGTCGTCGCGACGCGCGGCCGGCGCCGGGCCCTGCTGGCCGACGGGCCCTGGCTGGTCGGCTATGTGGCCTTTCTGGCCGTGTTCGCCATCGCCCCGTTCCTGCTCGTGGTCGTCCTGTCTTTCACCGACGCCCTGCTCGGCGACGCCGCGGCCCATTTCGTGGGGCTGCGCAACTACCGCGACCTGTTCGAGGATCCCCTGTTCCGCGGGGCCCTCGTCAACACCCTGGCCTACACCGGCCTGACGGTCGGCGGAGCGGTCGGGCTGGGGCTGGTCTGCGCGCTGCTGCTCGACACCGCTGGCTGGGCCCGCCCGCTCTACGAGACCGTCTATTTTCTGCCGGCCATGGCCTCGTCGGTGGCCATGCTGCTGGTCTGGGAATTCATGCTCCACCCGGATCTGGGGATGGTCAACCAGGCGCTGCAGGCGGCCGGGTGGAGCCCTCCGGCCTGGCTCAACGGTCCGGACACCGCCCTTTTCACCCTGTCGGTGATCGGCGTCTGGCAGCTGTTCGGCCTCAACGTCCTGCTGTTCGTCGCGGCCCTCTCGGCCCTGCCGAGGTCGGTGTTCGAGGCGGCGGCGATCGACGGCGTCGCCTCGCCGTTCGACCGGACGATGCGCATGACCCTGCCGCTGCTTTCGCCGACCATCGCCTTCGTCTCGATCCTGACCGCGGTCCGGTCCGTCCAGGTGTTCGAGTCGGTGCAGGTCCTCACCCAGGGCGGGCCGGGAAACGCGACGAATGTGATCCTCTACCAGATGTACGAGGAGGGATTCGAATTCCTGGAGGCCGGGCGGGCCTCGGCCGTGGCCGTGGTCTTCCTCCTGCTGACGGCGCTGGCCGGTATTCTGAGGTCGGTGCGGCTGAGGGGGTCGGCGCGATGGTCGTAGCCGGGCGCCGATCCCTCCTGCCGGGGCTGGTCCGGCACGTCCTTCTGGCGGCGGCGGCCGTGCTCACCGCCTCGCCGCTGGCGGTCATGGCGCTGGTGTCGCTGTCCGGGGACATGAACCCCGCCGCCGCCGCGACCCTGTCGCTGGCCAACTATCGGGAGGTGTTCGAGGAGACGGCCATCGTCACCTACATGCTGAACGGGGCGATCGTCTCCGGAGCCATTCTCGCCGCCCAGATCGGCGTGGGCCTGCCGGCGGCCTATGTGCTGGCGGTGCGCCGGCGACCGTGGACGCGGCCGGTTCTCGCCCTCGCCGCCGCCGCCCTGATCATGCCTGTGCAGGCGATCCTGATCCCGCTCTACCTGATCGTGACCCGCCTCGACCTGACCGACACCCTCGCCGCCCTGGTCCTGCCCTCGGTCAGTTCCCCGCTGGCGCTGCTGCTGTTTCACCGGGCCATCCGCGAGGCTCCGCGCTCATTGTTCGACGCCGCCCGCCTCGACGGGCTGGGGGAGGCGGAGATCCTGGTCCGCGTCGTCGTCCCGGTCATCTCGCCGGTGCTGACCGCCTTCGCCATCTTCTCGGTCGTCCTGCACTGGAACGACTACGTCTGGCCGCTGGTGGTCCTGACCAGCCCGGAGAAATTCACGCCGCCCATGGGCGTGGTCTATTTCAGCGCCTACGAGACCGGCGTAAACTACGGCCCGCTGATGGCCGCGGCGACCCTCGTCGTCGCCCCCCTGGTGGTCTTCTTCCTGTTCGCCCAGGGACTGGTGCGACGCTCCTTCGCGGCGGTGATGATGGGCGGCGGCCGTGGCTGAGACATCCACCCTTCTGCGGGTCGCCGTGATCGCGGCCTTGCTGGCCGCCGGGTCCTGCGCTCCGCGGACGGACGCCACCGAGCCCGGAGCCGCCGACCGCGTCGTGGTCCGCTACCCCAATCCGGCCACCTTCGGAGAGGTCCAGGAGACGGTGGCGGCGCGCTTCGAAACGGCCAACCCCGGCATCGACGTGCGCTTCCTGGCTCCGGCGCCGGACTATGACGACATGACCCAGGCGCTGCTGCGCGGCCTGATGGCCGGCAAGGCGCCCGATGTCGCGGTGCTGTCCTTCCCCGGGGCCGACCACCTCGGCGAACGCGGCGCGCTCCGCGACCTGTCGGCGACGGAATGGTCGAGGTCCCTCGGCGGGGCGGGCGGATCGCGGTATTGCGCCCCGTTCGCACTGTCGGCGCCGGTGATCTACGTCAACGCCGACCTGATGCGCCGCGCGGGCCGCGATCCGGCCGATCCGCCGGACTCCTGGCAGGAGGTGGCCGCGCTCGGCCGCCGGCTCCGGGCCGCCTCCGGGCCCCGGACCCAGGCCCTGTGGCTGCCGATCGACTCCCTGCCCGACTGGACCTGGCAAATCTTCCTGAACGGGCGCGGCGGCGAGGTCATCGATCCGTCCACGGGCCGGGTCTCCGCCTTTCGCGGTCCGGCCGCGGAGGCGGCCATGGCCGATGTCGCGGCCGTGGCCCGCTCCGGCCTCTATGTGTCCAGCTCCAACCAGGCGCTCCAGGCCTTCACCGCCGGCCGTCTGGCCATGCTGGTCGGGTCGAACGCCGTGCTCGACCGGGTCCTGGCCCAGACCGGCGGCCGCTTCGCGCTCGGCCTCTGGCTGCCGCCGCTCCAGGCCCCCGGCGCCGGCTATCCGATGGGCGGGAATTGCGTCGCCATGCCGGTCGGGGGCGAGGCCGATCCCGCCGCGGCCGAGGCCTATGTCCGGGCCCTGCTGGCCCCGGAGACCGGCCTGCTGGTGGCGCGCGCGACCGGCTATCTGCCGGCCTCGGCCGAGGCGCGGGCGCAAAGCCTGACCGCCTTTCCGCCGGTGGCGCGCGAGGTCCTCGGCGGCCTCTCCGAGGACCGGCTGCGGCCGTGGCGGGCCTATCCCGGCGCGCGCGGACTGCGGGTCCCGACCTTGATCCGGCGGACCCTGGAGAGACTGGCCCTCGACCCCGCCGCCGACGAGCTCGACCTGCTCGACCGGCTGGCCCGAAAGGTCGACACCCTGACCGCCGGCGAGCCGCGGCCCCCGGACGGCCGCCTTCCGCGAGAGACATGAGCGAATGGACCGGACCCTGCGCCTCGGCGTCGTCACCGACCTGCACCACGGGCCCGACCGCGGCTCCAAGATGGGCAGCCGGGCCATCCCCCTGTTGCGGGCCGCGCTCGAGCATTTCGAGCGGGCGCGGGTGGATCTGGTGGTCGACCTGGGCGACCGCATCAACAACGCCGGCTCGCCGCAGGACGGCGACGCGCGGACCGACGAGCTGAGGCTCACGCGCGAGGTCGCCGAGGCCTTCGCCGCCTGCGCCGTCCCGCGCGTCCATCTGACCGGCAATCACGATGTCGTTCACCTGAGCCGCGCCGAGGCGATCGCCGGTCTCGGCGGGATGACGGGCAGCCGGCGGCTGTCGCTCAAGGGGACCGACCTGATCTTCTGGGATGCGGACGTCACCCCGGCGGACGAGGGCTTCCGCTTCTCCGACGCCGATCTCGCCTGGCTCGAGGCCGCCCTGGCGGACGGGACCGATCCGGCGATCGTCTTCACCCACATCCCGTTCGACGACGGGTCGATGGTCGGCAACCCCTATTTCGAAAGCCGCTACGCCGGCTACGGAACCTATCGAAACGGCGACGCGGCCCGGGCCATCGTCCGGCGCAGCGACCGCGTCAGGCTCTGCCTGGCCGGCCATACCCACTGGTTCGCCTTCAACCGGATCGGCTCGACGGCCCATGTGACGCTGCCGTCGCTGACGGACTCCTGCCATACGCCGGGCGAACCCGAGGCCGCCTCGGCGATGGTCAGCGTCGGCGACCGGCTGGTCGTGGACGTCGCCGGCGCCCGGCCCGTGCGTCTGGAGCTGGGCTGAAGGATCGCCGTCCGCCGGCCATCATCCGCGCTGGGCGGCCATCAGACGCAGGAAATTGCCGCCGACCACCTTGGCGGTCTCCTCCTCGGTCAGGCCGCGCGCCAGAAGCGCGGCGGGGATCAGCCCCCAGCGGCTGTAGTCGGCGAACACCGGCCTGAAATTGGCGTCCATGTCGGTGCCCACCGCGACATGGTCGACGCCGACGGCTTCGATCAGGCCGAGGATCGCTTCGATCCAGTCGCCGAAGCTCCGTTGGCCGATGCCCCAGGGCACCGAGCCGACAATGCCGCCGCTCTCGGTGACGAGGCGCGCGTGCTCGAGGCTGACCAGCCTTGGATGCCGGTTGTCGGGCGTCTGCAGGTTGGTGTGGGAGATCATCATCGGTCGGTCGGAGACCTCGGCGGCCTGTTTCGTCGTGTCGAAGCTGGCGTGGGCGAGATCGACGAGGATCCCGGCCTGGTTCATCGCCCGGACGATGTCGCGGCCGAGCGGCGTCAGCCCGTTCCACCGGGGCGCCTCGGTCTGCGGGTCGCCGATCTGATTGGTGTGGAAATGGACGATGGTGATCGCGCGCACGCCGTCCCGGTGCGCCTGGGCCACCCGCTCCAGCCGGTCCTCGATGAAATCCCCGCCCTCGACCGAGAAGACGCAGGCGGTCTTTCCGGAGCAGCGGGCCGTGTCGATGTCCGCGACGTCCAGGCCCCGGCTCACGCTCCCCGAGCCGACCAGGGCCTCCAGGACCGCGAGCTGGCGGCGATAGTCCCGCCAGGCCTCGCCGGGCAGGAATTCGCGCCCGGCCCTCAGGCCGGTCGTGGCCGAGAGCTCAAGCAGCGGCAGGTCGGCGACTGAGGCGAACAGGGCCCCGCTGACACAGCTCTCTCCCATGTCGGCCGCGACCGCATCCTCGAACGGGGCGCCGGCGGCGCGCGCAAGGGGAGAGTCCGCCGGTAGATCGCGAAGGAAGAAGCGGCCCGGATGGCAATGGATGTCGACCGACGCGTGTTTCCGGAGGAAGGCGGTCCCGGCCGCCAGTTGCTCGGGGCTCAGGACGATGCCGAGGTCCCCGGTCTGGGCCGCGAACATCTCGCCCGCCTCCTGGGCGAAGGCGAGTGCGGGCGTGAGGGTCGCGCCGGCGGCGGCGGCGATCAAGAGACGGCGGCGCGTGGTCATCGGGGGATTTCCTGTCGGGTCGGCGGATCGGTCGGGGTGGACGGACTCGCCGCCCGACCGCGAACGGCCACGGCCTCGATCTCGATCCTCAGGTCGTCGCGACCCCAGTCGGCGCCGGGCACGGTCGTGCGCGCCGGCCTGAAGCCGGTGAAATATTCCCCATAGAGGCGGTTCATCGCCGCCATGTCCCCGGCGTCGCGCAGGAACACTGTCGTCTTGACCACGTCCTCGCGGGTCAGCCCGGCGGCGGCCAGCACCGCGTCGAGATTGGCGAACACCTGACGCATCTGGCTGTCGATGTCCGCTGCGGCGAAGGCGCCGGCGGCCGGATCGAAGGCGACAACCCCCGAGATGAACACGAAATCCCCGGCGGCGACGGCTTGGGAATAGGGGCCGAGCGCGGGAAGGCTCGCGCCCGTAATCGCCCGGGGCGGCGGGGCCGGCAGGCGCGCCGAGGCGACGCAGCCTGCGACCAGCAGGCAGGCCGACAAGGCGGCCGCAGCGGGTCCGGCGCGATTCGGGCGGGATTCTGGCGGCGTCTCGCCAGCGTCGAAGACCGTCGCATAGGCCATGGTTCATCCGGCGGCGATGAAAACGCCGACGCCGATGGTTGACGATTTCGCGATGGCGCGCAACCCGGCCGGCTGCCCGCGCCGCGGTCCTGATCTGTCCCGGGACGCGGAATCCTCCAGTCGCCCCGCGGCGGGAGCGCCGAGCATCGCGGGGGCGACGAGCCCGCGCCCGGCGGTTTCGGCGGTCGGAGGTTGCGGGTGTGGGCCGAACAGTACACAGGCCAGGCAACGGACACTTCGCGAACCGGTGACAGAGTGGGTTGAGATCACCACGGATACTCGCTTGCCCCCATGTGAATATTGACCCTACGTCATCATTTTCTGTATCTTTCACACCACAGTCTGGCCCATGTCTGACCGAAGCGCGTCGGGAAGGGCCGCGGCGTCTTGTCGCCGGGTCCGGTCTGGACTAGGCGAGTCGATCCGGCTTTCAGCGCTCCACGAGAAGAGCGCGATCCGGATTCAGTCGCTCAAGGGGGAAGCGGTATGAAAACCTATCGGAGGCGGATGCTCGGAGGGGCCTCGGGCCTCGCGGTCGCCGGCGTTCTGGCCCTGGCCGCGCCGGCCGCGGCCCAGGTTCCGGATCCGGATGAGGAGGCCGCCGTCGTCGACGACATCGTGGTGACGGCGCGCAAGCGCGAGGAGTCGCTCCAGGCCGTGCCGCTCGCGATCACCGCCTTCACCGAAGAGACCATCCGTGAGGCCGGCATCGACAATGTCGAGGACGTGGCGCGGATGACGCCTGGCTTCACCTTCACCCCCCTGTTCGGCGGCGCCGGCTCGACCCCGGTGATCCGGGGCCAATCGACCACCATCGGCGAGGCCAACGTCGGCTTCTTCGTCGATGGGGTGTACCAGTCCTCGCGCGCGGTCATGGACGCCATGCTCGGCGGGGACGTGGCCCGCATCGAGGTGGCCAAGGGTCCGCAGAGCGCCCTTTATGGCCGCAACACCTTCGGCGGTGCGATAAACTACGTCACCAAGGCCCCCACGAACGACCCTTCCGGCAGTATGGAAGCGACAGTGGGCGATCATGACCTGCTCCAGTTCCGCGGCTCGATCTCCGTTCCACTGGTCGAGGACACGCTGTTCTACCGGATGGGCCTGTCGTTCCAGTCCCGCGACGGCTATTGGACCAACGGACTGACGGGCAAGGATCTCGACGACTACGCCTCGCTGGTGATCACCGGAGGCCTCGAGTTCCGGCCCGCGGACAACCTCACCTTCCGTCTGCGCCTGGCCCGGGAAGACACCGACCAGGGCGACTTCCCCATCCGCTTCGCCACCAATAACGCCGTTCCGGCCCAACCCGCGGGTCCGGCCTTCCCGCCGGCCTTCCAGCTGGTCCAGGGCGACGTCCAGGCGTTCGACACCTTCGCCGTCACGCCCGGCCATAACGACCGCGGCTTCTTCACCGGTTCGCTGACGGCCATCTGGGACGCCGGTCCGGTCACCGTCACCTCGATCACGGGCTACAACGAGCTCGACTACGATACCGCCGTCGACCTCGACTATGAGGCGCGCCGGATACGCTATCAGACGCAGCGGATCGATCTGACCGAAGCGAGCCAGGAACTGCGCATCGAATCGAACGGCGAGGGTCCGATCTCGTGGCTCGCCGGCGCCAACTACTACAAGCTCGAAGCCGACACCGACATCGACGACCGCATCGACGCCGACGCCGCCGGCATCGCCGCGGCCATCCCCGCCGGCCTCCGCCGCCAACTCCAAGGCGGCGTCCAGAATCTGATCGCCGAGGAAACCGAGAGCAAGGCGCTTTTCGGCCAGATCATCTGGCGAGCCTCCGAACGGCTGCGCTTCACCGTCGAAGGACGGCAAACTTGGGAAACCAAGACGGTCGATGCCGTCGACATCGCCCAGTTCTCTCCGCCGCCCGTCGCCCCCCGCTTCGTCGAGGAGGCCGACTTCAACAATTTCGTGCCCCGGTTCACCGTCGACTACCGGATCAACCCGGACATCATGCTCTACGCCACCGCGGCCAAGGCGGTGAAGGTCGGCGGCTTCAACGTGGTCACGACCACGGGGGCCATCCTTCCGAGCGAAAGAAGTTACGATTCGGAGCAGGCCTGGACCTATGAGGCCGGGGCCAAGACCGCCTGGTTCGATGACCGGCTGGTGCTGAACGGCGACGTCTATGTCATCAAATGGACGGACCAGATCGTCCGCGCGCTCGGCGCCACCTTCGCCGTCCTGAACGCGAACGCCGGCGAGACCACGTCCCAGGGAGCCGAACTCGAGTTCCGCGCCTATCCGGTCGACGGGCTCGATATCACCGGCGGCGTCGCCTACACCGACGCCAGCTACGACAGCTACACCTTCGGCGCCCTGGCGGCCCTGGGCGGGAACCCGGTCCTCGACGGCACGCGCCTGCAATATGTGTCGGAATGGACCTGGAACTCCTCGGTCCAGTACCGCCGCCCGATCGCCAACGGCATCGACTGGGTCGGGCGCATCGACGCCAGCCACCAGTCCGACCAGAGCGCGGTCCAGCCCGCCAACACCACCCTGCCGGCCAGCACCATGGTCAACCTCAGGACCGGTTTCGATTTCAACGAGAACCTGTCCTTCCGCGTGTTCGTGAACAATCTGACCGACGAGGACGCCCCGGTCGCCGCGGCCTATGTTCCGAGCGCCAGCGCCCGTTTCGACTGGGTGCGCGGAGCCATCAGAGCCGGTCCCCCGGTCGGCTACCAGGCCTTCGGCGCCGCCGTCAGTTCGCGCCCGCCCCGCACCTGGGGCGTGTCGCTCGGCTACAGATTCTGACTTCCGGCCGGGCGGGTTCTCCTCCACGTCTCGCCCCGCGCGGTCCTTCCAACCGGCCGCCCATCGACGCCGCCGACCAGCCCGCGGCGGGATACAGGTTTGCTTAACCGGAGTGATTGAGCCGTCCTTAAGGGATTTTTCTGCACCCTGCCGCTCCAAGGGAGACGACATGGCGCGACGGCGAACGGACACCCTGGCGAGCACCGAGCCGCCGCCGGCGAACGGCGCGGAACAGCAGTTCCTGCGCCTGATGAGCCATGAGATGCGCACGCCGCTGAACGGCGTCATCGGCATGCTGGGCCTGCTGTCGCGGACCCGGCTGGACGGCGCCCAGCGCGCCTATGCGGAGGCCGCCCGGTCCTCGGCCGAGCACCTGCTGGGGCTCGTCAACGACCTGCTCGACTACGCCCGGCTCGAGGCCGACCGGCTGGAGTTCGACTCCGCCCCGGTCGATCTGGAAGGCCTGGTCCGCGGGGTGGCGGAGCTGCTCAGCCCGCGGGCGCATGACAAGGGGCTGGAGATCGCCTGGTCGGTCGCGCCCGGGGCCGTCGACGTGCTGGCCGACGAGGGCCGGCTGCGCCAGGTGCTGTTCAATCTCGCCGGCAATGCGGTGAAATTCACCGAGAGCGGCGGCGTGCGCATCACCGTCGAGCGTTCGGGCGGCTCGCTGAAGACCCCGAAGCTGGCCTTCATCGTCGACGACACCGGCCCGGGCGTGCCGGCCGAGGCGCGCGGCCGCATCTTCGAGGAGTTCGGCCATGTCGACGCCTCCGACGCCAGCCGTTTCGGCGGGGCCGGGCTCGGCCTGGCCGTGGTCCGCAAGCTGGCCGCGGCCATGGGCGGGGCGGTCAGCGTCGGCGACCGGCCCGACGGCCCGGGCGCCCGCTTCCGCTTCGAGGCCGCCTTTCCGGCGGTCAAGGGCGCGCCCGCCCGCAACGCCGTGTCGCTGGCGGGACAGACGGTGGCCGTGGTCAGCCCCGATCCGTTCGTCCGCGCCGCCGCCGCCGCCCAGGTCGAGGCCTCGGGCGGGTCGGTCTCGGCCAGGGCCCCGGTCGTGCTGGTCGACCACGCCGCGCGCGGCCCGGGCCAGGGCCTCGTATCCCGTCCGGCGGACGCCCGCGCCATCGTGCTGCTGAAGCCCTCGGAGCGCGACCTGATCGCCCGCTACCGCTCGGCCGGCTTCCACGGCTATCTGATCAAGCCGTTGCGCCGCGCCTCGCTGGCCGAGCGGGTGATGGCCGCCTCGGGCGCGCAGCTGACCCTGCGGCCCGGGCCGCCGCCGCCGCCCGAGGACGACCGCGTCGCCCTGACCCGGTTCTCGGGCATCCGCGTGCTGCTGGTCGAGGACAATCCGGTCGGCGCCCTGCTCGCCTCGACCCTGCTGAAGCGCGAGGGCTGCGCGGTCGAGACCGCGGCCAGCGGCCACGAGGCGCTCGATGCGCTGAAGCGGGCCCGCTACGACCTGGTGTTCATGGACATGCGCATGCCCGGCATGGACGGCTGCAGCGCCGCCCGCGCCATCCGCGCCCGCGGCGACGAGACCCCGATCGTGGCCCTGACCGCCAACGCCTTCGCCGAGGACCGCCGCGCCTGCCTCGAGGCCGGCATGGACGACCACCTGGTCAAGCCGCTGGAGCCGGACGCCCTGCGCGCCTCGCTGGCCCGCTGGACGAAAACCGCGGACCGCGCCAAGGTCGCCGTCGGATAGGGCGCGGGG
>NZ_CALMZS010000011.1 GCF_937870815.1 uncultured Brevundimonas sp.
TAGCTGCACCGGGGGGCCAGCTTCAGCCCCTCGGTCCGGGCATGCTCGGCCAGGGCCTGCATGAAGGCTCCGGCCGCGCCCGTGCCCCGCAGCGCCGGCTCGGCCTCGACGTGCAGGATCACCCGCGTCCGGCCCTGCACCGCATAGTCCGCGAACACGGTCCGGGTCTGCCCGTCGGCGTCGACAAAGCCCTGCTCGAAGCGCTGGCTCGTCACAACGTCGCGTAGGTCGGTCATCTGCAAGCATTCCTGACGTCTATGTCGGCTGGCCGACATTGGGGTTGGGGGGCCAACCTCCAGGATGCGCGATCCGTTCCTCGCCGGACGTCGGTCGCCGACGCTTTCGGCGCGACTGTCGCATGCGCGCCGCAGGGGGCCTCAGGGCGCCCGGTCGCCCAGCAGGTTGATCAGGCCGAAGAGGCTCTTCACCGTGAACCAGACCATGAGCAGGAACAGCGCCCCCCAGAACACGAACAGGAACGGAATCCCGATGAGGACGGCGGACAGCAACAGGCTGATCAGCCACAGGATGGAGAAGACGATCGTCCATGCGAAGGTCGACCAGAACAGCCGAATCTGCGCCTCGATATGCTGCAAGGCCACGCCGGAGGCGCTGCCGCGGGCGACGTAGGCGACGACGAGGCCGAGCGGAACCAGCAGGGCGACGCTCGGGATCGACAGGATGTAGAGCGCCCAGGTGACGAGCGCCGCGACCTTGCCTTCGTCGGGGCGCCCGGTCCGGAACCGGGGTTCGCGTTCGGGGGGAGGGGCGGAGGTCACGGCGCGCTCCTTCAGATCCACCAGCCGCGGGGGTCGGCGATCGGCCGTCCCGCCTTCAGGGCCCAGACTCCGGCCGCGCCGCGGGCGACCACCCACAGGGCCGCGAAGAACATGATGGCGGGGCCGAAGCCGAACGGCACGAGGAAGAAGATCAGCCCCACCGCCACGGCCACGGCGGCAGTCCACAGCGTCCGTTGCTGATAGATGAAATGGGACTGCGACAGGGGGTCTTCCGGCCCGGCCCGGCCGGTGACGGCGAGCAGGCCGATGATCGCCGACACGCCCAGGGTGGGGACGGCGAAGAGGATCAGCGCATAGACGGCGTACAGGCCCATGCCGCCTCCTGGAATGGCCGGGGGCTCGCGCCGCCGCGGGCGGGCCGGGAGTTCGGGTGAGAGTTCGAAGATCGAGGCGGCCGCGACCGGCGTCGCGGCGGCCGGCGGGTCGGGCGGGGCGGACGGGGCCGGTCCAGGCTCGGGCCCAGGCTCAGGCTCGACCGGGATCGTGGCCGCCACCGAGGCGGAGAACAAATCCCGCTCCGGGTCGGGCTCCGGCTCGCGGGCGCGGCCCTGCAGCGACGCCGGCGAGGCGAAGCCGACCACGTCGTCGGGATCGGGGTCGTCCGGGGCTTGCGGATCGCCGGGTTCGGCCATGGGGGTCCTTGGGTGGTTCGGATCAGAATGACGGTCCGCCGCCGGGGGCGCAACCGGTTCAGCGCGCCAGCGTCACCCGGCAGCCGGGGGCCGCGGCGCCGTCCAGCGCCCCGGGCTTCTCGATCCGCACGGTGCAGCGGCGCACGCGCGGATCGGACAGCAGGGCCAGCGCCAGCCGCTCGGCGAAGGTCTCCACCAGGCCGACGTGACCCTCGCCGGCGATGGCGCGCGCCGCCTCGGCCACCGCCGTATAGTCGATGGTGTCGGCCAGCCGCTCGACCGCCGCCGGCGCCAGCTCCAGCGAAACATCGATGACCAGACGCTGCAGCCGTCCCTGTTCGTGGTCGTGCACGCCGATGCCGGCGGCCATCTCGAGGCCGCGGACGAAGACCTCGAGGCCCTCGCGGCGGAGGCCGGGGCCGGCGTCGGGGCCGGGAAAGGGCAGGGGGGATGAGGCGGCCACAGGCTACTCCAGGATGTCCGGGGTGCGCCAGGCCAGGTGCTGGCCCCCGTCGACGGCGATCATCTGGCCCGTCACCAGCTCCGCGTCCACCAGCCAGCGCACCGCGGCGGCGACCGCTTCGGGGCTGCCGGCCCGTTGCAGCGGCACGGCGGCGGCCTCGGCCTCGAACTGGGCCGGAGTCTGGTGGGTCGAGGGCAGGGTCGGTCCGGGACCCACGCCATTGACGCGGATTCGCGGCGCCAGGGCCTGGGCCAGGGTCCGCGTCGCCCACCACAGGCCGTTCCTCGACAGGGCGTAGGAGAAGAAGCGCGGATCGGGCTTCAGCACCCGCTGGTCCAGCAGGTTGACGATCGCGGACCCGGCCGGCGCCTGGGCCGCGAAGGCCTCGGCCAGGACAACGGGCGCGCGCAGGTTGGTCTCGAGATGCCTGTCCCAGATGTCGCGGTCGAGGGCGCCGACACGGTCGTCCTCGAACACCGAGGCGTTGTTGATCAGCACCGACAGCGGGCCGAGGGCCGCGACCGCCGCCGGGATCAGGGCGCGGACCTGCGTCTCGTGGGTCAGGTCGGCCTGCACCACGGCGGCGCGGCGGCCGAGTTCGCGGACCTCGCCGGCGACCGTTTCGGCCTCATCGGGGTCGCCGCGGTGATGGATGGCGACATCGAATCCGGCCCGGGCCAGTTCCAGACAGATGGCCCGGCCGATGCGCCGGCCGCCGCCGGTGACCAGGGCGGCCCCGGTGCGGGCCGACGGCTCAGTCAACCCGGCCGAACTCGACGAGATTGATCGCGGCGAGAACGGCGACGAAGCCGAGGATGATGAAGAGGGCCAGCATTTCGGGTGCTCCAGTGTCGGCGCCCGCAATAAAGCGCGCGGCCCGGCTGTTCAAGCCGATCCGAGGCCCTATCGTTCCGCCCATGACGACCTGGCGCACCGGCCTCGAGCCCTTCACCCGCCCCCTGTTCTTCGCCTGGTCGCGGATCAGCCGGGGCATGACTCTGGGCGTGCGCGGCGTGGCCGTCGACGGCGACGGCCGCGTCCTGCTGGTCAAACACACCTATCTGCACGGCTGGTGGCTGCCCGGCGGCGGCGTCGAGCGCGGCCAGACCTGCGAGGAGGCGCTGGCCCGCGAGATGCATGAGGAGGCCGGCCTGATCATCGAGGGTCGCCCCACCTTGGTGAGCGTCCACGCCAACGAGCGCTTCTTCCGCGGCGACCATGTGCTGGTCTACCGCATCGACCGCTTCTCCCTGACCGACCGCACCAGCCGCGGCGAGATCGCGGAGGCGGCGTGGTTCGACCCGGATGAGCTGCCCGGGGATACCCATCGGGCGACCCGGACCCGACTGGCGGAGATGTTCGGCGGCGGGGATTGTGATCCGCTCTGGTGAGCGACGGAAGTCGGGGCCCCGAGCGTGTAATGGCGAAATCCAGGGAGCCTGTTCAGTGCATCACCTTTCCCGCCGCTCTGTGATGATCCTCGCCGTCGCCGCCGGCCTGGCGCCGTCCGCGGTCCTCGCCCGGACGCGCCGCCGTGCGGACACGGCCCGCGTCGTCTCCTTCGGCCCACACCCCCTTCAGGCCCTCGACCTCCATGCCTGCCCGGACACCGGACCGGTGCTGCTGTTCGTCCATGGCGGCGGCTGGAGTCGGGGCGAGCGAAGCATGGTCCATGCCCTGCCGGCCTATGCGGCCCGGCACGGGCTGACGCTCGCCTCGACCTCGTATCGGCTGGTCCCCGAGGTCGGCGCCCGCGAGGCAGCCGAAGACGTCGCCGCCGCCGTCGCCCGGCTGAAACAGGACCTGCCGGGTCGTCCCCTGTTCCTGCTGGGCCACTCGGCGGGCGCGCATCTGGCGGCCCTCGTCGGCGTCGATCCGGTTTATCTGGGCGCGCATGGGCTGGGCCCGGCGGATATGGCGGGGGTCATCCTGCTGGACGGCGCGGGCTATGACGCCACCGGCGACCGCGGCCGCGGCCTGGCGGGGCGCGTGCTGGGGCGGATGTATGAACAGGCCTTCGGCGCCGATGCCGCTGCACTGTCGCCGACGCTGCGGATCGCCTCCGGCCGGGAGTATCCGCCCTTCCTGATCTTCCATATAGCCAGCCGCCAGGACTCCGCCGCCCAGAGCCGGGGTCTGGCCGAGGCCCTGATCCGCGCCGGCGGCCGGGCCGAGGTGGTCGTCGCGCCGGGCGACAGCCATCGCGAGATCAACGTCGGCTTCGGCGCGGCGAGGGATCCGGAGGGAGAGCGCGCCGCCGCCTTCATCGTCGCGGAGTCCTGACGGCTCGTGCGACCCGGCCGACGTGTGCTAGCCAGTGGGCCATGAATCCCACCCTTCTCGCCATGCTCGCCGTCGTCATCGGCGGCGCGGCCACCGCCCTGCAGGCGCCCACCAATGCGAAGCTGATGGGCGCGGTCGGGTCGCCGGTGAACGCGGCCTTCGTTTCGTTCGCGGTCGGCACGGCGGCGCTGGGCGTGCTCGCCGTGGCGCTGCAGGGCCGGCCGGACCTGGCCGCGGCCCGGGCCCTGCCCTGGTACGCCTGGGTTGGCGGCCTGTACGGGGCGGTCTTCGTGGTGGCGGCGGCCTGGAGCGTGCCCCGGCTGGGCGTCGCCGCCACCATCATCCTGATGGTCGCCGGCCAGCTGCTGCTCAGCCTCGTGCTCGATCATTTCGGGGCCATGGGGATGCCGCGACAGCCGATCAGCTGGGGTCGCCTCGCCGGCATCGGCCTTGTCGTCGCCGGCGTGCTTATGGTCCGCAAATTCTAGGCCTATATCGGTCGGGATGACCGAGGAGACGATTCACGCCGCCGCCGGGACGCCGCCCGTGCCGCTGGTCGCCGCCGACCTGATCCGCGACGAGGCCCGGCGCGCGCCCGACAGGCCCGGCGTCTACCGCATGTACGGCGAGGACGGAACCTGCCTCTACGTCGGCAAGGCGCGCTCGCTGAAGAAGCGCATCCTCCAGTACGCGCAAGGGCGATTACACACCCAGCGCATCGCCCTGATGGTGTCCCTGACCCGGTCCATGGAGCTGGTCGTCACGGCCTCGGAGACCGAGGCCCTGCTGCTGGAATCCAGCTTCATCAAACGGCTCAAGCCGCGCTTCAACGTCGTGCTGCGCGACGACAAGTCGTTCGCCGAACTGATGATCCGCCGCGACCATCGCGCGCCCCAGGTGCGCAAGCACCGCGGGGCCCACACCATCAAGGGCGACTATTTCGGCCCCTTCGCCTCCACCTGGGCGGTCAACCGCACCCTGACCGCCCTGCAGAAGGCCTTCCTGCTCCGCTCCTGTTCGGACAGCGTCTTCGAGACCCGCACCCGGCCGTGCATGCTGCACCAGATCAAGCGCTGCTCGGCCCCCTGCACCGGCCTGATCCCGCTCGCGGATTACGGCGCCCTGGTCGACGAGGCCGAGGCCTTCCTGCGCGGCAGGTCGCGCGCCGTCATCGGCCGGCTGTCGAAGGAGATGCAGGCGGCCTCGGACGCCATGGATTTCGAACAGGCCGCCCGCGTGCGCGACCGCATCCGCGCCCTGTCGGCCATCGCCATGGAGAATTCGGTCGGCGCCGAGGGCGTGGCCGAGGCCGATGTCTTCGCCCTGCATTCCGACGGCGGCCAGGCCTGCGTGCAGGTGTTCTTCTACCGCGCCGGCCAGAACTGGGGCGGACGGGCCTATTTCCCCCGCGTCGACCGCAGCGACACCGACGCCGAAATCCTCGCCGCCTTCCTCGGCCAATTCTACGAGGACAGGCCGGCGCCCCGGCGGATACTGTCCAACGTCGTCCCGCACGAGAAGGAGCTGCTCGAGGAGGCTTTCTCGATGAAGGCCAGGACCGTCGACGGACGCCGGTCGGTCAGCATCGAACGACCCCGGCGGGGGGGCCGCAAGGCGCTCGTCGATCACGCCCTGACCAACGCCCGCGAGGCGCTCGGGCGCCGGATGGCGGAGAGTTCAGCCCAGTCGAGGATCCTCGACGAGGTCTGCGAGGCCTTCGGTCTGGACGCCCGGCCCGAGCGGATCGAGATCTATGACAACGCCCACATCTCCGGGACCAATGCGGTCGGCGCCATGGTCGTGGCCGGACCTGGGGGCTTCCGCCGCAACCAGTACCGAAAATTCAACATCCGCGGCGAGGATCTGACTCCCGGCGACGACTACGGCATGATGCGCGAGGTCATGCGCCGCCGCTTCAGCCGGCTGGTCAGGGACGAGGACGGGGGCGAGCCGGTCGAGCGGCCGGACCTGCTGCTGATCGACGGCGGGGCCGGTCAGCTGGCCGAGGTGCAGGCGGTGCTGGCCGATCTCGGCCTCGACGACATCGTCGCCGTCGGCGTCGCCAAGGGACCGGATCGGGACGCCGGGCTTGAACGCTTCTTCGTGCCGGGCAAGCCGCCCTTCATGCTGCCGCTGAAGTCGCCGGCCCTCTACTACATCCAGCGCCTGCGCGACGAGGCCCACCGCTTCGCCAACGGGGCCCATGCGAAGCGCCGCTCGATGGACATCCGGAAGAACCCGCTCGACGAGATCGAGGGCGTCGGCCCGGGCCGCAAGAAGGCCCTGCTGCACGCCTTCGGTTCGGCCAAGGGCGTCTCCCGCGCCGCCGTCGCCGATCTGGTCAAGGTCGAGGGCATAAACCAGCCCCTGGCCGAACGCATCCACGCGTTTTTCCGGAAGGCGTGAGAGTCACCATTCCAGCAGCTTGAGGTCGGGTATGTCGCGGAAGTCCGAGCCGTTCAGCGTGACGAGGGTCGCGCGCGTGGCAATGGCCTGAGACGCTATCAGTCGATCCATCGTCTTTCGGCGCGAGAAGCCGAGCGCCGACAGGATGTGGCGATAGACGTCGGCGTCCGCTTCGTCGAAGGGCAGGACGACGAGCACCGCAAGCATCTCCTCAAAACGCCGCTTGCGCGTCGCTCCGTCTGGTCCAACGAGCCCGCCTTCCAGTTCGATACGCGTGATGATCGAAAGAACGGGGGCTTCGTCCAGCTGAAGAACGCGCGCGCGTATGGCGTCATCGCCGTCACGCAGGTGAATGGCGACGCTGGTGTCCAGCATCAGCCCCATTCAGAGACCCTTGCGGCGGGGCGGCAGGATTATCTGGCGCTTCTGGATGCTGGATGGCTTTGGGAGCGCGTCAAGGCGGGCGATCATTTCCTGAATCGAAGGCCGCTTGCGAACCATGGTTACGACATCGCCCTTGCGTTCGATCTCGACTTCCACGCCGGGACCGAAGGTGATCTCTTTCGGCAACCGGACCGCGTCGCTGTTTCCGCTTCGAAAGGTTCGGCTGGTGACAGGCATGGCGCGCTCCGTGTATCAACACGTATACACGGTTTTGCGCCTCCACTCAAACACCTACAAGTTCCCCATGACCGACGAATCCCGCGACGCCCTCCTCTCCGGCTATCGCCGCTTCCGAGAGGGCCACTGGCCCGGGGCCAGGGCCGAGTACGAGGCCCTCGCCGCCGACGGCCAGCGCCCGCACACCCTGGTGGTCGCCTGTTCCGACAGCCGCGCCGACCCGGCCCTGATCTTCGACACCGCGCCCGGCCAGCTGTTCGTGGTCCGCAACGTCGCCAACCTGGTCCCGCCCTACCAGCCCGACGGCCGGCTGCACGGGGTCTCGGCGGCGCTGGAGTTCGGGGTCAAGGCGCTCGGGGTGTCGCGCATCGTGGTCATGGGCCACGCCCACTGCGGCGGCGTCGACGCCATGCTCAACGGCGCGCCCGACAGCTGCCGCGACTTCGTCGCCCCGTGGGTGGCGCAGGGCGCCCCGGCGGTGCGCCGCGTGGCCGAGGCCGTCGAGCCGGATCAGGTCGAGCGGGCCGCCGAGGAGGCGGTGGTGCGCCTGTCGCTCGACAATCTGCGCACCTTCCCGTGGATCGCCGAGCGCGAGGCGGCCGGTGAACTGGTCCTGACCGGCCTGCATTTCGGCATCGCCGACGGCATCCTGCGGGCGCTGACCGGTCCGGGGCGGTTTGAGGCCCTCTAACCTCGCCTCAGGCATCGAAGCGTGGCACATCGGCGTTGCAGCACGGATGCCCTCCATGACCCCCACCCACCACGCCAACCCGATTCCCAACATCCTGACCGGCCTGCGCCTGATCGCCGGGGTGGTGATGTTCCTGATCCTCGCGGGCGCGGCGCCCCAGGGCCTGCCGCTGCTGTCGGACTATCTCAGCCCGGACGACCAGTTCCGTTTCGCCCGCACCGCCTTCGTCATCTTCATGGTGGCGGCCTCGACGGACTGGGTCGACGGCTGGCTGGCCCGGCGCTGGCACGCCACCACCCGCTGGGGCGCCATCCTCGATCCGATCGCCGACAAGGTGCTGGTCACCGGGGCCATCCTCGGCGTGCTGGCCTGGGGCTCGGTGCCGCAGGCCGCCATCCCCTGCGGCCTGATCCTGTTCCGCGAATTCGCCGTCTCGGCCCTGCGCGAGACCGTGGCCGGCAAGGTCAAGCTGCCGGTCACCCTGCTGGCCAAGTGGAAGACCACGCTGCAGATGCTCGCCCTCGGCGCCCTGCAGCTGGCCCTGGTGCCGCTCTGGGAGGGATTCGGCCTGCCGCTGGAATGGCTGCCCCAGTTCCAGGCCTTCGCCTACGTCCTGCTGTGGATCGCCGCCCTCGTCACCCTGTGGACCGGCTGGCAGTATTTCTCCAAGGCCCGGCAGAAGATGAGCCAGATCTAGGTCGTAGGGCCTGGGTCTTGGAAGGCCTGCCCCTAAGCCCTAGGCCCTAGGCCCTCACTCGACCCCCAGCTCCTCGACCAGCCGCTCCATGCCGTAGACGTCGCGCAGCGCCGCCGTCACCGCCGCCGTCGTCACGATGACCGAGCGGTTGACCCTGACGTCATAGCCATAGGCGTTGCGCTGGCTCAGCACGGTCGAGTCGAAATTGGCCCCGACGATCTCGCCCGCCTCGGTCACCACGGGCGAGCCCGACGAGCCGCCGATGGTGTCCGACGACACCGCCATGTTCATCACCGTGTCCGGGTCGATCCGGTCCTTCGCAGCCAGCAGCTTCGGGGCCACGTCGAACGGCGGCGCGCCGGTGGCCCGGTCCCACAGGCCGGCGAAGGTGGTGAAGGCGCCGAAACGCTGCCCCGGCACGTCCGACCCCTCGATCCGGCCGTAGGTCAGCCGCAGGGTGCCGGTGGCGTCCGGATAGACACTGTCGCCATAGGCCGCGAACCGCGCCGCCGCCAGCCGTTCCGAGGCCCGGCTGGTCGGCGCCTCGACCCGGGCTTCCCAGTCGGCGCGGACCGCGCGGGTCTCGTCCTGGATCGACAGCAGGTAGCGGATCAACGGATCGTCCGAGGCCTCGACGGCGGCCAGCCCGCCCTCCCACAGCGCCCGGCGCACCGCCGGATCGGCCAGCGCCGTGCCCGCGACCAGCCGCGCCGACAGCGCCTCGGGTGACTCCTGGCCCAGCAGGCCGCGCACGCGCGGATCGTCGACGGTCAGCCACTCGCGGGTCTTGGACAGCCACCATTCCAGCCGCAACTGCTCCAGAGACGGATGGACCGGCCGTTCGGCGAACAGGCCCGACTGCACCGCCGCCAGCCGGCTGTCGGCGTATTCCGGCAGGCGTTCCGCGGACGGCTTCTCCCGCTCCTGCGCCGCCCGCACCAGGGTCCGCGCCCAGCTGAACAGCTGCGACCCCCCGCCCGGGGAGGTCGTGCCCATGCCCGTCCCGCCTTCGAGCAGGGCCATGGCCGGATAGAGCTCGCGCGCGACCGGCTGGACTTCGGCCAGGTCGCCCCATGGATCGCCGATCCGCGCCGCCAGCGCCGCGTCGGCCGCCACCCGGCTGCGGAAGTCCGCCTCGGCCTCGGCCCGGCCGGCCATGAAGGCCGGGTCCACCAGCGCCGCCATCCGGCCGCGCCCGCGCTTGTAGGTGTTCTCGACGCCCGAGATCGGGTCCATGGCCTCGAAGGCCTGCCGCCCGCCCTCCTCCGAATAGCGGATCAGCCGCCCGCGCAGCTCCGAGGCGATCAGCTGGTCCAGCGGCAGGACCACGTCGCGAATGGTCATCAGCTGATCCTGGGTCAGCAGCCGCTGGGTCGCGCCGGGACTGCCGGAGACGAACACCGGCGTCCCCTCGACCGGCCGGTCGGCCTTCCACCTGAAATGGGTCGGCGTCGCCACCGGCCGCCCGTTCTCGTACAGCCGGATGAAGGCCGCATCGATGGCGAAGCGCGGGAAGCTGAAATTGTCGAGGTCGCCGCCGAACGTCGCCGCCCTGTCCTCCGGCGCGAAGGCCAGCCGGACGTCGGTGTATTTCCTGTAGCTGTAGAGCTTGAACTGGCCGCCGCGGTACAGGCTGACCACCTGGCACCGCATCGTCGCGTCGCCGCCGCAGGTCTCCTGCTCGATGCGGCCGGCCTCGGCGTCGCGGGCCCGGGTGAAGGCCTGACCCTCCAGCCCCTCGCCGGCGGCGTGCATCCGCTCGGTCACGTCGGAGATGTCGGTCAGGATCTCGGCCGTCCCGCCCGGGCATTTCAGCTCCTCCTCGCGGCTGCGCGGGGCGAAGCCGGTCTCGGCGTGGTTCACCGCCTGGGTCGACAGATTGGCCACGCAGGTGGCGACGCAGTGGTTGTTGGTCATCACCAGCCCCTCGCCCGAGACGATGCCCGCCGAACAGCCCCCGAACTTGACCGAGCTCAACCGCACCCGGTCCAGCCAGGCCTGGTCGATGTTGGTCCCCAGCGTCTGGTTGGCCCGCGCGATCGGGAAGTTGTCGAAGGTCCACATGCCTTCCTCGGCCCGGGCGGCGGTCGCGACGGCGAGGGTGAGGGCGATGGCGGTCAGGGTGATCTGGGAGTTGCGCATCGAGGTCTCCTGTCCTTCTCCCTTGCGGGAGAAGGCGGCGGCCCAGGGCCGGCGAATGAGGGTGTGCCGGCGGGCGCCGGGATTGGCCGGACCATGGAGGACGAAGGGGGCGTCCGGCAAGACCGGAGCACTCCTGATCAAAGGCGACCGAGGATGGCCTTCATCTGGGCGATCTCGCGTTGCTGGCTCTCGACGATCTCCCCGCACAGGGCGACGATCTCCGGGTCCCGGATCGACGCCTGTTCGCACATCAGGATGGCTCCGGAATGGTGCGGGATCATCGAGCGCAGGAACTCCCGGTCGCCGACCGCCGCCTGCGCCCGCATGCCCCAGAAGGCGACGGCGAGGACGACGACCGCCGCCGCGCCGATGATCAGGTTCAGCCGGCGGTTCTCATACATCGAACCCATCAGCACGAGCATCAGCACCGCCATGGGCGCCACCATCATCAGCGTCATGTAGACGTTGTTGAGGTTCAGGTAGAAGTCATCGAGCGAGGCGATCATCGCGTACATCACCAGGTACATGATGACGAAGTGAAGGCCCAGCTCGAGCCCCAGCCTGCGGTAATGTCCGTGCATCGCGGTCTCTCTCGCAGCGGATCGTCATTCGATCCGACGTGGGGGAAACCGGCGATCAAGCGGGAGGCTCCCCGAGGCGGGGAATTCTATTCCACCCCCAGTTCTTCCAGCAGTCGCGGATTGGGATAGACGGTGCGCAGCGCCTCGGTGATCGCCGCCGTCGACACCGACACCGTCCGGTTCAACTCGCCGTCGTAGCCGAACGACCCGCCCAGCGAATGGATGTTGCCGTCGAAGACCGCGCCGATCACCTCGCCCCCGGCGTTGACCACCGGCGAGCCGGAATTGCCGCCGATGACGTCGTTGGTCGAGACGAAATTGTAGACGACGGACTTGTCCACCCGCGCCTCGTGATCCGCGAAGGCCTGGGCCAGGTTGAACGGCTCCGATCCCGTGGCCCGCTCGTACAGTCCGCCGATTTGGGTGAACGGCGGCACGGTCACGCCGCGATAGGTCCAGCCCTTCACCTGCCCGTAGGACAGGCGCAGGCTGAAGGTGGCGTCCGGATACTGGTCGGTGCCGTAGACGGCGAACCGGGCCTGGGCGACCCTTTCGGCGGCGCGGGCGGTCGGGGCGTTGACCTCGGCGTCCCAGCGCGCGCCGATCGCCCGGGCGGCCTCGTCATTGGCGGCCACAAAGGCCAGCAGCGGATCGGCGGCCTTCAGTTCGTCCAGCGTCATCGAGGCGGCCCGGCGGCGGAGGTCGGCGTCGGCCAGGCGGGTTTCGCCGATCAGCCGTCCGGCCAGGGCCTCCGGGCTTTCGCGGCCGAGCAGGGCCTTCACCTGCGGGTTGTCGACGGTCAGATACTCCCGCGTCTTCGACAGCCAGTGGCGCATCCGGATCTCTTCCATGTCGGTCGCGATCGGCGTCTCCTCGCCCATCGTCTCCGCCAGGCGCGCCCGGCGCTCGGCCGGCTGGTCGGCCCGGGCCGCGCGGACCAGGGTCCGGGCCATCCGGTACAGCTGCGATCCGCCTCCGGCCGCCTGCTCCAGCTGACGGTAGGGCAGGTAGAGATCGCGGGCGACGCCCTGCACGGCCTCGAGTTCGGCCCAAGGGTCGCCGATCTGCTGCTTCAGGGCCGGATCGGCGGCGACGCGGGCGCGCAGTTCCGCCTCGGCCTCGCGCTTGGCGGCCATGAAGGCCGGATCGGTCAGGGCCCCCTGCTGGCCGTAATAGACCTTGAAGCTGTTCTCGAGACCGAAGATCGGGTCGAACGAGACGCGCTTGGCCTCCTCGCCGGTCAGCGAATATTCGAGCAGGCGGCCGCGCAGCTCCGAGGTCTGGATCAGGGTGACCGGCAGCTGCTGGTCGCGCAGCCGCTCCAGCTGGCTCATGGTCAGCAGGCGCGAGGTCGAGCCCGGATTGCCGGAGACGAAGGTCACATCGCCTTCCGCGGGAGCCTCGGGATTCCATTTCAGGAAATTCGGCGACTCGACCGGCCGGCTGTTTTCGTAGGCGCGCAGGAATCCGGCGTCGAGGGCGTAGCGCGGGAAGTTGAAATTGTCGGGATCGCCGCCGAAGAAGGCCGCCTGGTTCTCCGGCGCGAAGACCAGCCGCACATCGTCGTATTTGCGGAATTTGTGCAGGCTGTACTGGCCGCCCCGGTACAGGCTGATGACCTGGCAGGTGAATTCGGGATCGCCGGCGCAGGCCTCGTTCTGGATGAGGCTGGTCTCGGCCTGGCGGGCGGCGTTGAAGGCCGCGCCTTCCAGCCCCTGGCCGGCGGCCTGGACGCGGGCGGTGACGTCGGTGATTTCGGTCAGCACCTCGGCCGTCTGGCCGGGGCAGCGAATCTCTTCCTCTCGCGTCGCGGCCGTGAAGCCGTTCTTCACATAGTCCTTCCGGGCGTCCGACAGCTCCTGGGCGCAGCCGACCACGCAGTGCCAGTTGGTCAGGATCAGCCCCTCGTCCGACACGAAGGAGGCCGAGCAGCCCTGGATGCGGACCGAGGCCAGCCGCAGACGGTCCAGCCACGCCTGGTCGATCCGCGTGCCGTATGCGCGGTTCACCGTCTCGATCGGGAAGTTGTCGAAGGTCCACATGCCCTCGTCGGCCAGGGCGGCGGACGGAACGGCGCCGAGCGCCAGGGCGCCGGCCACGGCGGCCAGTGATGCGGTCGCGGCGGCGGCGGCGCGAAGCGAACGAAGGATCATGTCGGGGTCGTCTCCAAGGGCGCCGGCTGCGCCGGTTCTGACAGCGCCCTACCTAGCCCTGATGAGCGAGGCCCGTCCACACGCCGCCGACCCGGTCCGACCCGGCCCCCGTGGACGCCGCGCCCGGGCGCGCTCAACCCCCGGACGCCCCGTCAACGCCCGGTGAACGTCGCCGGCCGCTTCTCCAGCACCGCCGCCACGCCCTCGGCGTGGTCCTCGGTCAGGTGGGCGAGCGCCTGCATGGCCGCGGTCATCTCCAGCATCTGGTCGAAATTCGCGTCCCGGCCCTGGCGCAGCAGGGTCTTGGCCATGCGCAGGGCCTGGGGCGCCTGGGCGGCCACCTTGGCGGCGATCTTCAGCGCCTCCTCCATCAAGGCGTCCGGCGCGACCACATGGTTGACCAGTCCCCAGCGCTCGGCCGTCGCCGCGTCGATGGCGTCACCGGTGAACAGCATCTCCGCCGCCCGCATGTAGCCGATGTTGCGCGGCAGCAGCCAGGCCCCGCCGTCGCCCGGCAGCAGGCCCAGCTTCAGGAACGGAACCCCGAAGACGGCCTCGGTCGAGGCCAGGCGGATGTCGGCCAGGCCGGCGATGTCGCAGCCCAGCCCCATGGCCGGACCGTTGACCGCCGCCACCAGCGGGATCTCCAGCCCGTATAGAGAGCGCACGATCCGGTGCACGACGCGGCGGTAGCGGTCGCGGATCTCGGCTCCGCCGCCGGCGAACAGGTCGCGGCGCCCGCGCATCGCCTTCAGGTCGCCGCCGGCCGAAAAGGCCCGGCCCTCGCCCGTGAGAACCACGCAGCGCACGCCGGCGTCGGCGTTCACCGCCGCGCAGGCCGCCGCGAAGGCTTCGCCGTCCTCGAGGTCGGGCAGGGCGTTCAGCCGCCCGGGCCGCGACATCGTCCATATCTCGATCGCGCCGCGCCGTTCCGTCTGGATCAGGGTCATGTCCGGTGATGTGCCGCAATCGCGTCCGAAACACAAAGCCCCGGCCTCGCGGCCGGGGCTCGGCCGCCTCCGCCGGCGGCCCGCCAGGATTATGCTGGAGCCTGATTCACGGCATCGGCGGAATCGCGAAGCGATTCCTCCTCAACCGGTCAGGCTCTAGCGGCGCGGCCGGTCGATCCTGAACGGCACGAAGCTGGAGGGGTGGCTGATCGCCCGGTCGCCGGCGCCGTTGGTCCGTTTCGTGTCGACCAGGAGTCCGCCCCACAGGGCGAACGACAGCATGGCGTGCTGGAGGTTGCGGTCCTTGTCGTTCATCCTTGATGTCTCCTTTCGCTGAACGATGAAAAGAGACACGTCGTGCTGATCGGGAGTCTCACCGTCATAGTCGTTTCGCGTCGGGATGACGGTGGCGCCCTGTCGGCGATATAGCAAGTATTTTTATCTGTAACCGGAACAATTTTCGCGCCAATGTCATCAAATCCCGCCCCGCCGTCCCGACCGCCCCGCGCCATCGCCACGCCCTGCGTCAAGGTCTGCGTCGTCGACGGCGCCTCGGGGCTCTGCCTGGGCTGCTGGCGCACACTGTCCGAGATCGGCGGCTGGAGCGGCTTCACCGACGTCGAGCGGGCGCGGATCATGGGCGAGCTGCCGCGGCGCGCGGCCCGCGAGCGGCGGGGCGGCGGGGCGTAGGCGGCGGGGCGTAGGCTGCGGGGCGGGGAGCGGCCCGCCCCGGCTCCGCCGTGTTTACCCTCCGCCAACCATCCCTCTTCACCGCCTGCCAACGGCGTCGTGCGAAACCGGCGGCCATGCGGTTCGATCTGTCCTCCGCGGCCGTCCTGGCCGTCGCCGTCGCCTCCGCCCTGGCCACCGCCTGGTGGACGGAGCAGGCGGGAGTGCGCGGCCCGGCGCAGGCCGCCGCGCCTGCCGCCGCCGCCGCCAGCCCGGCCACCGGCGGGGCCGCCCAGGTGTTGAAGGGCCGCGACGGCCACTACTGGGCCGACGCCGACATCGACGCTCCGGACGGGGGACGCGCCGTCCGCGTCATGGTCGACACCGGCGCCAGCGTCGTGGTCCTGACCCCCGCCGACGCCGCCCGCCTCGGCCTGAAGCCGACCCCGGCCGACTTCTCCCGCACGGTGATCACCGCCGCCGGCCCGGTCCGCGCCGCCCCGGTCCGGCTCGAGGCCGTGGCCGTGGCCGGGGCTCGCGTCACCGCGGTCGAGGCGCTGGTCGTCGAGCAGGGCCTGCCCCACTCCCTGCTGGGCATGAGCTACCTCGGCCGGCTGTCCTCCTTCAGCGCCACCCCGGCCGGGCTGACGCTGCGACCCTAGAGCGAAATCGGTTTAGACGCGATCGCGTCCAAACCCGGATCCTCGCTCCAGCATTATACTGGAGCCTGATTCACGGCATCGGCGGAATCGCGAAGCGATTCCTCCTCAACCGATCAGGCCCTAGAGGGCCTTGGCGGCGACCACCGCGGCCGTGACCAGCAGGTAGAGGGCGAAGGCGCGGCGCAGCACCCGCCGGTCCAGAGCATGGGCCAGCCTCGCCCCCCACGGCGCCACCGCCGTGGTCAGCACCGCCATGACCACCGCTCCCGGCGCGTTGACATAGCCCAGCGACAGCGGCGGCCGCCCGGCGGCGTCCCAGCCGAATACGACGAACCCCAGCGTCGCCGCCGCGCCTATGGCCACGCCGAAGCCCGAGGCCGTCGCCACCGCCTGGTGGATCGGCCGCCCGCACAGGGTCATCAGCATGCCGCCGAAGCTGCCGCCGCCGATGCCCATCATCGCCGACAGCCCGCCGATCAGGGTCCCGAACCCGCGCCGCCCCCAGCCGGTCGGCAGGTCGCCCCGCAGCGCCCGCCCCTCCGGCATCAGCGCCATCTGCGCCGCCACCGCCGCCAGACAGACCGCATAGACGATGGCCAGCCCCTCCATCGAGGTCACGCCGGCCGCCGCCGCCCCGACCAGTCCGCCGAACGCCACCCACGGCGTCCAGGTCCTCAGCACCACCTCGTCGACCGCCCCGTGGGCCCGGTGCGCCCTCAGCGACCGCCACGAGGTCGCGACGATGGTCAGCAGGGAGGTGCCGATCGCCACATGCAGATTGCTTTCGCCCCCGACCCCCAGCACCTCGAAGGCGTAGAACACCGCCGGCACGATCACCGTGCCGCCGCCGACGCCGAACAGCCCGGCCAC
>NZ_CALMZS010000012.1 GCF_937870815.1 uncultured Brevundimonas sp.
GCGCTATGCGGCGGTTCCGCCCGCAGGGTACGGACAGGTGGCCGAGTGGTTTAAGGCAGCGGTCTTGAAAACCGCCGCAGGTGCAAGCCTGCCGTGGGTTCGAATCCCACCCTGTCCGCCACGTCGGCCGGGCCGGCGGCCCGGCTCGCAGGTCGCCTGCGAACTTTCGAGGCGTTTCCCTCCTCATGCCCTTTCAGGAACGGCGTCCGGCGCCGGGCGTTGAGCGGGGTACACGAGAGGATTCTCCGATGAACAAGATCATTCCCGCCGCCGCCGCTATCGCCATCGCCTTCAGCCTGCCGCTGGCGGCCGAAGCCCAGAACCACGGTCAGGGCAAGGGTCGCGAACACGCCCAGGAGCATGGCGGCGACCACGACGACGACAGGTCGGTCCGCGGACGCCGCGGCGATGACGCCGGCGAGGCCCGGGGGCGCGGCCCGGAGCGGGCTGGCCGGGATGTCCGGCGCGGCGCTCCGGATGTGCGCGAACTGGCGCGCGGGCCGGACCCGCGCGGCCCCGGACGGGTGCGCGACCGGGACGATGATCGCGACGACGATGACCGGGTTCGTCCGCGCGGGGAGCGGGGCCGGAGTCCCGTGGCGCTGGTCGACGGCAGCGACGACCTTGACCGCGCCGTCCCCGGGCGCGGCCTGATCGCCGGCTGCCCCCCGGGGCTGGCCAAGCGCAACAACGGCTGCCTGCCGCCGGGACAGGAGCGCAAGATCGCCGCGGGCGGCTATGACTGGCTGTGGAACCGCGGCCGCGAGGCGAACTGGCGCTATGACGACGGCTATCTCTACCGCCTCGACCGGAGCGGGTCGGTGGCCGGTTGGCTGCCGGCCCTGGGCGGCGCCCTGGCCCCCGGGGCGGTGTGGCCACGACAGTACGGCTATCAGCCCGTGGCCCCCTATCAGGCCGACTATTTCCGGCTGCAGGATCCGTACGACTATCGCTACGCCGACGGCGCGCTGTTCGGCGTCGATCCCAGGACCCAGGCCATCACCCAGGTCGTCGCGCTGCTGACCGGCCAGCCGATCACCGTCGGCCAGCCGATGCCGGCCGGGTACGACGTCTACAATGTCCCCTACGCCTACCGGAACCAGTACGCCGACAGTGCGGAAAGCATCTACCGCTACAACGACGGCTACGTCTATCGCGTCGACCCGACCACCCAGCTGGTCCAGGCGGCGATCCAGCTGCTCACCTGATTTCGCTCCGGGAGACACCAGACATGCGAACCATCATGCGCCGGGCGTTGACGCCCCTCGCCGTCCTCCTGCTGGCCGCATGCGGCGGCGACAACGAGGCCGAGGGCGAGGCCGCCGGGCCGGCCGCGCCGTCGTCCCGCACCCTGGCGGCGACGCTGGAGGGCGAGAGCGGCTACGGCGCCCTGGGCCGGGCGGCGGCCAACGCGGGGCTCGGCGACGTGCTGGAAGGGGTCGGACCCTACACCCTGTTCGCCCCGGCCGACACGGCCTTCTCGGCTCCCGGCGCCCCGGCGGACCTCACGACCGAGGCCCGGCGGGCCGAAGGCGCAGCCCTGCTGCGGGCCCATATCGTCCCCGGCGCCCTGACCCGCGCGGACATCGACGCGGCGCTTGAACGGGATGCCGACGGCAACGTCCAGCTGCGCACCGTGGCCAACACCCTGCTCACCCTGTCGCGTGACGGAGGGACCGTGGTGGTGACCTCTGAGAGCGGCGCGCGAGGCCGCCTGACCGGCGAGGAGCGCCTGGCCAGCAACGGTGTGCTGCAGCCTGTCGACGGCCTGCTGGTCGGACCGGCCCAAGGCGCCGCTCCTGCGGCGTAACGGACCTGTTCAGCAGCGCGGCCGGCGCCGATGTCATGGCGCTGACGCGGTTCGAGGCGTATCATAAAACGGCGATCGGGGAGGCCGCCATGTTCGAGTCCCTGCGTTGCGCCCGCAAGGGTCATCTGTTCGTCGACAGCCGAAGCCAGCCGGGAACGCAGGTGTGCCTGCGCTGCGGCCGGCGGCAGCCGTTCGATGGGCTTGAGCCGCCGCCCCGGCCTAAACCAGCCGACTCTGCACCACGGCGGCCTCGATGAAGCCGGCGAAGAGCGGGTGGGGCGCGAAGGGCCGGCTCTTCAGCTCCGGGTGGTACTGGACGCCGATGAACCACGGATGGTCCTCGCGCTCGACCGTCTCGGGCAGGACCCCGTCGGGCGACAGGCCGGCGAAGGTCAGGCCGGCCCTCTGTTCGATCGCCTCGCGATAGTTGATGTTGACCTCGTAGCGATGGCGGTGGCGCTCGCTGATCGTCGTCGCGCCATACATGGCCGCGATCTTCGAGCCGGGCTTGAGGGTCGAGTCATAGGCCCCGAGCCGCATGGTGCCGCCCAGGTCGCCGCCGTGCTGGCGTTTCACCCGTTCGTTGCCCTGGGTCCATTCGGTCATCAGGCCGACCACCGGCTCCGCGGTCGGCCCGAACTCGGTCGAGGAGGCCTCCGGAAAGCCGGCGAGGTTCCGGGCCGCCTCGATCACGGCCATCTGCATGCCGAAGCAGATGCCGAAATAGGGAATGTTGCGCTCGCGCGCGAACCGGGCCGCCTCGATCTTGCCCTCGGAGCCGCGCTCGCCGAAGCCGCCGGGGACCAGCACCGCATGGGCGCCCTGCAGCCGGGCCTCGCAGGCGTCGCGGTCGCCCTCGAAGGTCTCGGCCTCGACCCAGTCGATATTGACCTTGACGTTGTTGGCCACGCCGCCGTGGTGGAGGGCCTCGATCAGGGATTTGTAGGCGTCCTTCAGCACGGTGTATTTGCCGACCACGGCCACCGTGACCTCGCCGTCCGGTTGCAGGCGTCGGCGGGCGATCTCCCGCCAGCGCGACAGATCGGGCGCGGGCGCGTCGGTGATGCCGAAATGGGCCAGCACCTCCGCGTCGAGGCCCTCCTGGTGATAGTCCAGCGGCACGGCGTAGATGTCGGCGGAATCCATGGCCTGGATGACGCCGCTCTCGCGCACATTGCAGAACAGGCCGATCTTGCGCTTCTCCTCGGGCGGGATCGGATATTCGCAGCGGCACAGCAGGATGTCGGGCTGGATGCCGATCGAGCGCAGCTCCTTGACCGAGTGCTGTGTCGGCTTGGTCTTCATCTCGCCGGCGGTCTTGATGAAGGGCAACAGGGTCAGGTGGACGAAGCACGACTGGCCGCGCGGCAGATCCTGGCCGAGCTGGCGGATGGCCTCGAAGAACGGCAGGCCCTCGATGTCGCCGACGGTGCCGCCGATCTCGACCAGGACGAAGTCGACCTCCTCGCCGTCATCGGTCAGGGCCGGGGTCAGGCAGAACTGCTTGATCTGGTCGGTGACGTGCGGAATCACCTGCACGGTGGCGCCGAGATAGTCGCCGCGCCGCTCCTTCTCGAGGATGGTCGAATAGATCCGGCCGGTGGTGATGTTGTCCGACTTCGCCGCCGAAACGCCGGTGAACCGCTCGTAGTGGCCGAGGTCGAGGTCGGTCTCGGCGCCGTCGTCGGTGACGAAGACCTCGCCGTGCTGATAGGGGCTCATCGTGCCCGGATCGACGTTCAGATAGGGGTCGAGCTTGCGCAGACGCACCTTGTAGCCGCGCGCCTGCAGCAGGGCGCCGAGGGCGGCGGAGGCGAGGCCTTTTCCCAATGAGGAAACCACGCCGCCGGTGATGAACACGTAACGGGCCATGGGAGATCACTCTACCGCCGATTCGGGCGGCCTGCTGCGGAGACTATGGGGGCGGGAGAGGAAGGCGGGGACAAGCTCCCCGCCCATTCCTATTGCGCCGGCGCCGGTTGGGCCGGGGCGGGCTCGGCCGCCGGCGCGGCGCCGAGGAAGTCGTCGAGCGACGGACCAGCCGGTTCGGCCGGAGCCGTGGCGGGCGCGTCGGTGGCCGGGCTTTCCGCATCGGCGCCGGCCGCCGGCGCGACGAGAGCCCCCACCGCGTCTGGATCGACGATCGACTGGCGCGAGCGGCTGACGTTGCCGACGATGGTCAGGCCGATGGCGCAGGCGAAGAAGGCGACGGCCAGCCACCAGGTCGTCACCGTCAGCAGGTTGCCGGCCCCGCGCGCGGTCATGAATCCCGACGGACCGCCGCCCATGCCCAGCGCCCCGCCTTCGGAGCGCTGAAGCAGGATCACGGCGGCGAGCGCGACCGAGATGAGGATCATGGCGACGAGGAGAATGGTCTGGAGCATGGCGGCCGATATGTGTGGCGCGCAGCCGCGCCGATCAAGCGGCGGCGTCTATCATTGATGGGGAGCGGGGGGAAGGAGGCAGTAGGCGGTAGGCGATGGGCAGTAGATGCGCGCCAGCCGCCGCTGTCCGTTTCGGGTCGGTCAGGAGCTTCTCGCCTACCGCCTCAGGCGGCGCGGATGATCGGCAGGAAATCGGCCGCCTTCAGCGAGGCGCCGCCGACCAGGGCGCCGCCGACCTCGGCCGCCGAGAGGATGTCGCGGGCGTTGTCCGGCTTGACCGACCCGCCGTAGAGGATCGGGGCCGCCGCCCCGGCCAGGCCGAGCCGTTCGATGATCGCCTCGCGCACGGCCCGGTGAACCTCCTCGATCTGCTCCAGCGACGGCGTCAGGCCGGTGCCGATGGCCCAGACAGGCTCATAGGCGACGGCGAAATCATGCCCGGAGACGGCGCGGGGCAACGAGTTGGCGACCTGGGCCCGGACCACCTCGACCGCCCTGCCCGCCTCGCGCTGCTCGAGCGTTTCGCCGACGCATACGATCGGGGCCAGGTCGGCCCGGACGGCGGCCTCGGCCTTGGCGGAGACCAGCAGATCGCTCTCGCCGAACTCCTGCCGGCGCTCCGAATGCCCGACGATCACCAGCCGGGCCCCGGCGTCCCTCAGCATTTCCGCCGATATCCCGCCGGTGTAGGCGCCGTGGGTCTCGGCCCGGCAGTCCTGCCCGCCGACCTCGATGGAGCCGCCCCGCGCGGCGGCGGCCATCCGCTCGACCAGGGTGGCCGGCGGGCAAACGGCGACGCGGCAGGCCGCCGGCTGGTCGTCGAGGGAGCGCCGCAGGGCCGCGAACTCGCCCAGGTGCGCAGCCAGGCCGTTCATCTTCCAGTTGCCGACGATCAGCTTCACGGATTGTTTCATCAGGCCTCTCTAGGCGGAGCTATGCGCCAAGCCAAGCCGTCCGGACGGCGCCGATCACGCCATTGTCTTGCCGTGCGGCCCCGTCACCCCCTATAGGCCGAAGCGACTGTCGTCGCCGCCATCCGCCCAGGACCGCTTCCCCATGATCTCCATATTCCGCAATTTCGCGAAGTCGAAGTGGGCGATCGGCCTTCTGGTCCTCGTCGCCCTGGGCCTGCTGGTCACCGGCGGCACGCAGACCGACGTGCTGGGCAGCCTGCAGGCGCCGAAGGTCGTCTCGGCGGGCGACCGCAGCCTCAGCCCGACCGAGTTCCGGACCGAGATGGACCGTCGCCTCGAGCAGCTCCAGACCGAGCAGGGCCGCGCCATCACCTATGAGGAACTGCTGAGCAACGCGCCCCTGGCGGCGATCCTGAAGGGCCGCGCCGAGGAACTGGCCTTCTTCGCCTGGGCCTGGAAGACCGGCATCCGGCCGGGCGACGAACTGGTCCTGCGCCAGATCCGCTCCTTCCCGGCCTTCTTCGATCCGGTCACCAACCGGTTCAGCGAGAGCCTCTACGAGACCAAGCTGGGCGAGGCCAGGATGACGCCGGCCATGCTGGAGCAGGAGATCCGCAACGACTACAGCCGGGCGCACTACGCCTCGGCGCTGGTCGCCGGCCTGCGCATGCCGCGCGTCTATGGGGCGCTCTATGCCAACATCAACCAGCAGAGCCGCGACGGCCGCTGGTTCCTGCTGACCCAGCAGATGGTGGGCACGGCGCCGCGCCCGACCGACGCCCAGCTGACCGCCTTCATGCGCCAGAACGCCGCCGAGCTGCGCACGCCGGAACTGCGATCCGGCACGCTGGTGATCTTCAGGAATCCGGCCGACCAGAACATCGCCATCAGTGAAGAGAAGATCCGGGCCCGCTACGAATTCCGCAAGGACAGCCTGTCGCTGCCGGAACGCCGGTCCTTCACCACCCTGACCGCCCCGACCCGCGCCGCCGCCGAGCGCATCGCCAACGCCCTGCGCGCCGGCCAGACTCCGGCCGCGGTCGGCCAGGCCTATGACCTGCAGCCCGCCAGCTATGACGAGACCCCGCGCAGCGCCATCGGCGATCCGGCCGTGGCCGCCGCCGTCTTCGGCCTGGGCGTCGACGAGGTGTCCGCGCCGGTCCAGGCCCGGGTCGGCTTCGTGGTCGCCAAGGTGACCGCCGTCGCCCCGGGCCGCGAAGTGACGCTGGAGGACGCCCGTGACGAGATCGTCGAGGAGCTGAGGGGCCAGGAAGCCCGCGGAGCCATCGCGCGCCGGGTCGAGGCCTTTGAGGCCGCGCGGCGCGAAGGCAAGAGCGTCGAGGACGCCGTCCGTCAGGTCGGGGCCCGGCTGGCCCCGATCCCGGCCGTGACCCGCGAGGGCCGCAACCGCGAAGGTCAGCAGACCCGGGTGCCGCTCAAGATTCTCGAGTCGATGTGGAGCCTGACCAAGGGCCGCGCCAACGAGCCGGCCGCGCTGGGCGACGGCGACTATTTCGTGGTCCGCGTCGACGACGTGACCCCGGCCGCCATGCCGGCGCTCGAAGATGTGCGGGAGCGGTTGACCGCCGCCTGGATCGGCCGGGAGAACATCCGTCTGCTCTCGGCCCGCTCCGACGCCGTGGCGGCGCGGCTCCGGGCCGGAGAGGACATCGCCGCCGTCGCGGCCTCGGTCGGGGCCACGGTGTCGAGGGGCGCGGGCCTGAAACAGGACCAG
This sequence comes from uncultured Brevundimonas sp., assembly GCF_937870815.1. Classification (GTDB taxonomy): domain Bacteria; phylum Pseudomonadota; class Alphaproteobacteria; order Caulobacterales; family Caulobacteraceae; genus Brevundimonas. The sequence goes on from NZ_CALMZS010000012.1 coordinate 6,844, forward strand.
GAAACCGTCACCCGGCTCGGCCAGGGAGTCATGGCCGGGCTGTTCAGCGGCCCGGCCGGGACCGTGTTCTCGCAACCGCAGTCGCAGGGCAGCCTGGCCATCGGCCGGGTCGACCGCGTCGCCGCCCCCACCGCCGCCGTGGTCGCCGACGAGGCGCAGCAGTGGCGGGCCCGGCTCGGCCCGGCCAGCGGCGATCCGCTGTTCGCCGCCGCCGTCAGCGCCGCCGCCGAGCGCATGAAGGCGACCTATGACGAGGAGCTCGCCCGGGAAGCCTTGGGCGTCGCCGCGACGCCGGCCGCGCCGGGCGCGCCCGCAGGGCGATGACTTCGGCCGGCGGCCCGGCGTGGCCGGCGTTCGCGTCCGGCTGGGCCGAAGGCCGCGCCCAGGTCGTGGTGCGGCGGCTGGTCGACGACCTCGAAACGCCGGTGTCGGCCTTCCTGAAGGTCGGCCACGGGCGCGCCCACGCCTTCCTGCTGGAGTCGGTGGAGGGGGGCGCGGTCAACGGCCGCTATTCGATCATCACCCGCGATCCCGACGTGGTCTGGCGCTGCCGCGGCGCGCGCGCGGAACTGTGCCGGGGACCGGCCATCGCGGACGGCGCCTACGCCGCCGAACCGGGGGATCCGCTGGCGTCTCTGCGGGCGCTGATCGCGGCTTCGCGGATCGACCTGCCGGAGGACCTGCCGCCGATGGCCGCCAGTCTGTTCGGGGTGTTCGGCTATGACATGGTGCGGCTGCTCGAGCCGCTCGGCCCGCCCAATCCCGATCCGCTGGACCTGCCCGACGCCGTCCTGACCCGGCCTTCGCTGGTGGCCATCTTCGATTCGGTGAAGCACGAGATCGTGCTGGTTTCGGCCGCCTATCCGGACAGCGGCCTGGCGGCGGACGCGGCCTTCGAGGCCGCCGTGGCCCGGCTGAACGCATTCGAGACCGAGCTGCGCGCGCCCCTGCCCGCCATCCCGGCGCCGGTGGAGGCCGCGGTCCCGCCGTTCCACTCGCCGGTCGACGAGCCCGCCTTCGGCGCCATGGTGGCGCGGGCCAAGGACTACATCGCCGCCGGCGACATCTTCCAGGTGGTGCTGAGCCATCGCTTCGCCGCGCCGTGGGCCGGCGACCCGTTCGCCTTCTACCGCTCGCTTCGGCGGCGCAATCCGTCGCCCTATCTGTTCTTCCTCGATTTCGGCGAATTCCAGCTGGCCGGGTCGAGCCCGGAGATTCTCGTCCGCCTGAAGGACGGACGGGTGACCATCCGCCCGCTGGCCGGAACCCGGCCGCGCGGCGAGACGCCGGAGGCCGACCGGGCGCTGGAGGCCGAGCTGCTGGCCGATCCGAAGGAGCGGGCCGAGCATCTGATGCTGCTGGATCTGGGCCGGAACGACGTCGGCCGGGTCGCCGCGCCGGGCACGGTCAAGGTCACTGAAAGCTTCAAGATCGAGCGCTATAGCTCTGTCATGCATATCGTTTCAGATGTGCAGGGCAAGGCCGACCCGCGTCTGGACGCCGTCGACGCCCTGCTGGCCGCCCTCCCGGCCGGGACCCTGTCCGGGGCCCCGAAAGTGCGGGCCATGGAGATCATTGACGAGCTGGAGAGCGAGAAGCGCGGCGTCGGCTACGGCGGCGGGGTCGGCTATATCTCGGCCGGCGGCGAGGCCGACATCTGCATCGTGCTCAGGACCGCCCTGTTCGCCGACGGCAACATCCATGTGCAGGCCGGCGCCGGCGTCGTCGCCGACAGCGATCCGGCCGCCGAATACGCCGAGACCAGGGCCAAGGCGCGCGCGCCGATGCAGGCGGCGGAGGACGCCTGGCGCTATCCGTCCGGAAACGGGGGCTGAGCCGCCGCCGGCTCATCGAAGCGGACGCCCGGCCCGAGCACCATCACCCCGGCCATGAGCATGGCCGCCGTGGCGGCGAGGCCGGCGGCGGCCAGCGCGGCCCACGGGCTGGCGCGCCGGACCGGGGGCGCCAGCAGGGCGCGCGCCCTGTCGATGGTGCTGTCGGCCATGGGAGCCCCTCCGCTGGAGACTCCAGTTCGCCCGGGCATGGTTAACGCAGCCTTACCGTCGCGCCGCTTGGCGCGGGGCGGCGCACCGCCTAGAAGCCCAGCATGATCCTCGTCGTCGACAACTACGACAGCTTCACCTGGAACCTGGTCCACTACCTGGCGGAACTGGGCGCCGAGACGCGCGTGGTGCGCAACGACGACCTGACGGCGGCCGAGGCCCTGGCGCTGAAGCCGGAGGCGTTGCTGCTGTCGCCGGGCCCGTGCACGCCGAACGAGGCCGGCATCTGTCTCTCCCTGATCGACACGGCGCCGCCGGAGATGCCGATCTTCGGCGTCTGCCTCGGCCACCAGGCCATGGGCCAGGCCTTCGGCGGCGACGTGATCCGCGCCAAGAGCCTGATGCACGGCAAGACCTCGCCGATCGAGCATGAGGGCCAAAGCGTCTTCGCCGGCCTGCCCACCCCGTTCATAGCGACCCGCTACCATTCGCTGGCGGTCAAGCGCGAGACCCTGCCGGACGTGCTGGAGGTCACCGCCTGGACCGCCGACGGCGAGATCATGGGCCTCGCCCACCGTACCCGCCCGATCCACGGCGTCCAGTTCCACCCCGAGTCGATCGCCACCGAGCACGGCCACGATCTGCTGGCCAATTTCCTCGATCTGGCGAACATCAGACGCACGGCGATGGTCTGACATGGCGGACGGTTTCAAGCCCCTTCTGGCCGGGCTGGTCGACGGTCGGGTGCTGTCGGATGACGAGGCCCACGCCTTCTTCGCCGCCTGCCTGAGGGGCGAGCCGACTCCGGCCCAGGTGGCCGCCGCCGTCACCGCCCTGCGCATCCGCGGCGAGACGGTGGGCGAGATCGCCGCCTTCGCCAGCGCCATGCGCGAGGCCGCCCTGAGGCTGGATCATCCCTATGAGGTCATCGACACCTGCGGCACCGGCGGCGACGGCCAGCACACCTTCAACATCTCGACGGCGGCGGCGCTGGTGCTGGCCGGGGCGGGGCTGAAGGTGGCCAAGCACGGCAACCGGGCGCTGAGCTCCAGGTCCGGGTCGTCAGACGTGCTGGCGGCGCTGGGGGTCAATCTCGCCGCCACCCCGGCGCAGCAGCGGCGCGCGCTCGACCGGGCCGGCATCGCCTTCCTGTTCGCCCCGACCTACCACGGGGCCATGCGCCACGTCGGGCCGGTGCGCGCCGAGCTCGGTTTTCGCACGGTGTTCAACCTGCTGGGCCCCCTGTCGAACCCGGCCAACGCAAAGCGGCAGGTCATGGGCGTCTATGATCCCCGCCTGCTGGAGCCTCTGGCCGAGGTGCTGGGGCGGCTCGGGGCCGAGCGGGCCTGGGTCGTGCATGGACAGGGGCTCGATGAACTGACGACCACGGGTCCGACCGGCGTAGCCGAATGGAAGGACGGGGCGGTGCGCCGCTTCACCGTCACGCCGCAGGACGCCGGTCTCGCCGTCGCCCGCGTCGAAGACCTGCGCGGCGGCGACGCCGGGGAGAACGCGGCGGCGTTGCGGGCCCTGCTGGACGGCGCGAAGGGGGCCTATCGCGACATCGTGCTGCTGAATGCGGCGGCGGCCCTGGTGGTGGCCGACCGGGCCGCCGATCTGGCCGGGGGCGCGGCCCTGGCGGCGGCGGCGATCGACGACGGCCGGGCCGCGAAGGCGCTGGCCGCGCTGGTCGAAGCCACCAACACCCCGACCGAGGAAGACCCCGCGTGACCGATGTCCTGGCGCGGATCGCCGCCTACAAGCGCGAGGATGTGGCGGCGCGAAAGGCGGCGCTGTCGCAGGACGCCGTCGAGGCGCGGGCGCGCGAGGCGCCGCCGCCGCGGGGCTTCCGGGCCGCGCTGGCGCGCCGTGTCGAAGCCACCGGCCGCCCGGCCCTGATCGCCGAGATCAAGAAGGCCAGCCCGTCCAAGGGGCTGATCCGCGAGGATTTCGATCCCCCGGCGCTGGCGAGGGCCTATGAGCGCGGCGGCGCGACCTGCCTGTCGGTGCTGACCGACGGCCCCGGCTTCCAGGGCGACGACGCCTTCCTCGGTCAGGCGCGCGACGCCACCGCCCTGCCCTGCCTGCGCAAGGATTTCCTCGTCGATCCGTGGCAGGTGGCCGAGAGCCGGGCGCTGGGCGCCGACTGCATCCTGATCATCCTCGCCATGGTCGACGACGCCCTCGCCGCCGAGCTGCTGGCCGAGGCCGGGCGGTTCGGCATGGACGCCCTGATCGAGACCCACGACGAGGCCGAGATGGCCCGCGCCTGCAGGCTGGACGGCGATCTCGTGGGGATCAACAACCGCTCGCTGCGGACCTTCGAGGTCGATCTGGCGGTGACGGAGCGGCTGGCGCCCAAGGCCCCGCCCGAGGCCCTGCTGGTGGCCGAGAGCGGCGTCTTCACGCCGGACGACGTGGCGCGGGCGGCGGCGGCCCATGCCCAGGCCGTGCTGGTCGGCGAGAGCCTGATGCGGCAGGCGGAGGTCGAGGCGGCGACGCGGAAGCTGATGACCTGACGATCAGGCCGCCTTGCCGGTCTTCTGCTTAAAGATGGTCGTGTCGCGCCCCACGTCCGCCGGTGACAGGCCCGCGGAATCCGCGGCAATGCTCTGCACCGATGTCCAGACTTCGTCTCCACGGACCCCTGCGCCCTGGGCGATCAATCCGCCATGGTTCTGGGTCACGGCTTGCCGGGCCAGGTCTCCGACAGTCCTCACCCCTCGTGGAAGGCGACCGCGATCAAGAATCAGCAGGCCGACGCTCAGAACCAGGAGCACCACACCGGCCCAAGCCAATATCCATGCCCGTTCTGCCAGAGCCAGAACGAAGATGATTATCACTCCGAGAACGGACCAGGCGCCGATTGATCCCGCCCGACCTAATCCGGCATGCAATCCTCGAAGACCGCTGTCGCTTGCCAATCGCTGCAGGAAGCGCCTCGGCGCGACCGCGCCATCTGTCGGAAGGGGTGTGGCTGGAGCGATGCGACCTTTCCAGCCTTGGGCGACCAGACCCCGCCGGATGCGATAGAAGGCCATGGAGGTGGCGCAGAGTCCCGGATCGGTGCGCAAACGCGACATAAGCCGCTCATGCAGATCGCCGACCGTCGCTACGGACTGAAGTTCCCCATCGGCAAACCGGAGAGCGAAAGCCTCCTCAACGTCCTCAATGAGGTCGTCGATGCCATCACCATCCAAGCGAAGAGTTGGTTTCACGGCCATGTGGAAAGCATAGCTCTCGGACCGAAGGAGCGCCACTCCGCCGTTAAGTTGACATTAGGCAAGAACACTTACAGAACATCGGCGACGGTTCACGCCTTGTTCTGGACGATTCGACGCCATGCTCACGCGCAAACAGCACGAACTCCTGATGTTCATCCACGAGCGGATCAAGGAGACCGGCGTCTCCCCCTCGTTCGACGAGATGAAGGAGGCGCTGGATCTGGCGTCCAAATCGGGCATCCACCGGCTGATCACGGCGCTGGAGGAGCGCGGCTTCATCCGCCGGCTGGCGCACCGGGCGCGGGCGCTGGAGGTGGTCAAGATGCCGGACCAGGCCACGGCGGGCGCGCCGCGGGGCCGGGCGGGCTTCACCCCCGGCGTCATCGAGGGCGGCGGCCGTCCGCAGGCGATCGAGGCGGCCAACGACACCCGCGAACTGTCGCTGATGGGCAAGATCGCCGCCGGCACGCCGATCGCCGCCATCGAGCACGAA
>NZ_CALMZS010000013.1 GCF_937870815.1 uncultured Brevundimonas sp.
ACGCGGAAATTGTTGAAGGCCGACGAGCCCCAGCGCAGGAACTTGTATCTCTCTATGTTGCGCTCGTACTCGCGCTCGACGTTGCGTTCGAACGCCTTGCCGTCGCCGAAATGATCGACCATGACCGAGTGGTCGATGACCAGGTCGACGGGATTCAGCGGATTGATCTTCGTCGGGTCGGCGCCGAGGGCCGACATGGCGTCGCGCATGGCGGCCAGGTCGACCACCGCCGGCACCCCGGTGAAGTCCTGCATCAGCACCCGGGCCGGGCGGAAGGCGATCTCGTGCTCGACCGCGCCCTTGTTGTCGACCCAGGCGGCGATCGCCTTGAGGTCGGCTTCGGTGACCGAAACCCCGTCCTCGTTGCGCAGCAGGTTCTCCAGCAGCACCTTCATCGAGCGCGGCAGGCGGGAAATCCCGGCCAGGCCCGCTTCCTCGGCGGCCGGAAGGCTGTAATAGGCGTATTTCTTGCGCCCGACGGAGAGATCGCGCCGGGTGGAAAGGCTGTCGACTGACGGCATGGAGAGGCTTCCTCTGGTTCACGCCGCCCGACAATCCGGTTGCACGATCGCGCGGTCGACGGCGGGGCGCACAGGTCCCCGCCGCGCGCGGCGAACGCCTGCTGCGGCGAGGGCGGATATAGCGGTGGTTCCCCCGGGCGTCCATGTACCCGCGTCGCCGACACGGGTATTGAGAAGGGATCGCAACTACGGCCCGGCCCGCCGATGCTGACCGTCTCCGGCCTCGCCCTGTCCCGCGGCGAGCGGGTGCTGTTCCGCGACCTGTCCCTGTCGCTGTCCGCCGGCGAGGCCGTGGCCCTGACCGGGGCCAACGGGGCCGGCAAGACCAGCCTGCTGCGCGCCGTCGCCGGCTTCCTCCGCCCCGACGCCGGGACCGTCGCCTTCGCCGCCGCCGATCCGGCCGAGGCGCGCCGCCGCCACCTGCACTGGCTGGGCCATCTCGACGGCCTCAAGGGCGCCCGCCGCGCCCGGGAGGAGGTGACGTTTCAGGCCGGCTGGCTGGGCGCAGACCCCGGCGCCGTCGACGCCGCCGTCGACGTGCTGGCGCTGGAGCCCCTGCTCGACCTGGAGGTGCGCCAGCTGTCGGCCGGCCAGCGCCGCCGCCTCGCCTTCGCCCGGCTGATCGCCGCGCCCCGCCCGGTCTGGCTGCTGGACGAGCCGTTCGCGCCACTGGACGCGCGCTGGCGGGCGGCGCTGGGCCTGCTGATGCAGGCCCACCTCGACAAGGGCGGCGCCATCCTCGCCGCCGTCCACGATCCGCTGCCGGTGGCCGCCCGGGCGGTCGACATCGGCATGGCCAAGTGAGCTGGGCCTTTTTCATCGATGAATCGGGACAGGACCGGCGCGCCTCTCCCTATGAAGTGTTGGCGGCGGTCGCCGTCGAGGACCGTCGCATCTGGCCGCTCATCAGACAGATATCCGACGCTCAGCAGCACTATTTCGGCATGCGGTTGTTCGAGGCCTACGGCCGCGAGGCCAAGGCGCAGAAGTTGCTGAACGCAAAGACTTTCCGTCTTGCAGCCCAGATGGAGCCGATTTCCGAGGCGGACCGCTGCAGGCTGGCGCATGAGCTGTTGGTTGACGGGTCGAGGGTATCGCGGGAAAGGCTGACGGCCCTCGCCCAGGCCAAGATATCTTACAGCCGGTTCGTCTTGCGACTTGCAAAGCAGCACGGGGCGAAGGTCTTCGCCACCATCGTTCCAAGGGCTGCGCCCCGCCCGGTCCGGGCCGACGCCCTGCGCAAGGACTACGCCTATCTGTTTGAACGGCTGTATTACTTTTTAAACGGCCTGCCGAGCGACCCGATGGGCTTCCTGGTCTTCGATGAGTTCGACCGAAGTGCTTGCCACCTCCTGCTGGAACAGGTCTCGGCCTATTTCGTGCGCACGACGAACGGACGGACACGGAGCCGCCTCATCATTCCGGAGCCCTTCTTCGTGCACAGCGATCTGACCTCGCTTGTGCAGCTTTCAGACCTCGTGGCCTACACCGTAAGCTGGGGCGTGCGTCTTCACGGCATGGACGAGCCGGCTCGCGACAATCTGGCTGACATCGCCGACGATATTTTACGGTTGCGATTCAGCCGGCGCCTCGAAAGCGGCGAACGCCAGTCCGGCTTCAAGGTCATCAACGACCTTCGACCCGCCCGGGGCCGAAAATGAAAAAGGCAATGCTCCCGTTTCCGGTCACAAAGCCTCCACGGACCTATATGGTCTTCGAGCTCGCCATGGTCAAGGAACCGTCGTGACGGCCCTGCTCATCCTGTTCCGGCGCGAACTGGCGCTGGCCTGGTCGGGGGGCGGCGGGCCGTTGCTGGCCTGCGGCTTCTTCCTGTGCCTGACCGTGCTCGTGCCGCTCGCCGCGGGGGGCGATCCGGCCGGCCTGCGACCGGTCGCCGGCGGCGTCGCCTGGCTGGCCCTGGCCCTGTCGTCGACCCTGTCGCTGGAGCGGCTGTTCGAGCGCGACCTCGAGGACGGGGCGCTCGACCTGATCGCCCTCGGGCCGGTCCCGCTCGAGCTGGTGGTGCTGGCCAAGGCCGCGGCCCAGTGGCTGGCCGTCGGGATTCCCCTCGCCGTTACCGCCCCGATCGCGGCCATCACCCTCGGCCTGGCCCCCGATCTGGCCCCGCTGGTCGCCCTCTCCGCCCTGGTCGGCGCCCTCGGCTTCGCCCTGACCGGCGCGCTCGGCGCGGCGCTGGCGCTCGGCTCGAAGCGGGGCGGCCTGCTGATCGCCGTCGTCGTCCTGCCGCTGTTCATCCCGCCGGTGGTGTTCGGGGCCGGAGCGCTGGAGCGGGCCGCGAACGGCCTGTCGCCCATGCCCGCGCTGGCCTTCCTGACGGCCTATGTCCTGTTCGCCGCGGTGGTCACGCCGTTCGCGGGGGCCGCAGCGATCCGCAACGCGCAGGGATAGGCGGCCCGCGCTCAAGCAGCGAGCGACCGCGTCGCGAGCGATAGCGCCCTTCCAATCAGGCCTTCCTGACGAACTCGGTGCGCAGCACCAGGCCGCGGACCTTCTCGACATTGGCCTCGATCTCGTCGGGGTCGCCGGTCAGGCGGATGTTCTTCACCAGCGTGCCGCGCTTCAGCGTCACCCCGCCCGAGCCCTTGACCTTGAGGTCCTTGATCAGGGTCACGCTGTCGCCGTCGGCGAGCAGGTTGCCGTTGGTGTCCCTGGCGGCGTCTTCGCCCATGGTGCTGTCCCCCGTTTCGAGGCGCTGCTTTGGCACGCCGCGGGGGGCGGCCACAAGCCGCGCCGCCGCCGCGGCCTCCCGAAGTGGCGCCGGACGCGATCAGGCCCTAAAGAGCGCTTCTGATGTTCGGCCTCGCCAATCCCGACCGCTTCCTGCGCTTCACCCGACCGCTGACGCCGGCGGTCTGGGGGCTGGCCGGCGTCCTGCTGGCGGCGGCGACCTGGCTGGCCTTCGCCGCGCCCGAGGACTTCCGCCAGGGCGACACCGTGCGGATCATGTTCGTCCACGTCCCGGCCGCCTCGGCGGGACTGGCCGCCTACGCCGCCCTCGGGGTGTCGAGCTTCTTCGCCCTGGTGTTCCGCCATCCGCTGGCCGACGCCGCCGCCCGCGCGGCCGCCCTGCCGGGGGCCGCCTTCACCGGCCTCGCCCTGGTCACCGGCAGCCTCTGGGGCAAGCCGATGTGGGGCGCCTGGTGGGCCTGGGGGGATGCGCGGCTGATGTCGGTGCTGATCCTGTTCCTGTTCTACCTCGGCTACATGGCCCTGCGCGCCTCGATCGACGACGAGGCGAAGGCCGCGCGCGCCGCCGCCGTGCTCGGCCTGGTCGGACTGATCAACCTGCCGATCGTCAAATTCTCGGTCGACTGGTGGAACACCCTGCACCAGCCGGCCTCCCTGCTCAGGGCCGGCGGCCCGGCCATGCCGCCCGTCTACCTGGCCCCGCTGCTGGCCATGATGGCGGCCTGGGGCCTGTTCTTCGCCGCGGTCTGGCTGACCGCCATCCGCACCGAGATCGTCCGCCGCCGGGTGCTGTCGATCCGCGCCCGCCGCGCCCTGGAGGCCTGAGCATGATCGATCTGGACATGAGCCCCTACGCCGCCTTCGTCTGGCCCGCCTGGGCCATCAGCGGCGTCGCGCTCGCCGCCCTCGCCGGCCGCACCCTGCTGGCGGCGCGGCGCTGGTCGGCCGAGCTGAGGCGGCTCGAGGCCGAACAGGCGGGGGAGGGCTGAGCCATGAACCGCTGGTTCGCCGTCGTCCCCCTGCTGGCCCTCGTCGCCCTCGTGGTCTTCGCCGCCCTGCGCCTGGGCGACTTCGCCGGCCGCTCGCTGGCCGACGGCCGCGGCAGCGAATACCGGCCCGACGCCCTGGTCGGCCAGCCGGTCCCCGAGACCGTCCTGCCCATGCTGTCCGGGGCGGCGGCCGGGCCCGGCGTCATCGACCTGAAGACCGCCGGCGTCGGCCGGCCGATGCTGATCAACGTCTTCGCCAGCTGGTGCGCCCCGTGCCGGCTCGAACATCCGCAGCTGATGGCCCTGAAGGCGCGCGGCGTGGCCATCGTCGGCGTGGCCTGGAGGGACGACCCGGCCGCCACCCGCGCCTTCCTCGACGAGCTGGGCGATCCCTTTTCGATGGTGCTGGTCGACCGCGACGGCCGCGCCGGCCTCGACCTCGGCATCACCGGCGCCCCGGAGACCTTCGCCGTCGACGCCATGGGCCGGGTCACCGCCAAGGCCTCGGCGCCCCTGCTCGACCCGGCCGAGATCGATCGTCTGGTCGCCTCCATGCAGGCGCCGCCGCGCCCCCTGCCGACCGCCGACAGGGGCTGAGCGGCGGCCCGGCGTTAACCCTTTTCCGACGGATTTCGTTAACCCTGTCGGCATGAGCGCGATTCGTCCCCCGGCCCCCTCGCCGCTGTTCCCGGCCCAGGCCCCGCCGCCGCCCGTGCGCGCCTCGCGATCGGACTTCTTCCGCGCCGCCCTCGACGGCGCGGCCGGGCCGGACGCGGCGCCGGCGGACCCGCCGCGCACGCCCGAGCCTCGCCGCCCCCAGCGCCCCGGCGCCCTGCTCGACATCCGGGTCTGACCCCTCACGCGAAAATGAGCGGCGCGGGCCCGGCCGGCGTGGTTAAGGTGCGCGCCATGCGCACGAGGGGCTGGATCATCCCTGCGGCGGCCGCCCTGGCCGTCTCCATCGCGGCCGGGTCGAGGGCCCAGCCGTCGGGCCCCGCCGCGCCGCGCGCCGCGGTTCCGGCCGAGCCCGTGGTGGTCGAGCTGTTCACCGCCCAGGGCTGCGCCGGCTGTCCCGAGGCCAATGCGCGGGTCGAGGCCCTGGCCAGCACCCCCGGGGTCATCGCCCTGACCTATGCGGTCGACTACTGGGACTACCTGGGCTGGGCCGACACCTTCGCCCGGCCCGAGTTCGCCCAGCGCCAGCGCGCCTATCGCCGGCCGCTCAAGCTGCGCGCCATCGGCACCCCCCAGGTGGTCATCGACGGCCGCCGCCAGGTGCCCGGCGCCCTTGAGGCGGCGCTCGAGGCCGCCGTCGAGGAAGAGGCCGCCCGCCGGGTCTTCCCGCCCGAGATCGAGTTCCGCGAGGCCGGCGACCGGGTCGGCGTCGGCTCCGGCCGGGCCCCGGCCGGCGGGGCCGAGGTGGTGGCCGTCGTCTATCGCCCCGGCCCGCAGACGGTCGAGATCGAGCGCGGCGACAATCGCGGCCAGACCGTCCGCCAGGTCAATGTGGTCCGCTCGGTGCGCAGCCTCGGCGCCTGGAGCGGCCGCCCCGCCCTCTACGACCTGCCCGCCGGACTCGGCCCCGACGAGGCGGTCGCCGTCCTGGTGCAGGCCCGGGCCGACCGCCGCATCCTCAACGGCGCCGTCCTGCCGCCGGGCTGAGCGTCAGCTTTCGTCACTGGCGTCGCTGTCCAGGTTCAGACAGATGTGAGACGGCCCCTTGCATGAGGGGTGGGGGTCTCCGAGGCTTGGGTTGCGACACTCAAGATCACAGGAGACCCCCGGTGCAGGTTTTGGCCTACAAGGAACAATCTATCGCGGAGCGAGGCTGGCGTCTCGCCTGGCCGCGCCGACCTCGGACATAGCAGCGGCCAGGCGAGACGCCCTGCGCCGGTCCGAACAGGCCCGCCGGGACGGGCTGACGGCCCATGCGCCGCCGCCGCCGCCGACGGCCGGGGTCCGCTCATCCCCGTTCGGCGACGGCCCGGTGTCGATGGTGCGGCGGCTGGCCTCGGGCGAGCGCTGGAGCTTCGAGATCGACGCCCGCGGGGGCGAGACCCTGCGCATCGCCGCCATCGGCGACGGCGACACCAATGTCGACCTCACCGTCCGCGACGCCGCCGGCAAACTGCTCTGCGCCGACGGCTTCGGCGACCACTATCCGGTCTGCACCCTGGCCCCGGGCGCGCCGGCCCGGCTGCGGGTCCATGTGGTCAATCGCGGCGCCCTGTGGACCCGGGTCCAGGTGCTGTCGAACTAGAGCCTGATCGGTTGAGGAGGAATCGCTTCGCGATTCCGCCGATGCCGTGAATCAGGCTCCAGTATTAATGCTGGAGTCAGGCCCCGGCCTTTTTCGCGAAGGCCAGCGCCCCCGCGGCCAGCATGGGAACCTGGGCCGCCAGGGTCCGCGCATGGGCCGAGGCGGCGGTGCCGTCGCGGACCCGCCCGGCGATGCCCTGGCAGATGGCCGCCAGCCGGAACAGGTTGTAGGCGAACAGCCAGTCGAGGTTGGCCGGGCGGGCGCCGGTCAGGCCGGCGTAGCGCTCGACCATCTGCTCGACCGACGGGATGCCCAAGGCCGCGATGTCGGCCCCCGCCAGTCCGTTGCGGGCGGTGGCCGGGATCACCCAGGCGATCAGCAGGTAGGAGAAGTCGGCCATCGGGTCGCCCAGCGTCGACAGCTCCCAGTCCAGCACCGCCCGCACTTCGGGCGCGTCGGGGGCGAGGATCAGGTTGTCGAGCCGGAAGTCGCCATGGACGATCCGCGTCGGCCCCTCCGGCGGCAGGCTGGCCGGCAGGAATTCGATCAGCCGGTCCATGGCCGCGATCGGCTCGATCTCGGAGGCCCGGTACTGTTTGGTCCAGCGCCCGACCTGGCGCTCGAAATAGTTGCCCGGCCGGCCATGGTCGCCCAGGCCGACGGCGACGGGGTCGAAGGCGTGCAGCGCCGCCAGCGCCTCCACCTGGGCGTCGTAGACGGCCCGGCGCTCGGCCGGCCCCATGCCGGGCAGCTTCAGATCCCACAGCACCCGGCCCTCGACCTTGTCCATGACGTAGAACATCGAGCCGATCACGCCGTCGTCCGCGCACAGGGCCCAGGGCCGCGCCACCGGATAGCCCTGGGCGTGCAGGGCCGAGATGACCCGGAACTCCCGGTCCACCGCATGGGCCGAGGCCAGCAGGATGCCGGGCGGCTTCCTGCGCAGCACATAGACGCGGTCCGGCGTGGTCAGCTCATAGGTCGGATTCGACTGCCCGCCCTTGAACTGGCGGATCGTCAGCGGCCCGGCGTAGCCCTCGATATTCGCCGCCAGCCAGCGGTCCAGCGCCGCCTCGTCGAGCGCATAGCGGGGGTCGATCGCCCGGGTGCCGGAGAAGGTCGCCTGGGCGTCGTCGGGGGCGGGACTGGTCATGCGTCTTCCGGGTGGGCCGCGATGATGGCCGCGCGCACCGCGCCGCGCCAGCCCCTCAGCAGCCGCTCGCGCGCGCCCGCCTCCATCCGCGGCTCCCAGCGCGCCGGGGCCTCGACCGGGTGGTCCTCGAGGTCGCCGATCAGGCCGACGCCCAGCGCCGCCAGCCTGGCCGCCCCCAGCGCCGTCATCTCCTGGAAGGCGGGCCGCTCGACCGCGACCCCGCAGATGTCGGCCACGAACTGCATGGCGAAGGCGTTGGCGGTGACCCCGCCGTCGACCTTCAGCACCTTGAGCCTCGGCGCCCCGTCCCTGGCCAGGGCGTCGAGCAGATCGCGGGTCTGGTAGGCGAGGCTCTCCAGCGCCGCCCGCACCAGCTGGGCCGGGCCGCTGTCGCGCGTCAGGCCGACGATGGCGCCGCGCGCCTCCGGCTCCCACCACGGCGCCCCCAGGCCGGTGAAGCCGGGGACCAGATAGACGCCGCCGTTGTCGGCCAGGCCCCGGGCCATGGCCTCGGACTGGCGGGACTCGGAGATCACCTTCAGCCCGTCGCGCAGCCACTGGATGGCCGAGCCGGCCGAGAAGATCGACCCCTCCAGCGCATAGGCCGTCCGCCCGCCCGCGGCGTAGCCCAGGGTGGCGAGCAGCCGGCTGGTCGACGCCACGGGCCGGTCGCCGACATTGGCCACCAGAAAGGCCCCGGTGCCATAGGTGATCTTGGCGTCGCCGGGCTTCAGGGCCCCATGTCCCACCAGCGCGGCTTGTTGATCGCCCGCCGCCCCGTGGATCGGCAGGTCCGCGCCGAACAGGGACGGCTCGCAGTCGCCCAAGTGATCCGTGCAGCCGAGGATCTCCGGAAGTCCCGACATCGGGACATCGAACAGCTCCGCCAGATCGGGCCGCCACCGGCGGGTGGCCAGGTCCATCAGCGAGGTGCGGCTGGCGTTGGTGGCGTCGGTGACATGGCTGGCCCCGCCGGTCAGCTTCCAGATCAGCCAGGTCTCGATGGTGCCCAGCCGGACCTCGCCGCGTCCCGCCCGCTCCCGCGCCCCCGGGACCGCGTCCAGCAGCCAGGCGAATTTCGAGGCCGAGAAATAGGGGTCTAGGATCAGGCCGGTGGCCGCCTGCACCGCCGGCTCATGCCCGGCCGCGGCCAGCCGCGACGTCACGTCCGCGGTGCGCCGGTCCTGCCAGACGACGGCGCGGTGCAGCGGCTCGCCCGTCGCGGCGTCCCACAGCACCGAGGTTTCGCGCTGGTTGGTGATGCCGATGGCGGCGAACCGCCCGACGCCCCCGGCCCCGCGGATCACCTCGCGGCAGGTCCGCAGCGTCGCCGCCCAGATCTCCGCCGCGTCGTGCTCGACCCAGCCGGGCTTCGGGAAATGCTGGGCCAGCTCGATCTGGCTGACCGCCAGCGGCCGCAGCCGCCCCCCGTCCCCGCACTCGAAGGCGATGGCCCGGGTCGAGGTCGTGCCCTGGTCGATGGCGAGGATGAGGGACTTCATCCCGACAGGTTAGAGCGGCGGTGGGGAGACTCAACCGATCATCGCGGCGAAGCCGGAACCCATGAGTCGGGAGTTCGGGCCGGAAGGTTCATCACCAAGGACACAAAGGGTCACGAAGGACACGACGGGATCGGAGCCGGGCGCAGGCCCCGTTGTGCCCTTTGTGAGTTCTTCTTCGTGTCCTTGGTGATGAACCTACGGACCGTCAGGCCGACGCCCGCAAGCCCGGCTTTCGCCGGGATGGCCGGACCGGTATGTGTTCTCCATGCACACCGCCTCCTTCGCCGGCGTCCAGGACGCCGCTCGCCAGATCGCCGGTCACGCCGTGCGCACGCCGCTGGTCGAGAGCCCGGCCCTGAACGCCCATGTCGGCGGCCGGGTGCTGCTCAAGGCCGAGAACCTGCAGCGGGCCGGGGCCTTCAAATTCCGCGGCGCCTGGAACCGCATCAGCCGTCTCACCGACGACGAGAAATCGCGCGGCGTGGTCGCCTGGTCCTCCGGCAATCACGCCCAGGCGGTGGCCGCGGCGGCGCGGATGGTCGGGACCACCGCCGTCATCGTCATGCCCGCCGACAGCCCGGCGGTGAAGGTCGAGGGGGTCCGCGCCCTCGGCGGCGAGGTGCGGATGTACGACCGCTACAGCGAGAGCCGCGAGGCCATCGGCGAGGACATCGCCGCCTCCCGGGGCTCGGTGCTGGTCCCCCCGTTCGACGACCCCTTCGTCATCGAGGGCCAGGGCACGGTCGGGCTGGAGATGGTCGAACAGGCCAGGGCCGCCGGGACCCGCATCGATCAGCTGTTGTGCGGCGCCTCGGGCGGCGGGCTGATCGCCGGAATCAACCTGTCGATGGCGGCCCTGTCGCCGCACACGCCGGTGATCGCCGTCGAGCCGAAGCACTACAACGACACCCAGCTGTCGCTCGCGGCGGGAGAGCGGATGACCCATCCGCCCGCGCCGGGCGCCACGATCTGCGACGCCCTGATGACCGACCGCCCCGGCGAGCTGACCTTCCCGATCAACCGCCGCCTCGACCGGGTCGAGACCGTCTCCGACGCCGAGGTGGCCGAGGCGGTCCGCTACGCCTTCCGGGTGCTGAAGCTGGTGGTCGAGCCCGGCGGCGCCGTGTCGCTGGCGGCCCTGCTGGCCGGCAAGGTCGAGGCCAGGGACCGCACCACCGCCCTCGTCCTGTCCGGCGGCAACGTCGACCCGGCCCTGTTCGCGGCCATCATCGAAGACCGCTTCACCCCGATCGCCTGAGGAGGCCGCATGAGCCGCACCGAACGCAAGGGGACCCCCACCCCGGTCGCCGACCTGCCCGGCCTGGTCGGTCAGGAGATCGGCGTCAGCCGCTGGATCATGGTCGACCAGGCCCGCATCGACGCCTTCGCCGAGGTCACCGAGGACCGCCAGTTCATCCACATCGACCCCGAGGCGGCCAGGGCCACCCCGTTCGGGGGGACCATCGCCCACGGCTTCCTCACCCTCAGCCTGCTCTCGGCCATGACCTATGACGCCGTGCCGCCGCTGGAGGGGGTGGTCATGGGGGTCAACTACGGCTTCGACAGGCTGCGCTTCCTCGCCCCGGTGCCGGCGGGTTCGAACGTCCGCGGCCGGTTCAGACTGCTCTCGGCCGAGGACAAGGGCGGCGGCCGCTGGCTGCTCAAACACGAGGTCACGGTCGAGATCGAGGACGCGGAAAAGCCGGCCCTGGTGGCGGAATGGCTGGGCATGCAGGTGGTGGGCTGACTTGCCGAAACCGGGCGCCGGCATCATCTTGTGAATCGGAGTCGAGCCATGACCACTATCCCGATTTCCGGCGACAAGGTGAGCCTGACCGATCTGGTCCGTCGTGTCGAAGCCGGTGAGGACGTCGTGCTGTCGCACGGGGGCCGACCCGTGGCGCGCGTCAATTCTCTCGTCATGGGCGACCTGGCCCTGAAGCGGGCAAGGGCGATCGAAGCCGCCCATGTGGCCCTGCAGGGCGTCGTCTTCGACGAGACCTGCGCCGCGCGCAGCCAGGACTTCCTCTACGACGAAGACGGCCTGCCCGCATGATCGCGGTCGACACCTCGGCGCTGATGGCCGTCCTCCGCAAGGAGGAGCTCGGCCAGGCCTGCGAGGCGGCGCTGAAGACCGATCAGCCCATCCTCATGTCGGCCGCCACCGTGGCCGAATGCCTGATCGTCACCAGCCGCAAGCGCACGCTGCCCGGCATGAAGATTCTGCTCGATCTGCTCGAAATCAGGGTCATCGACGTCACATCCGAAGTCGCCCAAGCGGCGGCCGACGCCTACACCCTGTGGGGCAAGGGATTTCACGAGGCCGGTCTGAACTACGGCGACTGCTTCAGCTATGTCGCCGCCAGGACCCATGACTGCCCGCTGCTCTATGTCGGCGACGATTTCGCGCGGACCGATGTGGTCAGCGCGCTGGCCTGAGCCTGCCTCACCCCCCGCCGATCCCCTCGATCACGCGTCCGCTCCCCTCGCAGGTCGGACAGGGCCGGTCGCCGACCAGACCCGTGCCGTTGCAGCCGGGGCAGACGGTCTCGCCGGTCCCGGGCGCGCCGGGCCCGGCCGCGTCGCCGGGAGCGGGGGTGATGGGAACCTCGGTCATCCACCGGTAACGCGCCGGCGCGGGGGAGGGTTCACCCCTCGCCCAGACACCTCAGCGCCACTTCGAGGTTGCGCAGCCCGTCCTCGCCGGTCACGGCCGCCGGTTCGCCGGTGCGGATGGCGTGGGCGAAGGCCTCCAGCTCCTTCTTCAGCGGCTCGGCCGGCCAGCTGTTGACCGCCCGGGTCTGGTAGGAGCCGTCGGCCTGCTGGCCGAAATATTCGGTGACCTGGCGGGTGATCAGGTCGGCCACCACGAACTTGTTCCTCGTCGCCACCTGCAGGGTGCGGACCTTGTAGGGGGTGACCCAGTTGGTGGTGATGTGGGCGATGACCCCGTTCTCCAGCCGGAATTGCAAGAGGGCGGTGTCCTCGCGCTCGGCCCGGGTGCGGGCCAGCTGCGGCTGGACCTCGACGATCTCGCTGTCGGTCAGGTGGCGGATGATGTCGATGTCGTGCACCGCCAGGTCGATGACCACCCCGACCTCGCCCATGCGCGGCGGGAAGGGACCGACGCGGGTGATCTGTATGGAGATGATGTCGTCGCCGTCGATGGCCCGCTTGACCGCGTCCACGGCCGGATTGAAGCGCTCGACCTGGCCGACCATCAGCACCCGGTCGTTGGCCCTGGCGGCGTCGATGATGCGCCGGGCGTCGGCCACCGTCGCGGCGATCGGCTTTTCGACCAGCACATGGACGCCCTTTTCCAGCAGGGCCACGCCGAGGTCGGCGTGGGTGCGGTTCGGCGTCGCCACCACGGCGGCGTCCAGGCCCGCGCCGACGAAGGCCTCCGCCGTGGTCAGCGGGCTGGCGCCATAGGCCGCGGCCACCCCCTCGGCGGTGGCGGCGTCGGGGTCGAAGACATGGGTCAGTTCGACGTCGCGGATGTCGGACAGCACCCGGGCGTGGTTGCGGCCCATGACGCCCGCGCCGGCGACGCCGAACCTGAGGACTTGCTGGTGCTGGGTCATCGGATCAGCCCCCGAACGAGGCCACGGCGGCGATGATGCGGTCCTGGGTGGCCTCGTCCAGGTCGGCATGCATCGGCAGGCTGATGACCCGCTGCATCAGCCGCTCGGTGACCGGCAGCCCCTGCGGCCCGCGCGGATACATCTCATAGGCCGGCTGCAGGTGCAGCGGGACCGGATAATAGACCGCCGTGGGCACGCCCTGGGCCTTCAGATGGGCCGCCAGCCCGTCGCGATCCTCGTGCTCGACGGTGTACTGGGCCCAGGTGGAGACCTGACCCTCCGGGACCTCCGGAACCGCCGCCACATGCGGCCGCAGGCCCTCGCCGTAGCGGGCGGCGATGCGGTTGCGCCATTCGATCTCCTGGCCGAACACCTTCAACTTCTCGATCAGCACCGCCGCCTGGATGGTGTCCAGCCGGCTGTTCAGGCCGATGCGCATGTTCAGGTATTTGGGGTCGTGGTCGAAGCTCCGGCCTTCCAGGTCCCGCGCCACCGCCTTGCCGTGCACGCGGAGCGAATCGATCAGCTGGGCCAGGTCGTCGTCGTCGGTCAGCACCGCCCCGCCGTCGCCGTAGCAGCCCAGCGGCTTGGCCGGAAAGAAGCTGGTGGTGGTGATGTCGGCCCACTTCAGCGGATGGTCGCCGTCGATGGTGCAGCCGAATCCTTGCGCGGAATCGGCGATGAGTTTCAGGCCGTACCGGTCGCAGACGGCGCGGATGGCCGGATAGTCGGCCGGCCGGCCGAACAGGTCGACGGCGATGACCGCGCGCGGCTTCAGCCGACCCTCCTTCAGCGTCGCCTCGACGGTCGCCTCCAGATGTCCGGGATCCATATTGTAGGTGTTCGGGTCGACGTCGATGAACACCGGCTCGGCCTCGAACCACGGCACGATCTCGGCGGTGGCGGCGAAGGTGAAGCTGGGCACGAAGACCGCGTCGCCGCGGCCGATCCCCCACGCCATCAGCGGCAGGGCCAGGGCGTCGGTGCCGTTGGCGCAGCCCAGCGCATGCCCGGCCCGGCCGAAGGCGGCCAGATCGGCCTCGAACCGGCGCACCTGCGGGCCCATCACCCAGGCCCCCCCGGCCACGGCCTCCTGCACGGCGGCCTCGATGGCGCCGTTCAGGCGCAGCCGCTGGGCCTGCAGGTCGATGAAGGGAAGGGTCATGCCGCGGTCTCCGTCCGCGCGGGCGGGCCGCGCCGGGGCAGCGCTCCCTAGCAAATCGTCCGCCGCCAAGCCAAATCCGGCCGGGTCACTTCCCGTGACGGGTTGCAACGACGCGCCGGAACGCCGTATGCCCGGCCATCATGGCATCCGGCGTTCCGGCCGCCTTCCTCGATCGCGACGGCGTGCTGATCGAGGATTGCGGCTATCCCCATCTCGACGAGCATCTGCGCTTCACGCCCGGCGCCTGCGAGGCGGTGCGGCGCCTCAATGGGCTCGGCTATCTGTGCGTGGTCGTCACCAACCAGTCGGGGGTCGCCCGCGGCCTGTTCAGCGAGGACCGGATGAAGGCCTTCAACGCCCTGCTGGTGCGGCGGATGGCGGCGCACGGGGCGGTGATCGGCGCGGTCTACGCCTGCCCCTTCCACGCCGAGGCCCTCGACGAACGCTACCGCCACCCCGACCACCCGGACCGCAAGCCCAATCCCGGCATGATCCTGCGGGCCATCGGGGAGCATCACATCGATCCGGCGAAATCCTTCCTGATCGGCGACCAGCCGTCGGACCTCGAGGCCGCCCGCCGCGCCGGCCTGCCCGGTTTCCGCTTCGAGGGCGGCAACCTCGATGATTTCGTAAAAGACCTGTTCGGCCATTGATGGATTTCCCCGGCCGGTGAATTACTGCCGCCGGACGTCGGAGCCCCCCATGACCCAGACCTTCGCCGAACGCCGCTGGACCAGTCCCGACGGGCTCAGCCTCTACGCCCGCGACTACGCCGCCGCCTCCGGCCCGGCGAAGCTGCCGGTGATCGCCATCCACGGCCTGACCCGCAACTCGGCCGACTTCGGAACCCTCGCCCCCCTGATCGCCCAGAGCGGCCGCCGGGTGCTGGCCGTCGACGTGCGCGGCCGCGGCCAGTCGGACCGCGCCCCCGACCCGATGACCTACCAGCCGCTGAACTACGCCCATGACGTGCTGGCCCTGATGGACCAGGCCGGGATCGCCCGCGCCGTCTTCCTCGGCACCTCGATGGGCGGGCTGATCACCATGGCCCTGGCGGCGATCCGCTCGAAGGTCGTCGCCGCCGCCATCCTCAACGACATCGGCCCCGAGGTGGCCAGGGAGGGGCTGGCCCGCATCGCCGCCTATTCCGGCCAGCCGGTCGACACCCCGACCTGGGCCGAGGCCGCGGCCTATGTGAAGTCGATCAACGCGGTCGCCTTCCCCCGCTACACCGAGGCCGACTGGGACGCCTTCGCCCGCCGCACCTTCCGGATCGGCACGGAGGGGGCGCCGGTGCTGGACTACGACCCCGACATCGCCGTGCCGATCAAGGCGGCGGGGGCCAGGGCCCTGGCCCCCAACCTGTGGCCGATGTTCGGGCGGCTGACCAGGGCCCGGCCGGTGCTGCTGGTGCGCGGCCAGACCTCCGACCTGCTCAGCGAAAAGATCGCCGCAAAGATGCGCCGGCGGGCCCCGAGGATGGACTATGTCGAGGTCCCCGGCGTCGGCCACGCCCCGATGCTCGACGAGCCCGAGGCCAGGGCGGCGATCTTCCCGTTCCTGGGCGAGGTGAATTGAAGCGAGGCAGTAGGCAGTAGGCAGTAGGAACAGTTGCGCGAGCCGCCGCCACTTCCTTCCTACTGCCTACTGCCTACTCCCTCAGTCCGGCACGTTCGCTTCCAGCTCATCCAGCCACACCCGCGCCGTCGCGTCCGACGGCGCCCGCCAGTCGCCGCGCGGGCTCAGTGAACCGCCGGTGACCACCTTGGGCCCGTTGGGCAGGGCCGAGCGCTTGAACTGGGCGGTCTGGAAGAAGCGAACGAGGAATTTCCGCAGCCAGTGTTTGATGGCGGCGAGATCGTATTCGACCTTCTCGCCGTCGGGCGTCCCGGCCGGCCAGTGACCGGCCGCCGCGTCCTTCCAGGCCTGATGGGCCAGCCAGGCCACCTTCGACGGCTTCAGGCCGAAGCGGGTGACGTGGAACAGGAAGAAGTCGTTCAGCGCATAGGGCCCGACCGCCTCCTCGGTGGACTGGATCCGGCCGTCCACGGCCGGAACCAGCTCCGGCGAGATCTCGGTGCCGAGGATGCCGCGCAGCACCGGGACCGCCTCCGGCCCGACCACCTCGCGGTCCGCCACCCAGCGGATCAGGTGGCGCATCAGCGTCTTCGCCACCCCGCCGTTGACGTTGTAGTGGCTCATGTGGTCGCCGACGCCATAGGTCGACCAGCCCAGGGCCAGTTCCGACAGGTCGCCGGTGCCCAGCACGAAGGCGCCGTTCTGGTTGGCGAGGCGGAACAGATAGTCGGTGCGCAGCCCCGCCTGCACGTTCTCGAAGGTGATGTCGTGGACCGGCTCGCCCCTGGCGGACGGATGGCCGATGGCCTCGAGCATGGTCGTCGCGGTCGGCTTGATGTCGATCTCGGCCCCGGTGACGCCCAGCGCCCTCATCAGCGCCCAGGCGTTGGACCGGGTCCCCTCCGAGGTGGCGAAGCCCGGCAGGGTGTAGCCGAGGATGCCGCTTCTCGGCAGGCCCAGCCGGTCGAAGGCGCGGCAGGCGACCAGCAGGGCCTGGGTCGAATCCAGCCCGCCCGAGACGCCGATGACGACCTTCTCGCCACGGGTCGCCTTCAGCCGCCGCATCAGCCCCTGCACCTGGATGTTGAAGGCCTCGTAACAGTCCTGGTCCAGCCGGGCCGGATCGTCGGGCACGAAGGGGAAGCGGTCGAGCGGGCGGATCAGGTCGGCGGACGGCCCCGGCCCGGCCTCGAACGGGACCACGGTGACGGCCTCCCCCTCCAGCCGGACGCAGTCGGCGAAGGTGCCGTTGCGCAGCCGGTCCAGACCGATCCGCTCCACATCGATGTCGGCCACGGTCAGGTGCGATTCCAGCGCGAACCGCTCGCCCTCGGCCAGCCGGGCGCCCAGTTCGTGGATCGTCGCCTGCCCGTCCCAGGCCAGGTCGGTGGTGCTCTCGCCCCAGCCCGAGGCGGTGAAGACATAGGCCGACAGCGTCCGCGTCGACTGGCTGGCGCACAACAGGGCGCGTTCGTCCGCCTTGCCGATGACGATGTTGGAGGCTGACAGGTTGAGCAGGATGCGCGCCCCGGCCAGCGCCGCCCGCGTCGAGGGCGGCTGCGGGGCCCAGAAATCCTCGCAGATCTCGACCGCGAAGACGAAGCCGGGCCGGTTGACGGCCTCGAAGACGAGCCCCGGGGCGAAGTCGACGGTGTCGCCGCCGAGCGCCACCGCATCCTCCGACCGGCTGGCCGCCGGGGCGAACCAGCGCTTCTCATAATACTCCCGGTAGTTGGGGAGATAGGTCTTGGGCACGACGCCCAGCACGCCGCCCGCGCCCAGCACCACGGCGCAGTTGAAAAGGGCGTCGCCGTTGCGCACCGGCGCCCCGGCCACGACGATCACCCCGGCCGCGTCGGCGGCCTCGGCGACCCGGACGATCTGCCGCTCCACCTCGTCCAGCAGCGCCGCCTGCATCAGCAGGTCGTCGATGGCGTAGCCGCTCAGGCTCAGCTCGGGAAAGACGATCAGGTCGACGCCCCGTTCGGCCGCCTGCCGGATCAGGGCGACATGCTCGTCGGCGTTGGCGACCGGGTCGGCGGTGTGCACCACCGGGGTGGCCGCGGCGACGCGGACGAAGCCGTGGGCGGCGGTGCTGTGGAAGGGGTGGGTCGTCGGCATCGGTCTTTCCGGTCGTCCCACGGGACGAAGTTCCGCACCTTCTATCAGGCCCCGCTCAAGGACGCCAAAGACGCCCTGCGCTCCTGCCGACCCTGTCGCTCCACATTTTTGTGGACTTACACACTTGTGTGGCGCACTCCATGTTCATGAACAGCAAAGAGCTCAAGAAGTGGCTGTCTGCCCAAGGTGCGACTTTCCAGTCTCACAAGGGCGGCTCTGGCCATCTCACGGTTCGGCTCAACGGACGCACCAGTCAGTTGCCGATGCACGGTGGCGGCAAGGAACTCGGCAAGGGCCTTGTTCAGAAGATAAAGAAGGACCTGGGACTCTAATGGCGCACTACCCTTTGACCCTCACCAGGGACGGGAGCGACTTTCTCGTCACCTGTCCCATGTTGCCGGAAGTCACTTCATTCGGGGAAACTCGAGACGAGGCCATCGAGAACGGCACAAACGCGGTGCTTGAGGCTATAGCTGCGAGGATCGCTGTTGGGGAAAGCGTCCCCGTCGGTCGGATTATGATGGCTCCGGGTCAGGCCGTCGCGCGGGTCTCCTTTAATGTCGAGGCCAAGGTTCATCTGCACAATGCGATGCTGCACGAACAGGTCAGCACCGCGGAGCTTTCACGGCGAATGGGCGTGGCGTCCAGAACCACGGTTGATCGGCTTCTCGATCTCGACCACGTCTCCAGGACCGATCAGATCACGGCGGCCTTCAACGCGCTCGGCTACGATACCCTGATGGAGGCGCGGCGCCGGGCCTGATCCGGGACGGTTGGTCCCGGCCAAGACGCCGGGTGACGACGGCGGTCAGGCTCGCTAAAGCCAACCCTATGAACGACGCGCCGAAAAAGGGCTGGCTCTCGCGGCTGACCGAGGGTCTGTCCCGCTCCTCGAAACAGATGACCGAGCAGGTCGTCGCCGCCTTCGTCAGGGAGCCCCTGTCCGAGGCCGCCCTCGAGGGGCTGGAGGAGCATCTGCTGGAGAGCGACCTCGGCCCGGCCGCGACCGACCGCATCGTCGCCCGCTTCCGCGAGCTGCGCTTCGGGGCCGGGGCCGACGAGCGCGAGGTCAGGGAGGCGCTGGCCGAGGCCGTCGCCGCCGAACTGGCCGGGCATGAGGCCCGCTACGAGCCGCTGGGCGGCCCGCGCCCCTTCGTCACCCTGTTCGTCGGCGTCAACGGCTCGGGCAAGACCACCACCCTGGGCAAGATCGCCGCCGACCTGACCGGGCGGGGGGCGAAGGTGATGATCGTGGCCTGCGACACCTTCCGCGCCGCCGCCCGCGAACAGCTCAAGGTCTGGGCCGACCGCGCCGGCGCCGCCTTCGAGAGCCGCCGCGACGGGGCCGACCCCGCCGGCCTCGCCTTCGACGCCTACACCCGGGCCCGGGCCGAGGGCTTCGACGTGGTGCTGATCGACACCGCCGGCCGGCTGCAGAACAAGCAGGCGCTGATGGACGAACTGCTCAAGATCGTTCGGGTGCTGAAGAAGATCGATCCCGAGGCCCCGCACGAGACCCTGCTGGTGCTCGACGCCACGGTCGGCCGCAACGCCCTGGCCCAGGAACAGATCTTCGGCCGCACCGCCTATGTCTCCGGCCTGGTGATGACCAAGCTGGACGGCACCGCCCGCGGCGGGGTGCTGGTGCCGGTGGCCCAGGCCTCCGACGCCCCGATCAAGCTGATCGGCGTGGGCGAGGGCGTCGACGATCTGCAACCGTTCGACGCCCGGGCCTTTTCACGGTCTCTGGCGGGGCTCGAGGACTGACGCATGAGCGAGCCTGAACCCATCGCACCGCGCCCCGCGCCGAAAGAATCGAACCTGCGCCAGCTGGTCGATTTCGGCGGCCTGCTGGCCTTCGGCCTCGCCTTCCTCGCCTTCCGCCTGCGCGGGCTGGACGGCGACGCGGCCCTCGTCAACGCCACCTGGTTCCTCGTCGCCGGCTCGGCCGTCGGCGTCGCGGTCGGCCTGATCGTCGAGAAACGGCTGGCCGTGCTGCCGCTGCTGGTCGGCGGCTTCGCCCTGGTTTTCGGCCTGCTGACCCTGCTCACCGGCGACGGCCTCTGGGTCAAGCTCAAGGTCACCATCCTCAACGCCTGCCTCGCCGTCGCCCTGCTGGGCGGCCTGGTCGTCGGCAAGCAGCCGTTGCGGGCGCTGCTCGGCACGGTGATCCCGATCAACGACCGCGCCTGGCGCATCCTCACCTTGCGCTACGGCCTGTTCTTCCTGGCGGTGGCGGCCACCAATGAAATGATCCGCAGCGAGGCGCTGGTCGGCTGGGCGGCGGGCCGGGCCGGGCGGCCCGACATCGACCCCGCCGACGTCTGGGTCAGCTTCCGCGGCGTGCTGTGGGTGGCCTCGTCGGCGTTCGGCCTGTCGCAGATCCCGCTGATCCTGCGCAACCTGACCTCGACCGACAGCCCGGTCGATCCGATGGCCCCGGCCGGGCCCGACCGGGCGCCCTGACGGCGGTCCCGGACGGCGGCGGAACCGTCCGTCGTCAAACCGTTAAGCGCGGCTGCTACCCATGCCGTGCAACCGAGGGGATACGGTCTATGGTCAAGTCCAGCGGCAAGGCCAGACGCGGCGGGCTCGCCGCCTCGCCCAGCCACCTGATGCACCGCGCCCTGCAGCTGGCGCTCGACATCTATGCCGAGGAGGCGGGCCCCGACGGCCTGACCCAGCGCCAGTTTGCGGTTCTGGAGGCGGTGTCGCACAGGTCCGGCCTGACCCAGACCGACCTGGTCCGCGCCACCGGCATCGACCGTTCGACCCTGGCGGATCTGGTCGCGCGCATGACCGCCCGCGGGCTGCTGGACCGCGAACGCTCGACCCTCGACGCCCGCGCCAAGGCGGTGCGTCTGTCGGCGGCGGGCGAGGCCGCCCTCGAGGCCGCCCGGCCCCGCGTCGAGGCCGCCGACCGGCGCATCCTGGCCCTGCTGCCCAAGGCCAAGCGCGACGGCTTCCTGGCCCTGCTCGCCGGCCTGGCCGGCGAGGCCGACGCCGCGCCGGACAAGGCCAGGGCCGAGGCCAAGGCCGCCAAGAAGGCCGCCCGCGAGGCGAAGAAGGCCGAAAAACTGGCCCGGAAATCGGCCCGCCCCGACAAACCGACCAAGCCGACCAAGCCAGGCAAGCCGGGCAAGCCGGCCAAGGCCGCCCGGCTCAAGCTCGTCGAACCGGCCTGAGCCTCGTCTCGCCCGCCGGGGAGACCGAAGCCGGCGCCCTAGTCCATCAGCTGCTGCGCCAGATAGACGTAGTGGCGCGCCCAGCGCCGGGCGTTGGCCACCGGGTCGGCGTCGTTCGAATGCCCGCCCGCGGTCTCCTCGTAATAGAGGTGGTCGTGGCCCATCGCCGCCAGCCGCGCCGCGAATTTGCGCGCATGGCCCGGATGCACCCGGTCGTCGCGGGTGTTGGTGGTGATATAGACACGGGGATAGTCCGCGTCCGGACGAAGTTGCTGATAGGCCGAATAGCGGGCGATCCAGGCGGCTTCCTCGGGGAGGCGCGGGTCGCCGTATTCGCCCATCCACGAGGCCCCGGCCGGCAGTTCGTGATAGCGCAGCATGTCGATCAGCGGGCTCTCGATCACCGCCGCATTGATCAGCTCCGGGTGCTGGGTCATCGTCACCGAGGTCAGCACCCCGCCGTTGGAGCGGCCGTAGATGCCGGTGCGGCGCGGGCTGGTGATGCCCCGCCGGTGCAGGTCGGCGGCCACCGCCGCGAAGTCGTCGAAGGCCAGCTGGCGATTCTCCTTCAGCACGCTCTGGTGCCACTGCGGCCCGAACTCGCCGCCGCCGCGGATGTTGGCCTGGACGAAGACCCCGCCGTTCTCCAGCCACAGCCGGCCCATCTCGGGCTTGTAGGCGGGCGGGAAGCTGACCTGGAAACCGCCGTAGCCGAACAGGATGGTCGGGGCCGACCCGTCCATGGCCATGTCGCGCGGCCGGGTGACGAAATAGGGGATCTTCGTCCCGTCCGACGAGGTCGCCTCGAACTGCTCGACCACATGGGTCGAGGCGTCGAACTTGGCGGGGGCGGACCGGAGTTCAGTGATCCTCGCGGCCGAAACCTCCGCGAGGCTGAGCGTCGGCGGCGTCAGGAAGCCCTGGGTCGAGACGAACACCTCGCCCCGCGATTTCGAACTATCGCCCAGGCCGACGGCGCTGTTGGCCGGAACGGCGATGTCGGTGGCGCGCCAGTGAGGATGACGCGCGTCGTCGGTTGCCATGTTGAAACGCTTCAACGTACCGACGACATTGTCCGACACCACGGCCAGGACGCTGTCGGACAAGACGCGAACACTGTCGATCGACTGCCGCTCACCCGGCGCAAAAATCACGCCGGGGTTGCCGTTGGTGCGAGGCATCTCCGCCTGCGAGAGCTCGTCGAGCCCGGCGATGATGAGCGCCCCGGCCGGCATCGGCCCGCCGGGAATGACCCAGTCCTCGTCCAGCGAGAACACCAGCTGGCCGCCCATGGTCCCATGGATGCCGACCCGCTCGGGCAGGTTCAGTCTGACCGCCCGGCCATCGACCCAGCGCCAGGTCTCGGCACGGAAGGTGTCCAGCGGGCGGTGGAACAGCACCGCCTCGATCCGCCCGTCCCCGTCCCGATACACGCCCGGGCTGACCCCGTAGCCGCCGTCGCCGATGTCGCCGCGATAGACCTCGGTCGCCTCGGCCAGCGTCTGCCCGCGGGTCAGCGATTTGACGATGAACGGATAGCCACTCTCGGTCAGGGTGTCCGGGCCGAAATCGGTGGCGACCAGAAGCGTGTCGCGGTCCAGCCATTCCAGCCGGTGCTTGCCCTCGGGCAGGACGAACCCTCCGTCCACGAATGATCTTGTCGGGATGTCGAACTCGCGCACCACGACGGCGTCCTTGCCGCCGTCCGACAGGCTGACCAGGCAGCGCGTCTCGTCCGGCGCCAGGCAGTCGGCCCCCTTCCACACCCAGTCCCGGCCCTCGGCCCGCGCCAGGGCGTCGATGTCCAGCAGCGTCTCCCACCGCGTCGCGTCCGAGCGGTAGCTGTCCAGCGTCGTGCGCCGCCAGATCCCCTTCGGATTGGCCGCGTCCTGCCAGAAATTGCCGATGCCCTCGCCGAGGAAAACCGGCGCCGGGATGCGGTCCGTCGCCGACAGGATGTCGAAGGCCTGCCGGCGGAAGGTCTCGTAGCGGGGGTCCTCCTCCAGCGCCGCCAGCGCCCTGCGGTTGGACTCCGCCACGAAGGCCATGGCCCCGGCCCCCTCGACCTCCTCCAGGGCCAGATGGTCGTCGGCGGCGCGCACCCCGGCCGGGGTCAGGTCGGCCGGGAAATGCGGCGGCGCGGCGGCGGCCGGCGGCTCCAGCGGCCCTTCCACCCGGTCCGGGGCGAGGCCGTAGATCGGCCGCTCGGGCGCGCCCGCCGCGCAGCCGGAGAGCAGCAGGGCCGGAAGGGCGGCGGTCAGGAACAGGCGGTTCATCTCAGGCTCCGGGTCAGGTCGGTCGGCCGCCGGCTGATCCGCCGCGCCGTTCGTGCAGATTGGCCCCGGCGGCGCGGCCGCCGCCGGTTGGTCGGGCGGCACCTTACCCGGGCGCCGCCCTGTCACAAGCCGCCCGGGGGGAGGTTACGGTTTTGTCATTCGGGGCGGGCCCGGGCGACCGCGGGCTCCGCCCCTCGCGCCCCAACCCTCGCGCCCCGCCCCTCGCCGGGGGCTCACTGGCCCTCGTCGGGGATGCGCAGGGCGTTGCCGCAGGCCTTGCAGTGCACCGCGTCCGGATCGTGCTTCTGCAGGCCGCACTGATCGCAGGGCCAGCGCACCTTGTGCGGCCGCACCAGGGTCTGGGCGAGGCGCAGGAACAGGGTGATGCCGGTCAGCATGATGATGATCGACAGCACGCGGCCCCAGTTGCCCGGCAGGGTGATGTCGCCGAAGCCGGTCGTGGTCAGGGTGGCGACGGTGAAATACAGGGCGTCGAGATAGCCGTGCAGGTCCTCGTGCCGGGCCCGGAAGGTGGCGTAGACGAAGCCGGTGGCCACGAACACAAAGGTCACCAGCGCCGCCAGCGCCCGGGTCACCTCCTCCACCCGGGTGTCGTCGAATTTGCGGCCGACAGTGCTCCAGAAAAAGTCGGAGCTCAGCAGGGTCCACAGCCGCAGCATCCTCAGGAAGCCGAAATTGTTCAGCGAATGCGGGAACATCAGCGTCGCCAGGATGAACAGGTCGATCCAGGTCGACGGCTTCCTCAGCCAGTCCTTGATGTCGGTGAAGGCCAGCGCCCGGGCGGTCAGGTCGGCCGCCAGCACCAGGGCGATGGCGATGTCGGCGACATAGAAGGCCCATCCCGCCTCGCGCAGGATCGGCGCCGCCAGAAAGAAGCCGATGATGGCGAAATCGACGACGATCACGGCCATCCGGAAGCGCACCGCGGCCGGCGACGAGCCGTGGTAGAGGTAGCGCATCCGCGCCCGCACCCGCCATCCCTGGCGGGTCGGACCGGTTCCGGATTCGCTGTCGGCGCGGCTCATCACCCAGCGATAACGCGCGTCGCTCGCGCACGGAACCGGCAAACCCTATATCGATCCGATGACCCGCCCCTACGTCCGCATGAACGGCGCCGGCAACGACTTCGTCGTCGTCAATGCGCTGGAGACGCCGTTCACGCCGGACGCCGGCCA
>NZ_CALMZS010000014.1 GCF_937870815.1 uncultured Brevundimonas sp.
ATGAATCGGAAGCGTGGATTCTGGATCGCTTTGTGGGTGGTTCTCGTCGTCGTTACGGGATGGCTCGCATTCGGCTATGGCGGCATGGGCTACGGGCCGTGGCATGGGGGACGGATGGGTGCCTGGGACGACGGCTATCGTGCCGACGGCGGTCCGCGCCGGTACGGCATGGGGCCCGGAATGATGGGGGGCGCGGTGCCCGGCCAGGGATTGGGCATGGGCATGTACCACGGGATGATGGGCCAGTACGGCGCGGGGATGCCGGGGATGGGCGCAGGGATGGGCTTCGGCATGACGCCCCCTGATCTGACGTCCGAACAGGCGCAGAAGATCGACCAGCTGCAACAAGAGGCCTTGGCGCGCAACCGCGGCCTGTCACAGCAGCTTTGGGCTGCACACGACACACTCAACCGTTTGCATATGAACGAAAAGCGGGACTGGGACGCGATTCGCGCCGCCTCACAGAAACCGTTCGATCTTCAGCGCCAGCAACTCGACTCAGCGATCGACCTGCAGCAAAAAATCGACGGTGTGCTGACGGATAGCCAGCGACGGGACATGGCGCGTTCCTGGCGGGGCCATGGAGGATAGGCGCGCAATAAATCCCCCTCCAGCAGCTAGCCGCAGACAAGCGTCGATCGGATTCGACGACAGATGACGGAGAGGCAGATGGACGAACACGCCGGTCACACACCCGCAATGGAGAGCCCGCCTCCTGGAGACGGCAAACACGCTGCCCACACGCAAGCGCAAGGAGGAGAGGCACGGAAGCACGGCGGCCATGACCACGCCCGCATGGTGGCGGATTTCAGAAGACGCTTCTGGATATCGCTGGCGCTGACGGTTCCCATCCTGGCCTTGTCCTCCGGCCTGTGGGAGATGCTCGGCCTGGCGGCGCCGGTGGCGTTTCGCGGCGACGCCTATGTGCTGTTCGGCTTCTCCAGCGTCGTGTTTTTCTATGGTGGCTGGCCGTTCCTGAAGGGCTTCGGCGAAGAACTCCGGCAACGGCAGCCGGGCATGATGACGCTGATCGCGGTGGCCATCAGCGCGGCCTATTTCTATTCCAGCGCAGTCACCTTCGGCCTGGCCGGCATGGGTTTCTACTGGGAACTGGCGACCCTGATCGACATCATGCTGCTCGGCCACTGGATCGAGATGAAGTCGGTGCTCGGCGCTTCCGGCGCCCTCGAAGCCTTGGTGCGGCTGCTGCCTTCCGAAGCGCACCGCGTGCAGCCGGACGGAAACACCGAGGACATCCCTGTCGACGACGTCGCACCCGGCGACCGCATCCTGGTGAAGCCGGGCGAACGCGTGCCCACCGACGGCATCATTGTTTCCGGCCAGACCAGCCTGGATGAATCCATGCTCACCGGGGAATCGAAACCGGTGGAAAAAGGCGAGGGCGCCGAGGCCATCGGCGGCTCGGTCAACGGCGAAGGCGCGATCACCCTCGAAGTCAAAAAAACCGGCGGGCAGACCTATCTGGCGCAGGTCATGGACATGGTGCGAAAAGCCCAGGAATCGCGCTCGCGCAGCCAGGACCTGGCCAACCGGGCGGCAGTGTGGCTGACCGCCATTGCGCTTGGCGGCGGCTTCGCCACCCTGTTCGTGTGGCTGACACTGGGACGCGATTTCGCCTTCGCCATGGAGCGCGCCGTCACCGTGATGGTGATTGCCTGTCCCCATGCCCTCGGCCTCGCCGTGCCGCTGGTCGTTGCGGTGAGCACCAGCATGTCCGCCTCGCATGGCCTGCTCATCCGCGACCGCGCGGCATTCGAGCGGGCGCGCAACCTGGGGGCCGTGGTGTTCGACAAGACCGGTACCCTGACCGAAGGCCGCTTCGGCGTGAGCGACATCGTGCCGCTGGGCGAGCTGGACGAGACGGCCTGCCTGCGCCTGGCCGCTGCGCTGGAGAGCCAGTCGGAGCATCCCATCGCCGCCGGCATCGTGCGCACGGCCAAGGAACGCCAGCTGGAATGGCCGCAGGCCAGCGACTTCAAGAACCTGACCGGCCGTGGCGCGCAGGCCGTGGTCGAAGGCCGGGAAATAAAAATGGTGAGCCCGGGCTATCTACGGGAACAGGGCATCCAGGTCCAGCACCCCAAACTCGAAGCGCTCGCCGCCGAAGGCAAGACCACCATCTTCCTGCTGGTGGACGGCCGCGCTGCCGCCGTGTTCGGACTGGCCGACGTGGTGCGCCCGGAATCGAAAGCGGCCATCGCGCGGCTCAAGGCCATGGGCATCCAATGCATGATGCTCACCGGCGACGCGCAAGCGGTGGCGCAAACGGTTTCAAGGCAACTGGATCTGGACGACTACTTCGCCGAAGTGCTGCCGGAACAAAAGGCGGAAAAGATCCGCGAAGTGAAGGCCCGCGGCCTCACCGTGGCGATGGTCGGAGACGGCGTCAACGATGCGCCGGCACTGGTGGAATCCGATCTGGGCGTGGCCATCGGCGCCGGCACCGACGTCGCGATCGAAGCGGCCGACATCGTGCTGGTGAGCAACAACCCGGAAGACGTGGCGGCGATACTGGGGCTGTCGCGCAAGACCTACGGCAAAATGGTCCAGAACCTGATCTGGGCCACCGGCTACAACGCCTTCGCGATTCCGCTCGCGGCCGGCGTGGCGGTCAATTGGGGCCTGCTGCTGACCCCGGCAGTGGGGGCCGTGCTGATGTCGGCGAGCACCGTGATCGTGGCGATCAATGCCAAGCTGTTGGGGCGGGGCGGGATGCCCGCCGCGGCCCATGCAGAAGGCCGCTCATAAATGGCAATCCATCATTGTGCGATGGCAATCGGCAGCACCGATTTTGTATTGAGCGGCGAGAGCGGGGAGGGTTGATTTTTGAGCATCAAGCATATAGCGGTTGCTGGAGACGCCGTCGTCATCACATATGACTTGTTGCAGACGGCCGCCGTACAGATTGAAGCACGCATTAGGTTCGGAAAAGGCTAGCCACGCACGAAGGTCACTTCATGAAAACGTGACGATCGAAATCAAAGGGCTGTTGTCGGGCGCTGAGTGCGCACGGCATCGAGAAGCAGCTCCTGAGGCTCACAAGCGTATGGTTTGACTGTAGCGTGTGCGATCCGGTCAAGCAAGCCGGAGCCTGCCCGGAATCAAGCAGAAGGCGCTGCACACCAGTTGGCGCAAGCAGCCATTCGACAACCAAGCACCCACGCGCTCTGCCTCCAGATCGCTGTAACAATTCCTCTTGACCATGGTCCCGACTCCAAGGTTTAGACTACCGGTCAATGAAGGAGTCAGTCATGCGCACCATCGGAAAACTCGCACGCGAAACCGACGTCACGGCCGACACGGTTCGTTATTACGAGAAGGAGGGTCTGCTCGCGCCTGCCACCAAGACCGGGGCCGGCTATCGTCTCTATGACGAGGATGCCGTGCGGCGCCTGCGTTTCATCAGGCAGGCGCAGCAGTGCGGCTTCAGCCTGTCGGAAATCCGGGAACTGCTGACCCTGAAAAACAGCGACGCGGCCTGCTGCAAGGACGTCAAGAGCGTGGCCATCGCCAAGAAACTGCAACTGGAACACAAGATCCGCGCGCTGCAGGCCATGTCCGGCGCGCTTTCCGGGCTGATCGCCATCTGCGATGACGAGACCCGTCCGCTGGACGAGTGCCCCATCCTCGCGGCACTGGAAAACAGCATGGCCAAACAAGGCAAAGGAGAAAAACGATGATCAAGATCGAAGTGTTTTCCTCGCCGGGCTGCGGCAAATGCGGCCAGGCCAGGACCATGCTCAAGGCGGTCGCGGAAGAGTTGGGCGCGGACAAGGTGCAGTGGCGCGACGTGAACATCCTGGAGGAAATGGATTACGCCGTGGACCTCGGCGTGATGGTGTCGCCCTCCATCGCCATCGACGGAAAACTCGTGTTCGCGTCGCTGCCCAGTGCCGGCAAACTGCGGGCGGAACTCGAAAAGCGGCTCCAACAGGGACATGCAGCATGAGCACCTTGTTGCTCGTGACGGCGGCGGGGCTGGGTCTGCTGGCCTTTTTCGAACCCTGCACCATCGCCACGCATACCCTGTTCGCCGCCCGCAGCAGCCATGACGTGGCGCGCCAGCGTCGCGCGGCGCTCGCCCAACTGGTCCTTTCGCGAAGCGCCTTGCTGGCAGGCCTCTTCGGCGCCGCTGCCGCCATCGGTCTCGACGGGCTCTCCGCGCCACAGGCGGCGCTTATGCTCGGCATCATCGGCGCGGTCTATCTGGTGACCCGCCGGGTTTATCTGCCGGTTCCCCATCTCGAATTCTTTCGCCTCATCCCGGGTGGGCGCCGCCTGCCGCAGGCGCTCAGGCTGGGCCTGACGCTGCCCGCCTGCACCCTGCCGCTGGTGGCCGTGGTCGGCGTCATCGCCGCCCTGAGCCAGCGCATCGACCTCGCGCTCGGGGCGGGGCTGGCCTTCGCCGGGATGTTTTCGCTGCCCACGGTATGGGACAGCCTGCATGGCTTGAATGCGGCGCATCTGGCATTCCTGGGCAAGGCCGCCGGAGCGAGCCCCTACGTGACGGCCCTGTTGCTGTGGGGCGGCGCTTTTCTGATCTGGCAGACAGGCATCTGAAACATGGACATGACCGCATTGCAAACGACACTGGAGCAGGCAAGCCTCGCATCGCTGGGGGTCGGTTTTGCCGCAGGCTTTATCTTCAGTTTCAACCCGGTGGCGCTGGCCGCCATTCCGGTTTCGCTCGCCTATGTGACCAAGGCCCATGAGACGAAGCGCGCCGTGCGCTTCGGCGCCATGTTCATCGCCGGCATGGTCCTGATGCATGTGTTCCTGGGTGCGGCGGCCGGCCTGGGCGGGATGTGGGTGCAAACACTCCTGGGCCGGGAATGGGGGCTGGTGCTGGGGCCGCTCCTGATCCTGCTGGGCCTGATGTGGCCGGGATGGATCAGGCTGCCGCTTCCCGTCATCCGGTTTCGCGCCAGGCGCGCCGAGAACGGCTGGGGCGCGTTCGCTCTGGGCATTCCGTTTTCAGTGGCGATATGTCCATTCTGCGCGCCAGCCTTGGTGATCCTGCTGGGCGTGGCCACCGGCATCGGCTCGCCGCTGTTCGGCGCGACGCTGCTGCTGGCGTTCGCCCTTGGGCGCGCGGTGCCGATCATCCTGGGCGCGTGGGCGGTGGGCTGGCTGGAAAGCCTGAAGCCGCTGCGGCATGCGCAGAAAATCTTCGAGGTTATCGGCGCGCTGCTCCTGATTCTCTCCGGGCTTTACATGCTGAATGCCTATTTCCTTTTCATCCCCGGTCTTGTCGCGTAGGAGGCTTCATGAGGTTTGCATTGCGTGCATGGCTGTTGTCCTGCGTTTTGTCTGGATTGTTCGGCATCAATGCCCAGGCGGCCGGGCCGAAGCCGGTTCCGTTCGTCATGCAAATGACCATCGGCGATTCCGATGCGCAGCGGCGCGCATTCATGCAAATCGCCAAGGTGCTGGAGGATATCGGTCCGCACAAGGTGAG
>NZ_CALMZS010000015.1 GCF_937870815.1 uncultured Brevundimonas sp.
CCCATCTCCTTGCTGTCGCCCACCGGGGTCGAGGTGCCGTGCGGGTTCAGATAGTCGATCTTCGGATTGCCGGCCATCTCCAGGGCCAGCTTCATGCAGCGCTCGGCCCCCTCGCCCGAGGGGGCGACCATGTCGAAGCCGTCGGAATTGGCCCCGTAGCCGGTCACCTCGGCGTAGAGGGTCGCGCCGCGCGCCACCGCCCGCTCGTATTCCTCGAGCACGACGATGCCGGCGCCGCCGGCGATGACGAAGCCGTCGCGGTCGGTGTCATAGGCCCGGCTGGCCTTCTCGGGCGTCTCGTTGAAGTTCGAGGACATCGCCCCCATGGCGTCGAACATGTTCGACATCGACCAGTCGATGTCCTCGACGCCGCCGGCGAAGACCACGTCCTGCTTGCCCCAGGCGATCTGTTCGGCGGCCGCGCCGATACAGTGGGCGCTGGTCGCGCAGGCCGAGCTGATCGAATAGTTGAGGCCCTTCAGCTCGAACCAGGTGGCCAGCACGGCCGAGGGGCCGGAGGCCATGGCCTTGGGCACGGCGAACGGGCCGATGCGCCTGGGCGAACCCTTTTCGAGGGTGGTCTGGGCCGCCTGCAGGATGACCTGGGTCGAGGGGCCGCCCTCGCCGACGATCAGGCCGATGCGCTCGTCCCTGATCTCTTCCGGGGACATGCCGGAATCCCTCAGCGCCTCCTCGAAGGCGATGTGGCCCCAGGCGGTGCCGTTGGCGAGGAAGCGGGCGGCGCGGCGATCGACCAGCGGGGCCCAGTCCTCGGCCGTCCAGCCCAGCGCCGGCGGGGCCCAGACCTGCGAGCGGAAGCCGTGGGCGGCGTGGTCGGCGGCGTGCCGGACGCCGGATTTCGCCTCGCGCAGGGCGGCGGCGACCTCATCCCGGCCCGTGCCGATCGATGAGACGATACCCAGTCCGGTGACGACGACACGCCGCATGGTGGTTTCCTTCTTGAACTCTGACGCCGCGTTCGCCGCGGTCTGTAAACGGGTCAGCCGCCGACCGGTTCGCCGACCATTCTCCCTGGAGAATGGTCAGCAATCCAAAGCGGAGCGAACTCTAAGCACGGATGCTACGCGTCCGCACCGACTTCGCTCTGCGC
>NZ_CALMZS010000016.1 GCF_937870815.1 uncultured Brevundimonas sp.
CGGGTCGAGATGGCGGCCGAATGAATGGCCGGCATGACCAGCACATTGGCGTGGCCCGACAGGCGCATGAAGGGGTAGGCGGCCCGCGCCTCGGGATCCAGGGCCAGTTCGGGCGGCATCTCGCCCTCGTATTCGAAATCGACGCCGCGCGCGTCGAGGATGCGGATGGCTTCGCGCACCTTTTCGCCCCGGTCGCCCGGAGGATTGCCGAAGGTGGAATAGCTGAGGAAGGCCACGCGCGGGGTCTTGCCCAGCCGCTTGACCGTTTCGGCGGCCTGGATGGCGATCTCGGCGAGTTCCTCGGCGTTGGGCAGTTCGTGGATGGAGGTGTCGGCGACGAACAGGGTGCGGCCCCGGGCCAAGAGGATCGAAACCCCGATCATGCGGTCCCGGACGTCCAGCACCCGCCGGACCTCCTTCAGCACCATGTTGAAATTGCGGGTCACGCCGGTGACCACCGCGTCGGCGTCGCCGCGCGCCACCATGGCGGCGGCGAAATAGTTGCGGTCCTGGTTGATCATCCGCTGCACGTCGCGGCGCAGATAGCCCCGGCGCTGGAGTTTTCCATACAGGAAGTCGGTGTATTCGACGTTCTTGTGCGACACCCGGGCGTTGACGATGTCGATGCCCATCTCGTCGAACACCAGCCCGGCCTCGGCGGCGTTCTTGCGGATCAGCTCCTCGCGGCCGAGCAGGATCGGCGTGCCCAGCTCGGCCTGTTTGAAGCCCCAGGCGGCGCGGATGACGGCGGTCTCCTCGCCCTCGGCGAAGACCACCCGCTTGTTCGGGGCGGCGCGCACGGCGCCGGAGATGTTCTGCATCAGGGCGGCGGACGGGTCGAGCCGCGAGCGCAGCCGGGTCCGGTAGGCGTCCATGTCCTCGATCAGCCTGCGCGCCACCCCGGTGTCCATGGCCGCCTGGGCCACGAACGGCGGGATGTACCAGATCAGCCGCGGATCAAAGGGGGTCGGGATGATGTAGTCGCGGCCGAATTTGAGCTTGCGGCCGCGATAGGCGGCGGCGACCTCGTCGGGGACGTCCTCGCGGGCCAGGGCGGCGAGGGCCTGGGCGCAGGCCACCTTCATCTCGTGGTTGACGCGGCGGGCGCGCACGTCGAGGGCGCCGCGGAAGATGTAGGGGAAGCCCAGCACATTGTTGACCTGGTTGACGTAGTCCGAGCGGCCGGTGGCCATGATGGCGTCGGAGCGCACCGAGGCCACGTCCTCGGGGGTGATCTCCGGGTCCGGATTGGCCATGGCGAAGATGATCGGATTGGGCGCCATGGAGGCGACCATCTCCCTGGTGATCGCGCCCTTGGCGGACAGGCCGAGCACCACGTCGGCGCCGACCATGGCCTCGGCCAAGGTGCGGTGCGGTGTGTCGGTGGCGTGGGCCGCCTTCCACTGGTCGACATTGGCGCGGCCCCTGTAGACCACCCCCTCGCGGTCGACGATGACGGTGTTCTCGGCCCTGACCCCGGCGGCCTTCATCAGCGCGATCGAGGACAGGCCGGCGGCGCCAGCGCCGGCCAGCACCACCTTGAGGTCCTCGAGGCGCTTGCCGGCCAGGTGGGCGGCGTTGATCAGGCCCGCGGTCGAGATGATGGCGGTGCCGTGCTGGTCGTCGTGGAAGACGGGGATGTCCAGCAGGTCCTGCAGCTGGGCCTCGATTTCGAAACATTCCGGGGACTTGATGTCCTCCAGATTGATGCCGCCCCAGGTGTCACCGATGTTCTTGACCACGGTGACGAACTCGTCCGGGTCGGTGGTCTTGACCTCGACGTCGAAACTGTCGACGTCGGCGAAGCGTTTGAACAGGACGGCCTTGCCCTCCATCACCGGCTTGGAGGCCATGTGGCCGAGGTTGCCGAGGCCGAGGATGGCCGTGCCGTTGGAGATGACGGCGACCAGATTGCCCTTGGCGGTGTAGTCGTAGGCCTTGTCGACGTCTTCGGCGATGGCCAGCACCGGCACGGCCACGCCCGGCGAATAGGCCAGCGACAGGTCGCGCTGGGTC
This sequence comes from uncultured Brevundimonas sp., assembly GCF_937870815.1. Lineage (GTDB taxonomy): Bacteria > Pseudomonadota > Alphaproteobacteria > Caulobacterales > Caulobacteraceae > Brevundimonas. The sequence goes on from NZ_CALMZS010000016.1 coordinate 2,017, forward strand.
GCCATCGGCTTGGTCGGGGCCATGGAGATCTTGCCCGGCTGGGGACTGCGGTGGAACTCCAGCGCGTCCTCGTCGGAGAAGGTCTGCTTGTCGGTCAGGTCGGGCATGTCGGCGAGGGTTTCCGCAGGGTCGGGTCGGGAGGACTGTTCCTAGGCCGTGGGAGGCGGGGGGACAACCGGCGAGGGGGGAGACGGGAGGGCGCGGGGCGGCCGGGCCCCGCCCGGTGCATGGTTAGGGCGCCAGCGTTCCCGCGCCCTCGACCTCGACCGGTCCGGTCATGAAGACGTGGCCCGTGGCCTCGTCCCACTCGATCTCCAGCTCGCCGCCGTCGGCCTCGATGACGGCGCGGCGGCCGGTCAGGCCGCGGCGGGCGGCGGCCACCAGGGCCGCGCAGGCGCCGGTGCCGCAGGCCCTGGTCAGGCCGGCCCCGCGCTCCCAGACCCGCAGCCGGATGCGGTCGGGGGCCAGCACATGGGCGAAGCCGACGTTGACGCCCTCGGGAAACAGGGGGTGGTGCTCGACCAGGGAGCCGGAGCCGCGCACGAAGGCGTCGTCCTGGCGGTCGGTGAAGAAGACCACGTGCGGATTGCCCATCGAGACCGCGCCGGGAGTGTGCAGCACGGGCGCGTCGATGGGGCCGACCTGAAGTTCAATTCCCCGCGTGTCCATCGCCTCGGCCAGCGGCACCCGGGTCCAGTCGAGGCCCGGCGCGCCCATGTCGACCTTGACGCGGTGGTCGCCGGCCCGCGTCGCCGTCGCCGGTCCGCCGAGGGTGTCGATGACCACGGAGTCCCTGCCGGTCGATTCCATCAGCAGCCAGCCGACGCAGCGCAGGGCGTTGCCGCAGGTCTCGACCTGGCCGCCGTCGGCGTTCCACACCCGCATGAAGGCGTCGGCCCGGGGCGCGCCGGGCGCCGCGGGCTCGATGGCGATCAGCTGGTCGCAGCCGGGGCCGGTCCCGCGCCCGGCGATGGCGCGCACCTGGCCGGCGTCCGGCGTGAACGGCGTCTCCAGCGCATTGACGACGACGAAGTCGTTGCCGGCGCCGTTCATGCGGAC
>NZ_CALMZS010000017.1 GCF_937870815.1 uncultured Brevundimonas sp.
GGCGGGGCCGGCATCACCGGCGAGATGCACGTCATGCGCCACGCCATGAACCTCGAGACGGTCAACACCTATGAGGGGGCCCACGACGTCCACGCCCTGATCCTCGGCCGCGCCATCACCGGCCAGAGCGCCTTCTGATGGCCGATGCGCCCGAGGGCCGCCTCGTCGGCCGCGTCATCGCCATGCCCGCCGACACCAATCCCGAGGGCGACATCTTCGGCGGCTGGCTGCTGGCCCATATGGACCTGGCCGGGGCGACCCCGGCCTTCGAGATCGCCCAGGGGCGCTGCGCCACCATCGCCGTCGACGCCATGGTCTTCCACCAGCCGGTCTCGGTCGGCGACGAGGTGTCGCTGCACGCCGAGGTCGTGAGGACCGGCCGCACCTCGATCCGGGTGCATGTCGAGGCGTGGAAGCGCTCGCGCAACGAGGCGCGCAACGAGGCGGTGCGGGTGACGGAGGGCGTGTTCACCTATGTGGCCATCGGCCCCGACAAGAAGCCGCGGGTGCTGCCGGGGACGGCCGGATAACCTACCGCCCGGCTGGGAAATCTTGACGTCCGGGCCTTGTCCGCCTACCTCCCCGGCATGGCCGTCCGTCGCATCCTCACCATCGACAACGCCGCCGACCTGGCGGTGCTGAAACAGGTCTCCCGTCCGGTCGAAGGGCCGGTGACGGACGAGCTGCGCGCCCTGATGGACGACATGCTGGAGACCATGTACGCGGCCCCGGGCATCGGCCTGGCCGCGGTCCAGGTCGGCGATCTGCGCCGGATCATCGTCATGGACCTCGGCGACCGCGAGACGACCCCCGAGCTGCAGGACGCCGAGGGCGCCGAGGCCGAGGCGGCGCGGCGCAACCCGCGCTGTTTCGTCAATCCCGAGATCCTCTGGGCCTCGGAAGAGCTGTTCCAGTACGAGGAGGGCTGCCTGTCGGTGCCGGACGTCTATGACGCCGTCGAGCGCCCGGCCCGGGTGCGCATCCGCTATCAGGACTACGCCGGCGAGGCGATCGAGGAGGAGGCCGAGGGCCTCTACGCCGTCTGCATCCAGCACGAGATGGACCATCTCGAGGGCGTGCTGTTCATCGACCACCTGTCGCGGCTGAAGCGCGAGCGCGCCGTGGCCAGGGTCAGGAAGGCGGCGAGGCTGGCCGCCTGATGGCCCGCCTCAAACGCAACCGCGACCGCATCATCGATCCCGACGGCCGGCGCCGGCTGACCCGCAACGAGAAGGTCGGGGTGGCCAGCCTCGTCTCGCTGGTCGCCGTCGCCGCCGTCGGCGTGGTGGCGGGCATCCTGCTGGACCGGCTGCTGAACTTCGACGACGCCCTCGACGCCGGCGGCGAATGGGACGAGGGCGGCGGCGTCTTCACGCGCTGGGACTGAGGCTGGCGAAGGCCGGCCCGGTGTGTTACATGTAACGCATGGCGAGTTCAGCGAAGCGCGTGGCCGAACACCGGGCGTCCCTGAGGGCGCAGGGGTTGAAGCCTGTCCAGATCTGGGTTCCGGATACGCGCGCGCCCGGTTACGCCGAGCGGGTCCGACGTCAGCTCGAGGCCCTGCGGACAGATCCGCGCGAGGCCCGTCTGCTGGAGGAACTGGACGCGTTCGCCGACTGGGGTGATCTCGATTGAAGCGGGGCGATGTCGTGATCGCGGTCATGAAGGGCGATTACGGCAAACCCCGGCCGGCGGTGGTCGTGCAGAGCGACATCTACGCAAACCATACCTCGGTGACAGTCGCCATGATGACGACGACGCTGACCGAACTCGACGACATTCGCATCACCATCGAGCCCCAACCTTCCAACGGCCTGCGCGAGACGTCCCAGGTCCTGGGCGACAGGGTGCAGACCGTGCGGCGCGACAGGATCAAGGAAGTCATCGGTGAACTGACGCCGGACCAGCTGACCGCGCTCAATCGCGCCCTCGCCTTGTTCCTCGGCGTTGTCTGAGGCACACCGCCCCGCATGCGCCTCGCCTTCATGGGAACCCCCGACTTCGCCGTGCCGTCGCTGGCCGAGCTGATCGCCAGCGGCCATGAGGTCGTGGCCGTCTACAGCCAGCCGCCGAAGCCGAAGGGCCGCGGCCAGAAACTGACCCCGTCGCCGGTGCACGCCTTCGCCGAGACCATGGGCCTGCCGGTGTTCACCCCGGCCTCGATGAAGGCCGCCGGGGCCGT
>NZ_CALMZS010000018.1 GCF_937870815.1 uncultured Brevundimonas sp.
GAGCTGTTCATGGCCGGCGCCGACTGCCTGACGCTCGGCAACCACAGCTGGGACCAGCGCGAGGCCCTGACCTATATCGTACGCGAGCCGCGTCTGATCCGGCCGCTCAACTACCCGCGCCTGATGGACGCCCCGGGCGCCGGCGCCAACCTGTTCGAAACCCACGGCGGCAAGACCGTGCTGGTCATGAACATCCTCGGCCGCATCCACATGGACCCGATGGACGACCCCTTCAGCGCGGTGGAGAAGGAGCTGGCGGCCTGTCCGCTCGGGGTGGCCGCCGACGCGATCATCGTCGACATCCACGCCGAGGCCACCTCCGAGAAGATGGCCATGGGCCATTTCTGCGACGGACGGGCGTCGCTGGTCGTCGGCACCCACACCCATGTCCCCACCGCCGACTGCCAGATCCTGTCCGGCGGCACCGCCTACCAGACCGACGCCGGCGGCTGCTGCGACTACGACAGCGTCATCGGCAACGACAAGGAAGAGCCGCTGCGGCGCTTCACCACCCGGCTGTCGGGCGGGCGCTACGTCCCGGCCCACGGCCCGGCCACGGTCTGCGGCGTCTATGTCGAGACCGACGACAGGACCGGGCTGGCGACGCGGGTCGAGCCGATCCGGGTCGGAGGGCGGCTGAGCCAGACGGTGCCTGGGCTGAGAGCACAATCATGAAGATCAGCGCGGGCGCATAGGGCAGATGCGTTACAGATCGTCTGGCGTCAAACCCGTGTGTTTGGCGATGCGCGCCAATATGCGAGGGCCGACTTCATCGCCGTCATGGAAGGCGAACACGACGTCTTCCCACCCCGAGCGCTGAAGAACGCGATGGGAACCGGCCCGTCGCTTCTCGGTCCACCCGATGGTTCGCAGGGCGGCCAAAAGGCGTTTGGCCTTGACCGACGGCCAAGCGTTCATGCCGCGAACAGCCGTTCGACCTCCGGAGCCCGCTCGCCGTTGTCGAGCCGATCGGCCAGCACCCTGAGCACCAATGCTTCCACCCTGGCCACCGCCTCCTCGCGGGTGTTTCCATAGGCCATGACGCCGGGCAGGACCGGGGCCTCCGCGATCCAGCGGCCGTCTTCTTCACGCTCGATTTCCAGCTGCATCCGCGATCTCCTCATCTCCAGAGTACACGGAGGCGCGTGCCGAGCCCAGACGCGTGTCAAACGGGGTCGGTCTTCGCCTGGCGGGCCGGTCGGATCAAGCTGTCGGTGCTGGAGGACGCCCCGTGGCCGTCGCCGACATCGTTCGATCCGCATTCAACAGTCTGACGAGCGCGAAGGCCGGATTGCCAACGGCGGCTTGATCGTGTCAGGCCGCCACGACCCGCGCATCGCCGCTGGCCACCGCCAGCTTCGCCCGCGTGCTCAGGGTCCCGCCGCGCTCCGACACCTTGTCCAACACCTTGAACTCGGTCTGCCAGCGTTCCGGCGTCACGTCGCACACCACATAGCCGCGCTGGTAGTTGTTGAACTTCAGCTGGGGATTGGCGGCCTGGATGCGGACCATGTCGGGGCGCTGGTCCATGCCGTCGCCGCCCGAACTGATCGAGGTGGTGACGAACTCGGTGGCGATGGGCGAGCCTTCCGGATTGCGGCCGTCGAGGTGCAGTTCGCCGGCGTAGTTCTGGTGCTCGTCGCCGGTCAGGACGACGGTGTCGCCGATGCGCCGGTCCTTCAGCCGTTGCAGCAGGCGCCGGCGCGGGATGGAATAGCCGGCCCAGCTGTCGAGGTTGTAGCCCGGCTCCGGCCCCTCCCTGCGGTCCAGGTCCATGACCATGACCTGCTGGGCCAGCACCTTCCAGCGCGCCCGGGACCGGTCGAGGTTGCGGTACAGCCAGGCCTCCTGCGCCTCGCCCAGCATCTGGGCGTCGGCGGATACGGCGGCGCAGGTCGTCGCCCAGGCGTCGTCGCAGGGCTGGTCGCTGCGGTACTGGCGGGTGTCGAGGAAATTCAGGTCCAGCAGGTCGCCCCAGGCGGCGTGGCGGTACAGCTGGATGTCCGCGCCGCGCGGGAAGGCCGAACGGCGCAGCGGCATGTTCTCGTAATAGGCTTGGGCCGCCGCCTGACGGCGCAGGGCGAAGACCTCGGGCGGGGTTCCGTCCTGATCCAGGGCCGCGGCCCAGTTGTTGTCGGTCTCGTGGTCGTCCCAGGTGCAGAACCAGGCGGTCGAGGCGTGGCTGGCCTGCAGGTCGGCGTCCATCTTGTACTGGGCGTAGCGGCGGCGGTAGTCGTCCAGGGCGTAGATTTCGCCGCCGAAATGCCGGCGCGGATTCTCGGTCGCGCCCGTCGGGCCGTTGTAGATGCGGGCGCCGCGCCCCTCATAGATATAGTCGCCGTAGCAGTAGACGAAATCCAGGTCCTCCTCGGCCGCCTTGCGGTGGGCGGTGTAGAAGCCTTGCTCATACGCCTGGCAGCCCACGACGCCGAAGCGCGCCCGGGCGACCGCGGTCCCCGCCGCCGACGCGGTCTTCGCCCGCCCGGTGGCGGTGCGCTCGGCGCCGGCGGTGAAGCGGTAGAAATACTCCCGGCCCGGCTGCAGCCCCTCGACCTCGACATGCACCGCATGCCCCATCTCCGGTCGCGCGATCGCCTCGCCCCTGCGCGCCACGTTGGAGAAGGCGCGATCCGTCGCCACCTCCCACTTCACCGGGACGGGCGCTGACGGCATGCCATGGCCGATCTCTAGCGGCCGGGGAGCCAGCCGGGTCCAGATCACGAACCCGTCCGGCGTCGGATCGCCGGCGGCTATGCCCAGCTGGAACGGATATTCCGCGAAGACGGGGTCGGCCACCGCCTGACGCCCCGCGCCCAGCGCCACGCCGCCCGCGCCGAGCGCCAGCATCAAACCCCGGCGGGAGACGGAGGAGGGAAGGATCATGTCGCGGGCTCCACGGATCGAAAGCCTACCCCGGAAATATGACGGCCGTCACCCGCTGACGCGAGGCCTATCCGGCCGGCCTCCAAGCCTGGAGCTGTGCGATCTGGCGGGACCGGGCGTCGATATCGGCCCGCGCCAGCCTGCGGATCTCCGGGTCTTCGGATCGGGCCAGCGCGTCCACGGCCATGGCCATGGCGGCGCGGTGGTGTTCGATCATGCCGGCGACATAGGCGGCGTCGGCTTCGCTGGTGGATGGAGCGGTGGTCCGCGTCGCGACCGGGCTCGCCACCGGCGCACTGGTCGCGCCCTCCTTCGCCGCCGCCGCCTGCCTCGCGGCGGCGGCGTCGCGCAGCGCCATCTGCACCGGATCGCCGCCCTCCGAACAGGCCGTGACCGCCAGAAGCGCGATGGCGGCGGCGATCAGCCTCACGCCTGCCCGCCTTCGATCCAGTCCGGCATCCAGCCCTCGTGCATCTCGCGCAAATGATCCAGCGGCAGGCGGAACAGGTCGCCGTCCGGCCCGCCCGAGGCGAAATCCCGCCCCCTGGCCCGGCCCACGACACTGGCGTGAATTCCCGCCGCCTGGGCCGCCGCGATGACGTCCGAGGCCTCCGGCACGGCCACCAGATAGCGCGCCTGGTCCTCGCCGAAGAGCAGGATATGGGCGTGCGCGGCCGAGGTGGCGTCGAGCTCGACGCCGACATCCGAGGCCAGGGCCAGGTCCGCCGCGGCGCCGATCAGGCCCCCGTCGGACAGGTCGTGCACCACGGTCAGTTCGCCTGCCTCGATCTGCCCGCGCACGAAGTCGCCGGTCCTGCGCTCCAGCGCCAGGTCGACCGGCGGCGGCGCGCCGTCCTCGCGGCCGAGAACCTCGCGCAGATAGATCGACGAGCCCAGTTCGCCGACGGTCTCGCCGATCAGCACCAGAACGTCGCCGTCGCTCATGCCGCCGAAGCCGACCGCCACGTCGTAATTGGTCAGCAGGCCGACCGCCCCGACGGTCGGGGTCGGCGGAATGGCCGCGCCATTGGTCTCGTTGTAGAGGCTGACGTTGCCGCTCACGACGGGGAAGTCCAGCACGCGGCAGGCCTCGGCCATGCCGTCGATGGCGCGGACGATCTGACCCATGATCTCGGGCCGCTGCGGATTGCCGAAATTGAGGTTGTCGGTGATGGCGATCGGCCGCGCCCCGACCGCGGTCAGGTTGCGCCACGCCTCGGCCACCGCCTGCTTGCCGCCCTCGTAGGGATCGGCCTGCACATAGCGGGGCGTGCAGTCGGAGGTCATGGCCAGACCCTTGTCCGTGCCGTGCACCCGCACCACGCCGGCGTCGGCGCCGGTGGCCGAGTCGTGCAGGGTGTCGGCCATGACGTGGCGGTCGTACTGCTCCCAGATCCAGCGCTTGGAGGCCATGTCGGGGCAGCACAGCACCCGCAGCACCGCATCGACCCAGCTGTCCGGGGCGGGTACGTCGGCGGGCGCGAGCCGGGGTTGAAGCTCCGGCTGCACCCACGGCCGCTCGTACAGTGGCGCGTCGTCGAACAGCGGCGCCAGCGGCACGTCGCAGACCGTCTCGTCGTGATGCTTCAGCACCAGCCGACCGGTGTCGGTGGTCATGCCGATGACGGCGGCGTCCAGCCCCCACTTCTTGAAGATGCGATAGCCGTCCTCTTCGCGACCCGGCTTCAGCACCGCCAGCATCCGCTCCTGGCTTTCCGACAGCATCATCTCATAGGCCGTCATGCCCTCCTCGCGCTGGGGCACGGCGTCCATGTTCAGTTCGATGCCGACGCCGCCCTTGCCGGCCATCTCGACCGAGGACGAGGTCAGGCCCGCCGCCCCCATGTCCTGGATCGCCGCCACCGCCCCCGAGGCCATCAGCTCCAGCGTCGCCTCGATCAGCAGCTTCTCGGCGAACGGGTCGCCGACCTGGACGGTGGGGCGCTTCTCGTCCGAATCCTCGTCGAACTCGGCCGAGGCCATGGTCGCGCCGTGGATGCCGTCGCGGCCGGTCTTGGAGCCGAAATAGACCACCGACAGGCCCGGCGCCGGGGCGGCCGAGTAGAACAGGGCGTCGGCCCGGGCCACGCCCACGCACATGGCGTTGACCAGGATGTTGCCGTTGTAGCCGCGGTGGAAATTGGTCTCGCCGGCCACCGTCGGCACCCCGACGCAGTTGCCGTAGCCGCCGATGCCCGAGACCACCCCCTTGACCAGCCGCCGGGTCTTCTCGTGCGACGGGTCGCCGAAGCGCAGGGCGTTCAGCAGGGCCACCGGCCGCGCCCCCATGGTGAAGACGTCGCGCATGATCCCGCCCACGCCGGTCGCCGCGCCCTGATAGGGCTCGATGTAGGACGGGTGGTTGTGGCTCTCCATCTTGAAGATGCAGGCGTCGCCGTCGTCGATGTCGATGACCCCGGCGTTCTCGCCCGGCCCGCAGATCACCCGCGGTCCCTTGGTGGGGAATTTGCCCAGATGGATCTTCGACGACTTGTACGAACAGTGCTCGGACCACATCACCGAGAAGACGCCCAGTTCGACCTGGTTGGGCTCGCGCCCCAGCCGGTCGAGGACGACCTGATACTCGTTCGGGGCCAGGCCGTATTCGGCGGCCAGTTCGGCCATGATCTTCGGAGGAGCGCTCATGGCCGCGCCTTCTAGCCGGACTCCGCGCGGAACGTAATAGCCGGCCGGCCCTTCATCCGGGCGTCACGGCGGCGCGCCATGATCCGCCATTCGCCAAGGGAGAAAAGCCATGGAGACCCAGCAGGTCGCCGAGGAATTCACCGCCCTGTGCAAGGCTGGCCAGTTTGAAGAGGCCGGAGAGCGTTTCTGGGCCGACGACGTGATCAGCCTGGAGGCGGCCGAGGGGCCGATGCAGCGCACCGACGGCCGCGCCGCCGTCAAGGCCAAGGGCGACTGGTGGACCGAGAACCATGAGGTCCACGCCTTCACCACCGAGGGGCCCATGGTCAACGGCGATCAGTTCATGCTGCGCTTCCACGTCGATGTGACCCCGAACGGCGACACGCGCCGGCAGATGGACGAGATCGGCCTCTACACCGTGCGCGACGGCAGGATCGTGGAAGAGCGCTTCTTCTACTGAGCGGGAACGACGGCGGCGCGGGACCATTGACTCCGGGACAAGGAGCCCGCCATGACCGATCAGCCCATCGATCCCGCCGCCACGCCCGAGGATCCCGCCGCGCCGGAGATCGCGGCCGACGACGCCGGGGCCAGCGCCGCCGCCGAGCGGGCCGCGAAACAGGCCGCTGACGACCGCGGGGACGCCGGCGTCAACGCCGGCGACGGGGACGCGCTGAACCCGTCCGTAAGCGCCCGGGCCGCGGCGCGAGACGAGGAACGACCGATCTCGAACAGCGAGGCCTGACGCTTTCGCCTTGACGGACGCGGTCCGGCGACCTCCGATCACCGGATGGCGAACACCGAACAGAGTCACCGGGCCCGGCTGGAGGCCGCCGACCGCGCCCTGGCGGCCGACCCCCGCGACCTGCGGGCGCTGATCGCCAAGGGCGACGCCATGGCCGGCCTCGGCGACAGTCGGGCGGCGGCCAGTTTCTACAGCTCGGCCCTGCGCGCGGCCGGCGATGGTCGCGGCCTGGCTGCCGACCTGCTCGCCGACCTGCGCCGCGCCCAGGCCGCCGTCCAGGCCCAGGCGGAGCGTTTCGAGGCCCATCTGGCCGACAGCCTGGCCCGGGCCGGTTTCGATCCGGCGAAATCCAGCGACCGGTTCGCCCTGTCGCTGGACCTGATGGCGGGGCGCAAGCGTCTCTATCACCAGCAGCCGCGCTTCTACCTGCTTCCGGGGCTGCCGCAGGTGCAGTTCCAGCCGCGCCAGAGCCTGCCGTGGCTGTCGGCCGTCGAGGCCGCGGCCGCCGACATCCGCGCCGAGCTGGACGCCCTGCTGGCCGGACCGGACCTGTTTCGACCCTATCTGGAGCCGCGCGCCGACCGGCCCAACACCGACGCCTCCGGCATGGCCGCCAACCCCGACTGGAGCGCCCTGTTTCTGTGGAAGGACGGCGAGGAGCAACCCGACATCGCCCGCCGCTGTCCCCGCACCATGGCGGCCCTGGCCGAGGCGCCGCTGTGCCGGGTGCCGGGCCGGACGCCGTCGATCCTGTTCTCGCGGCTCAAGGCGGGCGCGCGAATTCCGCCGCACCACGGCCTGATCAACACGCGGCTGATCTGCCACCTGCCGCTGATCGTCCCGCCCGGCTGCCGCTTCCGGGTGGGGAATGACGTGCGCGAGTGGCGCGAGGGCCAGGCCTGGGCCTTCGACGACACCATCGAGCACGAGGCGGCCAACGACAGCGGCCAGGAGCGTATCATCCTGATCTTCGATGTCTGGAAGCCGGAGGTCACCGCGGAGGAGCGGGACCTGGTCTCGACCCTGTTCCAGGCGGTTGACGCCTATGGCCGCGGCGGCCAGGCCTGGGGCGTTTAGCGCCCGTCCGGCCTCAGGCCGCGGCGTAGATCGAGCGGAACAGGGTCGCCCCGTCGGCCGAGCCGAGCTCCTCCTCGAAGGCCCGGTCCGGGTGGGGCATCATCCCCAGCACGTTGCCGCGGGCGTTCTGGATGCCGGCGATGTCGTCGACCGAGCCGTTCGGATTGTCGACGTAGCGGAACACCACCTGGCCCTCGCCCTCGATGCGCGCCAGGGTCTCGGTGTCGCAGAAATAATTCCCGTCGCCGTTGCCCTGGGTCATGATCACCTCGCGCTGGCCCCGATAGCCGGCGGTGAAGCGGGTCTGGCCGTTGGCGACGGTCAGGCTGATCGGCTTGCAGACGTATTTCAGCCCGGTGTTCCGCAGTAGCGCGCCCGGCAGCATCCCGGCCTCGCACAGGATCTGGAAACCGTTGCAGATGCCGACCACGGCCACGCCGTCGTCGGCGGCCTTCTTCACCGCCTGCATCACCGGCGACTGTGCCGCCATGGCCCCGCAGCGCAGGTAGTCGCCATAGGAAAAGCCGCCCGGCAGGACGATCAGGTCCAGCCCCTTCGGCAACTCCGTCTCCTGGTACCAGACCATGTCGACGGTCTCGCCCGTCGAGCGTTCGATGGCGACCTTGCAGTCGCGGTCGCAGTTGGAACCCGGGAAGACGATGACGGCTGCGCTCATGGCGGCGGCGTTTAGCAGGGTTCGCGGCGGTTGTCAGTGTGCCGGCTCGACGAGTCCGAGCCGCACCTCGATCCGGTCCACACGGTCTTCCAGATGGCCGAGCCGGTTGTAGATATTGCCGACATCCTGTTGGATCGCCACCAGATGACCGCGAACCGCCGTCATCTGGTGCTTGAGATCGCTCACGTCGCCCCGCACGGCGCTCAGATCTCTCTGCATCGCCTTCAGCACTTCGTAGATCAGCTCGTTGGTCACCTCGGCCATGACTGTCTTCTAGCACGCAATGGATATCGGCCCAACTCAGCCCCTGTTCTCGTAGGTCGCCGTGATCGAGGCCTGGGCCAGGGTGTGGAAATGCAGGTTGAAGCCGAACACGGCGCCCGAATTGTCGGGCGTCACGTCCAGTTTCTCCGTGTCCACAGCGAAGACGGTGAAGATGTAGCGGTGCGGCCCGTGACCCGGCGGCGGCGCGGCCCCGCCGAAGCCGGTCTCGCCATAGTCGGTGCGGCCCTGGACGGCCCCGGCCGGCATCCCCCGGTTCGACGCCCCGGCCGGCAGCCCGGTGACACTGGCCGGGATGTTGGCCACGGTCCAGTGCCAGAAGCCCGACCCGGTCGGCGCGTCCGGGTCATAACAGGTGACGGCGTAGCTCTTCGTGCCCTCGGGCGCGCCCGACCATTGCAGATGCGGCGAGGTGTTCCCCTTGGCCTTGACCTGGGCGTCCGGCAGCACGCCGCCGTCGATGAGGTCGTTGGAGGTGAGGATGAAGGTCATGACGTCCTCCTGCGGTTGGCCCAAGACCCTAACGCACCCGCCCGGCCACGGTCGACGGGCGAAAAAATCAGTGCGCCGCCTCCCCGGCCGCCGTGGTGAAGGCCCGGTCGTCCATCAGCCCGCCCGCCAGCGCCGCCGCGAACACCAGGCAACCCCCGGCGACGAACAGCACGATCACCAATTTGGCGACGCGGCTCACGCCACCTCGATGCGGTAGCTTTCGATGACGGTGTTGGCGAGCAGCACTTCGCACATTTGCTTCGCTTCGGCGGCCGGATCGCCGGCTCCGTCGAGGTCGAACTCGATCAGCTTGCCGACGCGGGCGTTGGCCACGCCGGGCCAGCCCAGCCCGTGCAGGGCGCCCTCGACGGCCTTGCCCTGCACGTCCAGCACGCCGGGCTTCAGGAACACCTGAACCTTGACCCTGGCCATCAGTGCAGTCCCCCCTGAATCACGGTCGGCATATCCTTCATGATGCCGAGGCGGCGGGCCACCTCAGTATAGCTCTCGATGACATTGCCGAGGTCGCGGCGGAAGCGGTCCTTGTCCAGCTTCTCGCCCGTGGCGCTGTCCCACAGGCGGCACGAATCGGGGCTGATCTCGTCGGCCAGGATGACGCGGCTGAAGTCGTTCTCCCACACCCGGCCGAACTCGACCTTGAAGTCGACCAGGGTGATGCCGACGGCGCCGAACATGCCCGACAGATAGTCGTTGACCCGCACCGTCATCGCCAGGATGTCGTCCAGCTCCTGGGTCGAGGCCCAGTTGAAGGCGGTGATGTGCTCCTCGGTCACCATCGGGTCGTTGAGCTCGTCCTTCTTGTAGTAGAATTCGATGATCGAGCGGGGCAGGGGCGTGCCCTCGTCGATGCCGAGGCGCTGGCTCATCGAGCCGGCGACGATGTTGCGGCACACCACCTCCAGCGGGATGATCTCGACCTCGCGGATCAGCTGTTCGCGCAGGTTCAGCCGCTTGATGAAGTGGTTGGTCACGCCGATGCCGTTCAGGCGCGACATGACGAATTCGCTGATGCGGTTGTTGATGACGCCCTTGCCCTCGAGGATCGCCTTCTTCTGGGCGTTGAAGGCGGTGGCGTCGTCCTTGAAATACTGGATCAGGGTGCCCGGTTCGGGGCCCTCGTACAGAATCTTGGCCTTGCCCTCGTAGAGCTTCTTGCGCTTGACGTTCATCATCTCGGGTCCGGGCGGGGCCTCGCCAGAAACGAAAATCGCGCGGCCAGCACGGTGGTCTGGGCGGCGCGATCCGGAATCGGGCGGGCGGGAAAATTCGACGGGCCCTCCCTTACCGGAAGCCGGGCTGCGACACAAACACGGGCCCGGAATGAACCGTCAGGGTTTCCGTTGCGTTCGGCTCCGGTGGGGCTATAGACCTCCACGACCGCGGCCACGTTTTCGCCGCCTGACGGAGCCCGCAGACGCCAATGACGACCTTCGACGATCGGGAAAAGGGCTTCGAGTCCAAATTCGCCCTCGATCAGGAACAGGAATTCAAGGCGATCGCCCGGCGCAACAAGCTGCTGGGCCTGTGGGCCGCCGAAAAGATGGGCCTGTCCGCCGACAGCGCCCAGGAATACGGCCGCGCCATCGTCAAGGCCGACTTCGACCAGCCCGGCGAGGAAGACGTCTACCGCAAGATCGCCCAGGATCTCGAAGGCGCCGGCCTGACCGTCTCCGAAGGCGAAATCCGCCGGAAGATGGACGAACTGTCCTCGATCGCGCGCGAGCAGATCCGCAACGGCGAATAGGCGCCGCCGGCGCCGTGTGGGGGAGGGCGACGCCGGTGTGTGGCGCGCCCGTCAGCCGGGCGGCGACGCGACCGTATCGATCGCGTGAAGCACTCCGTTCGAGGCGATCACATCGGCCTGGACGATCCGCGAAAGCTCCCCGGCCGCGTCCGTCAGCTCGATCGACCCGGTCGCATTGACCCGTGCGGTCAACACGCCGCCCTGCATTGTCGTCAGCGTCAGCGCGCCGCCGCCGGCATGGATGCGCTGCACCAGGCTGGCCGAGTCCAGCCGCCCCGGAACGAGGTGATAGGTCAGCAGCCGGCGCAACTCCGGCCGTCCCTCCGGCGTGGTCAGGAAGTCGCGCCGGGCCGCAGGCACTTTCTCGAACGCGGCGTTGTTCGGAGCGAAAACGGTGTAGGGGCCGGCGCCTTCCAGCGTCCCGGCCACGCCGGCGGTGTGGATGGCGCTGACCAGGGTGGTGAGATCCGGGTCGCGCGCCGCCGCCGTCAGCACCGTGCCTGTCGCTGACGGGGGCGGCGCGGCGGCGACGGCCGGGGCGCTCTCCGACTTCTCCGGGGGCGTCGGCTCGCAGGCGGTCAGGGCCAGCGCCGCGGCGGCCAGGGCGGTCGGCAGGGGTCGGATCGGCAGCATCGGCAGCCCCCTCTTCAGGCGCCGCTGGTCGCGGCTCCACAGGAAATAGGGGCTGAGTCGGGATTTGGATGCGCCGGCGCGGCATTTTTGCGCAGGGCCGGTCCCTCGCGCTACCCGGTCCAGCGACCCAGCTCGGCCCACGCCGCCGCCTTTTCGGCGAAGGGCCGCGCATGCGCGGGGCTGGAGGAGGGCAGGTCGATCAGCTGCACCCCGGCGGCTCCAGCCAGCACGGACCGGCCCAGCCTGGCCGCTGTCCCGCCGTTGAACGCCACCGCCCGCAGCTCGGGCAGCCGCCGCACCAGGCCGCGCAGGTCGGCCGCCTCGGGTCGGCGAATCGCCGCATCGAGGCTGCCCGGCCGCTCGGCGCTGGCGACCACGTCCCACAGGCCGATCCGGGCCGCCCTCAACGCGGCCAGCCGGTCCTCATAGGGCAGGGCGGCCAGGTCGTGGCCGATCACCCCGCCCACCAGCCGCCAGAAGGCGTTCCGCGGATGGCCGTAGTACTGGCCGGCCCCCAGCGAGGCGTCGCCGGGCAGGCTGCCGAGGATCAGCAGCCGCGCATCGGCGTCGACGACCGGCGCGAATCCGGTCTTGCGGTTCACGGCCTCAGGCGGGATCAGGGCCGAACACCCGCGCGAACACCGTGTCGACGTGCCTGGTGTGGTAGCCGATGTCGAACAGCGCCTCGAGCTGCGCGTCCGGCAGCGCCACCCGCTCGTCGGCCTTGAGGAAGTCGAGGAAGGCCCCTTCGCCGCGCCACACCTTCATGGCGTTGGACTGCACCGCCGCATAGGCGTCCTCGCGGCTCACGCCCGCCTGGGTCAGGGCCAGCATGACCCGCTGCGAATGCACCAGCCCGCCGAGCAGGTTCAGGTTCCTGGCCATGTTCTCGGGATAGACGTTGAGCCGCTCGACCACATCGGCCAGGCGGTGAAGGGCGAAATCGAGGTGGATCGTCGCGTCCGGGCCGATGCCGCGCTCGACCGAGGAGTGGCTGATGTCCCGTTCATGCCACAGCGCCACATTCTCCAGGGCGGGGGTCACCGCCGAGCGCACCAGCCGCGCCAGCCCGGTCAGGTTCTCGGTCAGGATCGGGTTGCGCTTGTGCGGCATGGCCGAAGAACCCTTCTGGCCCTTGTCGAAGAATTCCTCGGCTTCCAGCACCTCGGTGCGCTGCAGGTGGCGGATCTCGACCGCCAGCCGCTCCACCGATGACGCCACCACCCCCAGCGCCGCGAAGAAGGCCGCGTGGCGGTCGCGCGGGATCACCTGGGTCGAGACCGGCTCGACCTGCAGGCCCATCCTGTCGGCGACATAGGCCTCGACCGCCGGATCGACATTGGCGAAGGTGCCGACCGCGCCCGAAATGGCGCAGGTGGCGATCTCTTCCCGCGCCGTCAGCAGGCGGCGCCGGGCGCGCTGGAACTCGGCGTGATAGCCGGCCAGCTTGAGGCCGAAGGTCACCGGCTCGGCGTGGATGCCGTGGCTGCGGCCGACGCAGGGCGTGAATTTGTGTTCCTTCGCCCGGGTCTCCAGCGCCGCCAGAACCCGGTCGACGCCCTCGACCAGCAGGTCGGCGGCCCGCGCCAGCTGCACCGCGAAACAGGTGTCCAGCACATCCGAGGACGTCATGCCCTGGTGCAGGAAGCGGGCCTCGTCGCCGACGATCTCGGATACATGGGTCAGAAAGGCGATGACGTCATGCTTGGTGGTGCGCTCGATCTCGTCGATGCGGTCGGCGTCGAACACCACATCCCGGCCCTTGGCCCAGATCGCCTCGGCGGCGCTGGCCGGTATCGTACCCAGCTCGGCCATCCTGGTGGCGGCGTGGGCCTCGATCTCGAACCAGATCCGGTATTTGGTCTCCTGCGACCAGATGGCGACGGCGGCGGGGCGGGAATAGCGGCTGATCATGGGGGCGGGTAAAGGCTCGGTTGGGCCAAACTGTCAAGGAACGGCACGGCGGACGCCATCGCGACCGGGCCGGAAGGTCGCCGCCTCCTCAGCCTCTGGGGGACGAGGGCGCGTCGTCCCGGAATGGACGCCGTCTTCGCCGCCCCGTATCATGCCTCCAACGCATTGCGGCCGTGAAGGCCGGGGAGCCCCGATGAAACCCTCGTTTGTCGCCGTCGCCGCCGTTCTGTCGGTCCTGGCCGCGCACCCCGCCTGGGCGCAGGACCGCGCCGTGCCTGGATACGGCGCCTTCACCCCCTTGCCCGAAGCCGGTGAACAACCCGAGGCCGGGCGCCTCTATGAGGTCGTCTTCGACGTCTCCGCGGGCGGGCCCGAGGGCCAGGTCTCGCCCGGGCTGGATCGCGTCGCCCGGTTCGTGAACATGCTCGCGGCCGGCGGCGTCGATTCCGAACATCGGCGCCTGGTGGTGGTCGTCCACGGCGGCGCGACCCCGACGGTGCTTTCCAATCAAGCCTGGGCGGCGCGTCATGCCGGCGCTTCCAACCCCAGCGCCGACCTGGTGGCGCGGTTGATCGCGGCGGGGGTGGATGTCCGGATCTGCGGTCAGGCCATGACCGGCCAGGGCATCGCCGCAGCCGAACTGGCGGCGGGCGTGAAGCTCGATCTGGCGGCGCTGATGACGATCGTCCATTTCCAGCAGCGCGGTTACGCCCTGGTTGGGGATTGAGTGCCTGGCTGGAAGTAAAAACCGTTTGATATCCGTGGCTTGCGATTTCATCGTCGCCGGGGGCATCCACGAACCGCCATTGACAAACCGATACCGGGGGGACGCCGCCCGAACACGGTCGGGTCGGGCGTCCGGGGCTGATCCCGGGAGTTGCTGCAGAGGGAACCGCCCATGGAACTGATCATCGGACCCCGGCTGTATTCGACCTGGTCGCTGCGCCCCTGGCTGGTGCTGAAGCGCTGCAGGGCCGACTTCACCGTGCGCGAGATCGACATCTATACGCCGGCCGGGCAGGCCGAGCTGGAGCGGATCTCGCCCTCCCGCCTCGTGCCCCTGCTCAAGGTCGAGGGCGAGACGATCTGGGATTCGCTGGCCATCTCCGTCTGGTGCGCGGAACGCTATCCCGAGGCCCGGCTGTGGCCGGCCGACGACCACGCCCGCTGGCTGGCCCGGTCGGCGACCTGCGAGATGCACGGCGGCTTCGTGGCCTTGAGGACCGACTGCGGCATGGGCCCGGACCACACCATGGTCGGCCCCGACCGTTCGCCGCCGCCCACCGGCGAGGCCGTCACCAAGGACATCCGCCGGATCGTCGCCCTGTGGCGCGAGATGCGGACCCGGTTCGGCGCCGGCGGGCCCTGGCTGTTCGGCGAGTGGTCGGTCCCGGACGCCTTCTTCACCCCGGTGGCGGCGCGTTTCCGCCATTTCCGGATCGACCTGGCCGCCCACGGCGACGACGGGACGGCGGCGGCCTATCGCGACGCCCTGCTGGCCCAGCCGGACTTCCTCGAATGGTCGGCCGAGGCGTTGCGTTAACCGCACGCCGGAACCGGGCCTTAAGACAACGCCGCTATCGATGGACCCTCGCCCACGCATATGCGGTCAGGCCCAGCGATGTCGATGCCCGTTGAACAGCCCCAGCCCCGTCGCCCCAGCCTGATGGTCTATGGGCTGCTGATCGTCATCGCCTGCTGCCTGCCGGCCCTGCTGCTCGCGGGGCTGTAGCTAGCGCGAACCCCCGACCATCGGCACGGAGGCGACCTCGAGCGTCTGCTCCGGCGCGGGGGGCGGCGCATGGTCCAGGGCCAGGGGCACCAGGGTCGCGCCCGACGCCACTGCGTCCAGGGTGTTCAGCGGCCGGCCGTTGAGGCGCTGGTAGATCCAGTAGGCGGCCACGACCTTTTCGACGTAGTCACGCGCCTGAGGCACGTCGATCGTCTCGATCAGCAGCAGGGGATCGGCGTCGGGTCCCAGCTTGCGCACGGCGGCGACCATCGGTCCCGGGCCGGCGTTGTAGGAGGCCGCGACCCTCAGAAGGTCGCCGTTGATGGCCGGCATGGCCAGCACCTTGTTGACATAGGCCTGGCCGAGCCGGGCGTTCACCGCCGGGTCGAACAGCCGGTCGGGCTCGGTGACGAAGACCGGGTCGCCGGCCAGCTCCGCGGCCGTGGTCGGCATGACCTGCATCAGGCCGTAGGCGCCGACCGCCGAGCGCGCCCGGGCGTTGAAGTCGGTCTCCTTGCGGGCGATGGCGTAGACCAGCGAGCGCTCGACGGTGAAGCCGCCTTCCGGCTCGATGACCGGCTGCGGATAGCGGTCGGCGTCGATCCGTTCGGCCTCGTCGCTGACGCCCAGCGTCCGCGGGCCGAGGGCGCGGCCCAGCGCCGCCCACAGCCGCCGGCCGCGCTCGGTCAGCTCGGACCGCAGCCCGGTGCGCAGTTCGTCGCGGGCCTCGGTGCGCCGGCCGACCTCATGGTAGGCCACCGTGCGGCGGGCGCGGATGTCCGACTGGATGAAGGCGTTCAGCGCCGCCACGTCCACCTCGTCGTCGACCTGGTGCACGGCGCGCTGCAGTCCGGCTTCCGGCCGGTAGGGTCGCGGCCCGAGGTTCTCGATGGCGGGCTCTTCAGCCAGCTGGCGCAGGGCGATCTGGCCGTAGAAGGTCGCCGGCCACGCCCCCGCCCGGCGCAGCAGCGGCTGCACCCGGTCCTGCCGGCTCGAGCGGGCCGCCGACCGGGCGGCCCAGAAGGCGGCGCCCGAACGGACCCAGCCGTCCTCGGTGGGATCGTCCAGAACCCGCTCGAAGGCGGCCGCGGCCTTGCCGAACTCGCCGAGCCGGTAGTTGGCCAGGCCGACCACCCACCAGTCGCCGATCTGCTCCCCCAGCGTCACCGCGCCGGGCAGGTCGTCGCGGTTCAGCGCGATCCGGGCCGCCTTGGTCGGATCGTTCTCCGAGGCGCCGCCGGCCGCCACCACGCTGGACCAGATCCGGCCGCTGAAGCTCGAGGGGCGTTTCGGCTCCGGCGCGCCGTCCGGGCGCCGGAGCAGCGCCAGATTATAGGCCCGGGGCGCGCACGGCAGATCGGCGTATTCCTCCAGCCACGCCGCCAGCTCGTCGTAGGTGGCCGGGTAATCCGGGTGGAACAGCCGTTCGAACTCGACCTGGCCGAGCAGCACGCGGTCATTGGCCTGGCGCGCCGAGGCCCGGGCGGTCTCGAGGTCTCCGCGGCGCAGGGCGTCGAAGGCGGTGGTGTAGCTGAGGCGGTCGGCCGGACTCAGCGCCGACACCACTCCGCGGCCCTCGCCGTCTTCGGCGTAGGCGGGCAGGGCGGCGCCCAGGCAAAGGGCGAACGCCAGGGCGGTCGACGGCGCGGAAAATGCGCGGCGGAAAGCAAACGGCACTGAGGCGGCCCCCGTTGGAGCGTCAGGCGGACCGTCTCGATTCGGTCCACACGGCGCTGTTCGTTCGGTCGTCAGGCCAGAAAGGCGCCACCGGCCCCGGCCCAAGTCAAGGATTCACCCCCTTTTGGGGCGGTTTTGCGTCAGCCGGGTTAACGGGCCGCACCGACGTCCAGTCTCGCCGCCAGGGACAGCAGGTCGGACCAGGCCTGCCGCTTGGCGATCGGCTGACGCAGCAGGAAGGCAGGGTGCAGCGTCGGCAGGGCCGGCGCCGAGACCGCGCCCTCGGCCAGCCGCCATTCGCGCCACTGGCCCCTCAGCTTCAGAATGCCCTCGTCCACGCCCAGCACCGCCCTGGTGGCCGCCGCCCCGACCAGCAGCACCGCCGTAGGCTTCAGCAGGGCGAAGGCCCGCTCCACGAACGGGGCGCAGGTCGCCTGCTCGGCCGGTGTCGGGACCCGGTTGCCGGGCGGCCGCCAGAACACGGTGTTGGTGATGAACACCCGCCCCTCCAGCCCCGCCTCGGCCAGCATCCGGTCCAGCAGCCGTCCGGCCTTGCCGACGAACGGCTGGCCGCGCTCGTCCTCTTCCGCGCCGGGGGCTTCGCCGATGATCAGCACCTCGGCCTCGGGATTGCCGCGGGCGAACACCGCCTGCCGCGCTCCCAGGCCGCGCAGGGGACAGCCTTCGAAGGCCGCGATCGCCTGCCCCAGGGCCTCCAGCGTCGCCACGCCCGCCGCCAGCCGCCGCGCCTGGTCGAGCGCGTCCGGCACATCGGCGACCGGAGTCACCGAGGCGGTCGCCCTGGCCACGGCCTTGACCGCCGGCGGCGGCTCCACATGGGTCCGGTCGACCGGCGCATCCCCGAAACAGGCGTCGACACCGGCGTCGCGCCAGAAGGCGAGCAGGCTTTCGGCGGCGGCGCTGTCGAGAGGCGGAGGCGTCATGGGTCCGTACAGGGATAGTCCTTGACCGCCCCGGCGTCACCTTCCGATAAGGCGTCACCCACAAGACCCCGCGACTGACGAGGATTTCAGCCATGGCCGAGGACGCTATCGAGGGCGGCGCGACGAACGCCTGGCAGGAGGCCGTGATCGACAAGCTGCCGCCCGCCGAGGCCCTCGCCGGGGTCGAGCGCGAGGTCATGGAGTACGACGTGGTCATCGTCGGCGGCGGCCCCGCCGGCCTCGCCGCCGCCATCCGCCTCAAGCAGTGCGCGGAAAGGGACGGCCGGGAGATCTCGGTCGCCGTGCTGGAGAAATCGGCCGAGATCGGCGGCCATATCCTGTCCGGCGCCGTGATCGATCCGCGCGCCCTGTTCGAGCTGTTCCCCGACTGGAAGGAACGCGGCGCCCCGCTGGAAACCCCGGTGACGAAGGACCGCTTTCTCATCCTCGGACCACAGGGCGAGGCCTCGCTGCCGATGTTCCTGCTGCCGCCGCTGATGCACAACGACGGCTGCTACATCGCCTCGCTGGGCAACCTGTGCCGCTGGCTCGGCGAACAGGCTGAGGCCCTGGGCGTCGAGGTCTACCCCGGCATGGCCGCCAGCCACGTGGTCTGGGACGAGCCTTCCGGCCGGGTCAAGGGCGTCGTCGCCGGCGTCTTCGGCATCGACCGCCACGGCAAGCCGACCGGCGACTTCCAGCCGGGCATCGAGCTGCACGGCAAATACGTCTTCATCGCCGAGGGCGTGCGCGGCTCACTGGCCAAGACCATCATGGCCCGCCACAACCTGTGCGACACGGCCGAGCCGCAGAAATTCGGCATCGGCCTCAAGGAGCTGTGGCAGGTCCCGGCCGGGAGGCACCGGCCCGGCCTGGCCCAGCACACCACCGGCTGGCCGCTCGACGAGTTCACCGGCGGCGGCAGCTTCATGTACCATTTCGGCGACCGCTACGTGGCCGTCGGCTACGTCGTGCACCTGAACTACAGGAACCCGTTCCTGTCGCCGTTCGACGAGTTCCAGCGCTTCAAGCACCACCCGTCGATCGCCGAACACCTGGAGGGCGGGACGCGCATCTCCTACGGGGCCCGCGCCATCACCGAGGGCGGTTTCCAGTCGGCGCCGAAGCTGTCGTTCCCCGGCGGCGTCCTGATCGGCTGTTCGGCCGGCTTCGTCAACGTGCCGCGCATCAAGGGCAGCCATAACGCCATGAAGACCGGCATGCTGGCCGCCGACGCCGCCTATGATGCGATCACAGCCGGGCGGGCCGGCGACCGGCTGACCGAATACCAGACCGCCTATGAAAACAGCTGGGTCTTCCAGGAACTGAAGCGCGTCCGCAACGCCAAGCCGCTGCTGACCCGTTTCGGCACCACCCTGGGCGGCGCGCTGGGCCTGTTCGACATGTGGTTCCAGACCCTGTTCGGCGGCTTCTCCCTGTTCGGCACGATGAAGCACAGGAAGACCGACGCCGCCGCCACCGAACCGGCCGCGAAACACAAGCCGATCACCTATCCGAAGCCGGACGGCGTCCTGTCGTTCGACAAGCTGTCCTCGGTGTTCATCTCCAACACCAACCACGCCGAGGACCAGCCGGCCCATCTGAAGCTGCTGGACCCGTCCGTGCCGATCCGCGTCAACCTGCCGGAATATGGCGAGCCGGCCCGTCTCTACTGCCCGGCGGGCGTCTATGAGGTGGTCTACGGCGACGAGACGGCGAAGACCGATCCGCGCTTCGTCATCAACGCCCAGAACTGCGTCCACTGCAAAACCTGCGACATCAAGGACCCGTCCCAGAACATCGTCTGGACCACGCCCGAGGGCGG
>NZ_CALMZS010000019.1 GCF_937870815.1 uncultured Brevundimonas sp.
AAGGCGACTTCGAGAAGGGCGAAGAGAATGGGGCCATCGCTGCAACCAACCTCTTAGCCGCTGTCGGCGCGGCCTGGGGCGATCAATCTGCGGATTTTACAAGCGCCAGTTAGGCGTCCTCGGATTTTCCCAATGAGTTGCCGATTCAGGCGGCGAGAACCATGCACTCCTGAAAAACGGACCGCTGATTCGCGACGGGAAATGCGCCAGCGGCCTCGTCGGGCTGGAACCAGCGGGCTTCGGCGATCTCCTCGGCCTGGATACGCAAGTCGATGCCTGCCTGGACCCGCACGAAGAACATCACCGCCTGCTGGCCGTCGTGGTCGAGGCCGCGCTTGAACTTGTAGTCGGGTGAATAGACGAACCTGTTCCGCACCGGCAGTTCGTCCGGTTGCTCGCATACGATGCCGAGTTCCTCGGCCAGTTCACGCCTCATCGCTTCGACGGGCGACTCGCCGGCCTCCACCCCTCCGCCCGCGAGCGTCCACTGATCCGGCGCATAGCCGTGAGGCCGGATCAAAAGCACTTCGCCGGCGGTGTTGGTGACCACGGCCCGCACCTTCTGGCGAAGTCTGAGGCCGTCTTCGTGCACGTAATGGGCCATGCCGCCATTCTGGTCGGCGAGACCTTTCAAGTCGGTAAAGGCGGCCCCTTACTCGGCGCAGCCCACGCATCGCGGCGCGGCGGGGCTGTGGCGCAGCTTCGCCGATCCCGCCTACGACCTGCGCGACCGCGCGGCGCTGGAGGCGGCGATCAGGCCGTTCCGCAAGCCGCCGCTGGAATGGCGCGAGACGAAGCCGACGCTGGAGGACGTCTTCATCCAGCTGATTCACGACATCGAGACCGAGAAAGACAGGGCGGCCTGAGATGCTGTCCCTAACCCGCACCTGGGCCGTGATGGCCAAGGAGTTCATCCAGCTGACGCGCGACCGGCTGACCTATGCGATGATCCTGATGCTGCCCATCGTCCAGCTGCTGCTGTTCGGCTACGCCATCAACGACGATCCGCGCAGCCTGCCGACCGCGGTGCTGGTTCAGGACAACGGCGGCTTCTCCCGCTCGATCCTGACCGCGCTCGACAACAGCGGCTATTTCGACATCGTGCTGCAGGCGCGCAGCCAGTCCGAGCTGGACCGGGCGCTGGCGCGGGGCGACATCCAGTTCGCGGTGATCATCCCCGCCGACTTCACCCGTCGGATCGTGCGCGGCGACCGGGCCCAGCTGCTGGTCGAGGCCGACGCCTCCGACCCCTCGGCGACCTCGGGCGCGGTGGCGGCCCTGGCCAGCCTGCCGGCCCAGGCCCTGACCCGCGAGCTGACCGGGCCGCTGGCGAAACGGATCCCGGGGGCTCAGCCGTTCGAGGTGATCGTGCACCGGCGCTACAATCCCGAGGCCATCACCGCCTACAATATCGTGCCGGGCCTGCTGGGCATTATCCTGTCGATGACGCTGGTGATGATGACCTCGCTGGGCATGGCGCGGGAGCGCGAGCGCGGCACGATGGAGAGCCTGCTGTCGACGCCGGTGCGGCCGCTGGAGGTCATGGTCGGCAAGCTGACCCCCTATGTGCTGGTCGGGCTGATCCAGGCGACGGTGATCCTGGTGATGGCGCGGCTGCTGTTCCAGGTGCCGATGAGCGGCGGCTGGATCGCGCTGGGGACGGGGCTGATGCTGTTCATCGTCGGCTCGCTGTCGCTCGGCTTCCTGATCTCGACCGTGGCGAAGACGCAGCTGCAGGCGATGCAGATGAGCTTCTTCTACATGCTGCCGTCGATCCTGCTGTCCGGCTTCATGTTCCCGTTCCGGGGCATGCCGGAGTGGGCCCAGGCCATCGGCACGGCGATCCCGGTGACCCATTTCCTGCGGGTGGTGCGCGGTTCGCTGCTCAAGGGGGTGGGGCTGGAGAACGCCGGCCCCAGCCTGTTCGCCCTGGCCCTGTTCGTGCTGGTCGTGGGGGCGCTGGCGATGCTCAGGTACCGGACGACGCTGGACTAACGGGTCAGGCGAGACCCGCCTTCTTCAGGGTCTTGTAGGCCTTGATGACGTTCTGGAGCTTGGCCTCGGCGCCGCGGTCGCCCTTGTTCAGGTCCGGGTGGAAGCGCTTCAGCAGCTCGTGGTAGCGGGCCTTGATCGCCTTCCTGTCGCTGCGGACATCGAGGTCCAGGTCGGCCAGGGCCGAGCGCTCCAGCTTGCCCAGCCGCAGTTGATCCTCGCCGTCCGGCCCCGCCTGCTCGCGGGTGCGGCGGCCGAACAGGCCGAAGCTGTCGCGCCAGCTGCCGGCCCCCTGGGTGTTGGCCGTGCCGAATTTGGCGGCGAAGGCGGCGGCCTCGCGGGTGAACCTGCCGGCCTTCATC
The DNA here is from genome assembly GCF_937870815.1 of uncultured Brevundimonas sp. Lineage (GTDB taxonomy): Bacteria > Pseudomonadota > Alphaproteobacteria > Caulobacterales > Caulobacteraceae > Brevundimonas. Next base: position 2,355 of record NZ_CALMZS010000019.1, read on the forward strand.
TCCCAGGTCGGGCGGCCGCCGGTCATGGCCTCGTTCTCCTGGGCGGCGCGCACCTCGCCCTCGCTCATGCCGGCGTAGAAATTCCAGCCCTTGTTGTACTCGCCGGCGTGGCGCTGGCAGAAGTCGTAGAAGTCGTTGAGGCGCTCGCGCGAGCGGGGCGCGCGGGCGGTGGCGGCCTGGCGGCAGTCGGGCCACTGGCACGGCTTCTCGCCCGGCTTGAGGTGCAGGACGTCGGCCTCGGCCGCCTCCTCCTCGGGCCGGGGCGGCCTGACCCGCATATCCTTGAAGCGGGGCTTGTATTGAAACGCGGATGACATCGCGCGAAGTGTAGGGGCGAATTGGTCGCCAACAAGGACAAGCGCATGCCGGAAGGCCCGATCGCGACGATTATTCGTGAAAAACTCACGGCGGGACTGGCGCCGGCGCGTCTGGAGATCGAGGACGACAGCGGCCGCCACGCCGGCCATCACCACGAAGGCGGCGTCGACGGCCGGGCCGGCGGCGAGAGCCATTTCAACGTCACCGTGGTTTCCCGCGCCTTCGAGGGCCAGGGGCGGGTCCAGCGCCAGAGGGCCGTGAACGACCTGCTGCGCGAGGAGCTGGCCGGGCCGGTGCACGCCCTGTCGATCCGCGCCCTGACCCCGGCCGAGGCCGGGTCCGGCTGAACCGCGACGCCTCGCCGAACGGCGTCGTCGGAAAGCGTCAGCGTTCACCTCGTCTTAGAATCTTGCTCCTAGCGTTCGCCCGGACTGGAATGGGGAAGGGCGCGCAATGGTCGAATCCGACGGGATCAGCAAGCCGGCGAACGGCGACCCCGGTTCCGGCGAGGCCGCCCAGGCGCTGCGCGCCATTCTGCAGACCCAGTATCTCCGCTATCTGATCATCTCCAGCTGGGCCGTGGGCCTGCTGTCAGTGGTCGGGCCGATCACGGCGGCCTTCTGGTTCTTCGGCACCATCGCCGCCGGCGCCCTGCGCGGCGCGGTCGAGAAGCGCATCAGCGACCGGGTCGGAGCCGGCTGGGGCCTGATCTTCCCGGCCGTGGCCACGGCGACCACCGCCGCCTGGGCGACCGCGCCGCTGATGGCGTGGTTCTCGGGCCACCCCTTCGGCCAGCCCCTGGCCATGACCCTGCTGGTCTCGGGCTATGTGCTGGTGTTCGCCCAGCTGCGCAGCTCGCCGAAACAGGCCGTGGTGATCTCGTCGCCCTACGGCGTCTCGGCCGCCGTCATCGCCGCCTCCCTGTGGGGCACGGACCTGTTCTGGGCCTTCATGGGGGTGGTGCCGTTCACGGCCGCGGGCCTGGTCGTGCTGGTGCTGATGACCATGCTGCGCGAGGAGCGGATCCGCGTCTTCCAAAGACATCAGGCCCATCTGATCGAGGAGCTTGAGTCCGCCCGCGACCGCGCCGATGCGGCCAGCGAGGCCAAGTCCAGCTTCCTCGGCGTCATTTCGCATGAGCTGCGCACGCCGATGAACGGGGTGCTCGGGGCCGCGCAACTGCTCGGGGCCACCCGGCTCGAGCCGAGCCAGCGCGAATATCTGTCGATCATCCGCAACTCGGGCGACAATCTGCTGAGCCTGCTCAACGACATCCTCGACATGACCAAGATCGAGGCGGGCAAGATGACCTTCGAGGTCGTCGACGTCTTGGTGGAGGACCTGCACAAGCGGATCATCGGGCCGTTCCAGGCCCAGGCCGAGGCTAGGGGGCTGATCTTCTCGGCCCGCTTCGAGGGCGAACCGCCGGCCGTGGTCCGCGGCGATCCGCTGCGGGTCTGCCAGGTCATCCACAACCTGCTGTCCAATGCGGTTAAATTCACCGACGCCGGCGAAGTGATCTATACCGTCCGCTCCGAGCCGATCGGGGAGGACCGGGTCCGGTTCGATTTCGTCGTCAAGGACTCCGGGGCCGGCATCGCCCCCGAGGATCTCGAGCGGCTGTTCCAGCCGTTCACCCAGGTCGACGCCTCGTCGACGCGCCGTTTCGGCGGCACCGGCCTGGGCCTGACCATCTCGCGCCGGATGGCCAACATCATGGGCGGCGACATCACCGTGGAGTCGACAGTGGGCGAGGGCTCGACCTTCACCTTCAGCGTCGAGGCGGCGGTGGTGGAGTGGACCCGCCAGGAAGCCGCGGCGCCGATCGCGGCCGAGGTCGAGGGCGGCCGGTCGCTGGGCGTGCTGGTGGTCGAGGATCACCCGGTCAACCGGATGATCCTCGAAGCCTGGATGAGCTCGGCCGGCCATGTCTCGTCGACCGCGGAGAACGGCCAGATCGCCGTCGAGATGGCCGCGGGCCAGCGCTTCGATCTGATCATCATGGACGTGAACATGCCGGTCATGGACGGCCTGACCGCCACGCGGGCCATCCGCGCCGGGGCGGGGGTCAATCGCGAGACGCCGATCGTGGTGCTGTCCGCCTCGGCCCGGACCGAGGACCACGAGGCCGGGCTGGAGGCCGGGGCCGACGCCTATCTGAACAAGCCGATCGACTTCGCCGCCCTGGCGCAGGTGATGAACCAGGTCGGCGACGGACGGGCGGGGCTGCGCGCCTTCGCCGAGACCGGCCAGCGGGCCCGGGCGGCCTGACCGCGCCGCGCGGGGCCGCCGGAGGGAGACTTCCGCGGCGTTTTCGCGTTTGAAGGCGGCATGCGCGCCTTCGCCGAACTGCTGGACCGACTGTCGCTGACGGCCTCGCGCAATGCGAAGCTGATCCTGCTGAGGGACTATCTGAGGAGCACGCCCGACCCGGACCGGGGCTGGGCGCTGGCCGCGCTGACCGGCGAGCTGACCTTCGCCGCGGCCAGGCCGGCGATGATCCGCAGGGCGGTGGAGGGCCGGGTCGACCCGGTGCTGTTCGGCTGGTCCTACGACTATGTCGGCGACCTGGCCGAGACCGTGGCGCTGATCTGGCCGCCCGATCCGGACCGTCGCCCCAATCGCGAGCCGTCGCTGGGCGAGGTGGTCGAGGCGCTGCGGACGGCCGGGCGGGCCGAGGTTCCCGGCCTGCTCGAGGGCTGGCTCGACACCCTGGCACCGAAGGGCCGATGGGCGCTGCTGAAGTTGATGACCGGCGGACTGCGGGTCGGCCTGTCGGCGCGGCTGGCCAGGACGGCCGCGGCCATGGTCCGTCCGGAGCGGGTCAGCGCCCCGCCCGAGCCCGGGGGCGGGGAGGGATGGACCGCGCTGGAGCCGGTCGGGGCGTCGGACATCGAGGAGCTGTGGCATGCGCTGACGCCGCCCTACGGCGACCTGTTCGCCTGGCTGGAGGGCCATGGCGAGCGGCCCGACGCCGCGGCGCCGGGACGGTTCCGGCCGGTCATGCTGGCCACCGCCATCGACGGGGCGGCGGACTTCCCGAGGCTGGACCCCGCCGACTACGCCGCGGAGTGGAAATGGGACGGCATCCGGGTGCAGGCCGTGCGCGAGGGCGGGGCGGCGCGGCTGTATTCACGCACGGGCGACGAGATCTCGGGCGCCTTCCAGGACGTGATGGCCGGGCTGGCGTTCGACGGCGCGGTGGACGGCGAACTGGTGATCTGGCGGGACGGCGGGGCGGCACCCTTCGGCGATCTTCAGCAGCGGCTGAACCGCAAGAGCGTCGACGCCCGGAGGATGGCGGCCTTTCCGGCGGCCATCGTCGCCTATGACCTGCTGGCGGAGCGTGGCGAGGACCTGCGGCTGCTGCCGCTGAAGGAGCGCCGGGCGCGGCTCGAGGCGCTGGTCGAGGGGCAGGGCGGGGCCCGGCTGCACCTGTCGCCGATCGTGCCCTTTGCGGGCTGGGACGAGCTGGCCGCCCTGCGCGCCGATCCCCCGGTCGGGGCGGCGGCCGAGGGGCTGATGCTGAAGCGCTGGGACAGCCCCTATGTGGCCGGCCGCCCCAGGGGCCCGTGGTTCAAATGGAAGCGCGATCCGCACGTCATCGACGCCGTGCTGATGTACGCCCAGCGCGGGCACGGCAAGCGCTCGAGCTTCTATTCCGACTACACCTTCGGCGTGTGGACGGACGAAGGGGCGCTGACGCCGGTGGGCAAGGCCTATTTCGGCTTCACCGACGAGGAGCTGAGGCAGCTCGACAAATTCGTTCGCGACCATACGGTGGAGCGGTTCGGACCGGTGCGCGCGGTGCGGGCCGAACGCGACTTCGGCCTGGTGCTGGAGATCGCCTTCGAGGGGCTGAACCGGTCGACCCGGCACAGGTCCGGGGTGGCCATGCGCTTTCCGCGCATCAGCCGCATCCGCTGGGACAAGCCCGCGCGCGAGGCCGGCTCCCTGGACGACGTCATCGACCTGCTGGACGCGCTGGAGGGCGGGGGCGGGCGGATCGGGACGGCGACCGGCTGAAGAATCCGGCCCCGGCGGGCTTCCAAAACGGAGCAGGGACGTTAGACCCGGCCGGATGACCTCGCTGCAGACCTCGCTGAACGACGCCCTGGCGGCCGGCCGGCAGGCGGCCGCCCTGGACGCGGCCCTGCTGGCCAAGCTCACCGACCTGGCGGGCGACCTGGCGATCAATCTGGCCATCGCCCTGGTCATCCTGGCCTCGACGGTGATCGGGGCGCGCTGGGCGGCGCGGTTGACGCGGCGCGCCCTGCTGCGGGTCCACGCCTTCCGCAAGGACCAGACCGTCCTGAGTTTCGCCATCCAGGTGGCGCGGGTGGTGATCTACATCATCGGCTTCATCGCCATCCTGCAGCGGCTCGGGGTGCAGACCACCTCGATCATCGCGGTTCTCGGGGCCGCCTCGCTGGCGGTCGGCCTGGCGCTGCAGGGAACCCTGTCCAACGTGGCGGCGGGGGTGCTGCTGCTGGTGCTGAGACCCTACAAGGTCGGCGACGTGATCGACGTCGGCGGGGTGGCCGGCTCGGTGCAGCGGCTCGACCTGTTCACCACCCAGATGGCGAACGCCAACAACCACAAGATCGTCGTGCCGAACTCGAAGGTGCTGGGCGACGTCATCCTGAACCTGTCGGGACAGAGGACGCGGCGGGTGGAGATCAACTTCACGGTCGGCTACGGCGAGGACCTGAACGCGGCGCGCGGCGTGCTGGAGGCGGTGGCGCAAGGGCACGACAAGGTGCTGCCGGACCCGGCTCCCTGGACCGGGGTGACCGCCCTGCTGGACAGCGCCGTCCAGATCACCCTGCAGGCCTGGGTCAATTCGGACGACTGGTGGCAGACCCAGGCCGATCTGATGCAGGGCGGCAAGGAGGCCATCGACGCGGCCGGCATCGAGATTCCGTTCCCGCACCAGGTGGCCGTGCCCTACGGCGACGCGGGCGACCTGCCGCCCGTCGCGCCGGCGGCCGGGCGGGCCGGGCGGAGAACGGGCGACGCCGCCGCCGGCGCGCCGGAAACCGGAGAAGACTGAGCGATGCGCCACGACTTCGGTTCGGACAACACCGCCGGCATGGCGCCGGCCGCCCTGCAGGCCTTCGTCGAGGCCAACCAGGGCCACGCCCGGGCCTATGGCGCGGACGAGGTCACGGCGCGCGCCGCCGACCAGATCCGGGCCCGCCTCGACGCCGACGCCGAGGTCCGCTTCGTGTTCTCGGGCACGGCCGCGAACGCCATCGCCCTGTCGATGCTGGCGTGGCCGCACGAGGCGGTGCTGGCCCATCACGCGGCCCACGTCTGCACCGACGAGACCGGCGCGCCCGGCTTCTTCGGGTCCGGCGTCGGCCTGATCGGCCTGCCGGGCTTCTCGGGCAAGATCGATCCGCTGGCGCTGGCCGCCGCCCTCGACGAGCCCGAGGTCGGCCACCGCCAGCCCCCGGCGGCGCTGAGCCTGACCCAGTCGACCGAATACGGCGCCGTCTACACCGAGGAGGAGCTGCGCCACCTGATCGAGCCGATGAAGCTGAAGGGCCATGGCGTCCACGTCGACGGGGCCCGGCTGGCCAACGCCGCGGCGGCCGGGTTCGATCTGAAACAGATCGCCCGGCTGGGCGTCGACGTGCTGGTGTTCGGCGGGGCCAAGGCCGGGGCCAACTGCACCGAGGCCATCGTCATGTTCGACCGCTCGCTGGCGCGGCGCATCGACAACCGACTGAAGCAGGCCGGGCAGACGGCGTCCAAGGCCCGCTTCCTGGCCGCGCCCTTCCTCGGCCTGCTGGAGAGCAACGCCTGGGAGGACGGCGCGGCCCACGCCAATCTGATGGCGCAACGGCTGGCCGGGGGCCTGGCGGCCGGGTCGCCGTTCGCCCTGGCCCATCCGGTCGAGGCCAACGCCGTGTTCGTCCATATGCCGGCCGAGGCCCACCGGCGGCTCAACGAGCTCGGCTGGGCCTGCTACCGCTTCGATGACGGATCGGTGCGTTTCGTCTGCTCCTGGGCGACGACCGCCGAGGCCGTCGACGAGCTGCTGGACGCCGTCCGCCGCCTTTGACACCGGCCGCCCCGGTCGGATAGTCGAGAGGGCCCGCCGCCGGCCCATGCCCGCCGGTGCGGGCCGGGGGGACCCATGGCGAAACGATCAGGGCCGCGTGACAGGCCGGAGGTGCAGGCCGCGCTGCGCCAGGCCTTCAAGGCCGTCGAGGCCGCGCCGACGCCGGCCGTGCTGACGGAACACCTCGACCGGCTGACCGCGCCGAAACCGGGCCGCGGCGAGCGGTCGTGACCGTCAGGCGGCGCCCCGGGGCATGTCCATCGCCTCCGCCAGCCGGTTGCGGGCGCGGTTGACGCGGCTCTTGATGGTGCCGAGCGCGCAGCCGGCGATCTCGGCCGCCTCCTCGTAGGACAGGCCGGCGGCGCCGACCATGACGATGGCCTCGCGGTGCTCGGGCGGCAGGTCGTCGAGCGCGTGCCTGAGCGCGCTGAGCTCGACGGTCCATTCCTGGCTGCCCTCGGCGGTCAGGCGCGCGGCGTGGCGTCCGTCCTCGTCGGCGACCTCGCGGCTCCGCTTGGCCACCGACGAATACCAGGAGTTCCGGAGGATGGTGAACAGCCAGGCCCTGAGGTTGGTGCCGGGCTCGAAGCGGTCGCGATAGGTCCAGGCCTTGGTCAGGGTCTCCTGGACCAGGTCGTCGGCGTCCGCGCCATTGCGCGACAGCGACCAGGCGAAGGCCCGCAGGGAGGGCAGGCGGGCGGTGACCGCCTCGCGCCAGCTGGCGCGGTCCACAATGCCTTCCGGAGCGACGGGGTCGGTGTCGTGGCCACCCTCGGATGGCGCGCTGGGCAGCGACATGCGGAAACTCTCACCACGGCGGACGTGTCGCCGTAAATCGGGACGCGCGATCTGAACGCCCCGCGCGAGGGGAGCGTTCCGCTGGACAGGCCGCCGTCGCCGTGGAACAAACAGGGACTGTGGCGGTTGTCCCCGGCCGGGGGAACGGGACGTCCAGGGGCCGACGCATGACCGCATCCATCCGAGTCCCGGCGTCCTCGGACGCCTCGCTGGAGGCGTTCCGACGGGTTCGCTCGGCCCTGCCGGATCTCGCCCGCGGTCTCGGCCCGGAAGACCTGGCGGCCCAGTCGATGACCGACTGCAGCCCGGGCAAATGGCACCTGGCCCACACCAGCTGGTTCTTCGAGGCGATGATCCTGGCCGGCGAGCCGGGCTATGCGCCGGTCGACCCGCGCCTCCAATTTCTGTTCAACAGCTACTATGAAGCCCTGGGTGAGCGGGTGGCGCGCGGCGATCGCGGGCTGATGACGCGGCCGTCGCTGGACGAGGTCCTGGCCTACCGGCGCGAGATCGACCGGCGCATGGAGGCCTGGCTCGGGCGCGGCCCGCCGCGGGGGCGGCAGGCCTATCTGTTCACCCTCGGCCTGCACCACGACCAGCAGCATCAGGAACTGTTCCTGATGGATCTGCTCAATCTGATGGCGCGGTCTCCGCTGGACCCGGCCGCCTACGACGCCGAACCGCGGCGGGCCCCGGCCCAGCCCCCGCGGGGCGGCCGGACGCGCTTCGAGGGCGGGCTGGCGCGGATCGGCCACGACGGCGACGGCTTCGCCTTCGACAACGAGGGGCCGGCCCACCTCCAGTGGCTGGAGCCCTACGGCCTCGACCACGACCTGGTCAGCAACGCCGACTGGATCGGCTTCATCGAGGACGGCGGCTATGAGCGGCCGGAGCTGTGGCTGTCGGACGGCTGGGCGGCGGTGAGGGCGGAGTCCTGGACGGCGCCGCTGTACTGGCGCCGCGAGGAGCGGGGCTGGACCACGATGACGCTGGCGGGCCGCCGGACCGTCGATCCCGGCGCGCCGGTGCGCCACGTCAGCTTCTACGAGGCCGAGGCCTACGCCCGCTGGGCCGGCGCCCGCCTGCCGACCGAGGCCGAGTGGGAGCATGCGGTCCGCTGCCGCCCCGAGGTGTTTTCCAACGCATTCGGCGAGGTCTGGCAGTGGACCTCGAGCGCCTACGCCCCATATCGGGGTTTCCGGCCGACCGAAGGGACCGCGTCCGAGTACAACGGCAAGTTCATGGCCAACCAGATGGTGCTGCGCGGATCCTGCTGGGCGACGCCGGAGGGTCATGAGCGGGTCAGCTACCGCAATTTCTTCTATCCGCAGCAGAGGTGGGCGTTCATGGGACTGAGACTGGCCAGGGACCTGCCCGCTCCCGAAGCGCGCGCCGCGGGCGAGGCCGAGACCGCCCGGTTCCGCCGCGACCTCCTGAACGGCCTCGGCCGCTCGCCCAAGGTCGCCTCGCCCAAATGGTTCTACGACGCCGAGGGGTCCCGCCTGTTCGAACAGATCACCCGGCTGCCGGAATACTATCCGACCCGGCAGGAGGCGGCGCTGCTGCGTGAGGTCGCCCCGGCCTGGGCGGCGCGCTTCGGTCCCGGCGCGACGCTGGTCGAATTCGGCTCGGGAGCCAGCGAGAAGACCCGGATCGTACTCGACGCGGCCCCCGGCCTGGCCGCCTATGTCCCCATCGACATCAGCGCCGACGCGCTCAGCGCCGCGGCCCGGCGCATCGACGAAACCTATCCCGGAATCCGCGTCGCGCCGCTGGTCGGCGACTTCCTGCATCTGGCGGCCCTGCCCGAGGGAATCGGCGACGGACGGCGGATCGGCTTCTTCCCCGGCTCGACCATCGGCAACCTGGAGGAGGCGGAGGCCGTGGCCTTCCTGACCGCCGCCCGGCGCCAGCTGGGCGAGGGGGCGCTGTTCATTCTCGGCGTCGACCTGGTCAAGGCGCCCGCGGTGCTGACCGCCGCCTATGACGACGCCGCCGGGGTGACGGCGGCCTTCAACCGGAACCTGCTGGTCCGCGCCAACCGCGAGCTGAAGGCGGGTTTCGACATCGACGGCTTCGTGCACCGCGCGCTGTGGAACGCCGACGCCGCGCGCATGGAGATGCATCTGGAGGCGGTGCGGGACATGCAGGTGGAGATCGACGGGCGGATCGTCGCCTTCCGTCGCGGCGAGACCATCCACACCGAGAATTCGCGCAAATTCACCGAGGCCTCGGTCCGCGACCTGGCGGCGGCGTCCGGCTGGCGGGTCGCCGCCTTCGAGACCGGGCCGGAACCCTCGGTGGCGCTGGCGCTGCTGGAGGCCTGAATCGGAAGGGGCGGCCCGGATGTCCGGCGCCGCCCCTCCGGGTTCCGTCCCGGCTCCGGGGGGCCTATTCGGAGGAGCGGGTCTCCTTGGCGCGCGAACCGTGCGAGGCCTCGCCGCCCTTGCGTCCGGCCTGGGCCGCGAGGCCGCGGTCCTGGGAGAAGCTGCGCTTCTCGCTGGGCACGCTGGCGCCGCCCTTGCGCGCGATCTCCCGCTGTCGTTCCGGATCCATCGAGGCGAAGCCCCGCTTGGAAACACCGGAGGCTCGGATGGGCTGACCTAAAGCCATTGCAATGTCCTTTCACACCGACGGTCGAGGTTGCTGACTGAACCCCCCCGACCCCGTCCGGTTCCGGTCCGTTCCTCACAGAAACGCGAGCGAATCAGGGGGTTTGACGAACGCCGGTCGTCAGTCCTCGCCGTATGGACGGGAGTCCCCCTCGCCGCCGCCGCCGGGTTCGAGCGGCGGAATCTCGTCGGGCGCCTCGGTCGGGTCGATGTCGGGCTGGGGGGTGTCCGGCGGGGGCATGTCGGGTCGGGGCGTGCCGGGCGGGGTGGGCTCGATATAGGTCATGGCGGCCTCCTCGCCGGTAGAACGCCGGGGCGGGCGGCCCGTTCAATCACTTTCCCGACGCGCCGGAACCGCCCGGGGAGGCGTGGATTGAACAGGCCGTACCGAGCATTTCAGGGAGCCCGCCATGAGCGAGACGACGTACACCGGCCAGCCCGGTCCCGAAGACATCGACGACGGCGTCGAGCTGGAGTCGGCGCGGCTGGACCGCGAGGCCGACGCCATCCTGCTCGGCGACGAGGCGCGGACCCCGGGGCCCCGGCCGCTGCATACGGCGGTCCGCGAGGACGCCCTGGCGGCTCGCGACTGGGGCCGGGCCCGGGCCGAGCGGCTGCGCCGGGCGGTCGAGGAGGGGCCGATGCAGGCGACGCTCTATGCGCTCGGCCTCGGCGTGGTCATCGGCCTGCTGATCGCCCGCTAGAGTGAAATCGGTTTGGACGCGATCGCGTCCAAACCCGGATCTTCGCTCCAGCATTATACTGGAGCCTGATTCACGGCATCGGCGGCATCGCGAAGCGATTCTTCCTCAACCGATCAGGCTCTAGGACGGGCCCGCCGCGGGCCGGGGGACCGGCGCCCCGCGCATCGCCTCGTCCGAGACGAACGGGTTGCTGCGCCGCTCGGCCCCGAAGGTCGAGGTCGGCCCGTGCCCCGGCACGAAGGCGACGTCGTCGCCCAGCGGCCAGAGCCGGGTCGTGATGGCGGCGAGCAGCGCCGCGTGATCGCCGCGCGGGAAGTCGGTGCGGCCGATCGAGCCCTTGAACAGGACGTCCCCCACCTGGGCGAACCGGGCGGCGCGGTTGAAGAAGATCACGTGGCCCGGGGTATGGCCGGGGCAGTGATACACCTCCCAGCGCGTCTCCCCCAGGGTCAGGGCGTCGCCGTCGGCCAGCCAGCGCGTCGGGGTGAAGCTGCGCGCCCCGGGCAGGCCGTACATCCGGCCCTGCTGGGGGATGCCGTCGATCCAGAATTGGTCGTCCGGGTGCGGGCCGATGATGTCCAGTCCGGTCTTCTCCTGCATCTCGGCCGCGCCGCCGGCGTGGTCGAGATGGCCGTGGGTGATCCAGATGGCGTCGAGCGTCAGCCCCCGTCCGGTCGCCGCCGCCAGCAGGGCGTCGACCGAGGCGCCCGGGTCGATGATCGCCGCCTTCATCGTCTTGCGGCACCAGACGAGGGTGCAGTTCTGCTGCAGGGGGGTCACCGGGAAGATGGCGACTCCGATCGGGGAGGGGGACTGGTCCATGCCTTCAGATAGCGGTTTGCGGCCGTCGCCGGAACCCGATGCCTGCGGGTTCACATTGACCTTTGGAGCCGTCCTCTACATAAGGGCGGGCTTCAAGGCGCCGCCTCGCCGGAAACGGTTCCGGGGCGGCCCTTTTGCTTTACCCATATCGCGCGCGCCCCGCCGCCAAGGCGCCGCCCCAGAGCGTCAGAATCCCGACCATGCAAGTCGTCGAAAAGTCCTCCGAAGGCCTCAGCCGCGTGATCGCGGTGACCATCCCCGTCGCGGAGCTGAACCAGAAGCTGGACGCGAAGCTGAAGGAGGTCGCGCCGCAGGTGAAGCTGAAGGGCTTCCGGCCCGGCAAGGTCCCCGCCTCGCATGTGAAGAAGACCTTCGGCCGCGACCTGATGGGCGAGATCGTCAACGAGGCGTTGAACACCTCCAGCCAGAAGGCGCTCGACGACGCCAAGGTGCGCCCGGCCGCCCCGGCCGAGATGAAGCTGACCTCGGACATGGACAAGGTCATCGCCGGCCAGGACGACCTCGCCTACGAGATGTCGCTGGAGGTGATGCCGGAGTTCACCCCGGTCGACATCAAGTCGCTGGAGCTGACGCGCCCGACCTATGAGGCGACCGACGCCGACCTGGACGAGGCGCTGGCCGAGCTGGCCGGCCAGGCCAGGTCGTACGAGGACAAGAAGGGCAAGAACGTCAAGGCCGCCGAGGGCGATGAGCTCACCATCGACTTCCTTGGCAAGCTGGACGGCGAGCCGTTCAAGGGCGGCGCCGCCGAGGACGCCCAGCTGGTGATCGGCTCGAACCGCTTCATCCCGGGGTTCGAGGAGCAGCTGAAGGGCGCCAAGGTCGGCGAGGAGAAGGTCCTGAACGTGACCTTCCCCGAGGACTATCAGGCCAAACACCTGGCCGGCAAGGCCGTGACCTTCGACGTCAAGGTCAAGGCCATCAAGGCCGAGGCCCCGGCCGTGGTCGACGAGGATTTCGCCAAGCGCATCGGCCTGGAGTCGCTGGACAAGCTCAAGGAGCTGCTGCGCGACAACCTGAACCAGCAGTACAAGGGCGCCGCCCGCTTCAAGCTGAAGCGCGCCCTGCTCGACGAGCTGGACAAGGCCCACGACTTCCCGCTGCCGCCCAAGATGGTCGATGCCGAATTCGACAGCATCTGGAGCCAGGTGCAGGCCGACAAGGAAGCCGGCCGCCTGCCGGAGGAGGACGCCGCGAAGTCCGAGAAGACGCTCAAGGAAGAGTATCGCAAGATCGCCGAGCGCCGCGTGCGCCTGGGTCTGGTGCTGGCCGAGATCGGCCGCGCCAACAACGTCCAGGTCACCGACCGGGAGCTCAACAACGCCATCATGAACGAGGCCCGCAACTATCCGGGCCAGGAGCGTCAGGTGCTGGACTTCTATCGCCAGAACCCCAACGCCGCCGCCCAGATGCGCGCCCCGATCTATGAGGAGAAGGTTTGCGACCTGATCTTCGACCAGGCCAGGGTGACCGATACGCCGATCACCAAGGAAGATCTGCTCAGGGAAGACGACGAGCTCTGACCGCCGCGCGGCCGCCCGGGCCCGGTCCGCGCCTTGCATCCTTCGCCGGGCGACGCGATATCCTGTCGAACAGGCGCGCGACCGGCGAGTCGCGGCCCCAGCATCCCGAGAAGGCCTGAATGCGCGATCCGATCGAACTGATGAACATGAACCTCGTCCCCATGGTGGTGGAGCAATCCAGCCGGGGCGAGCGGGCCTTCGACATCTTCTCGCGGCTGTTGCGCGAACGGATCATCTTCCTGACCGGGCCGTTCGAGGATTCGATGGCCTCGCTGATCTGCGCCCAGCTGCTGTTCCTGGAATCGGAGAATCCGAAGAAGGAAATCAGCATGTACATCAACAGCCCCGGCGGCCAGGTGTCGTCGGCTCTCGCGATCTACGACACCATGCAATACATCCGCTCGCCGGTTTCCACCGTGTGCATGGGCATGGCGGCCTCGGCCGGTTCGCTGATCCTGGCCGCCGGCGCCGCCGGTCAGCGCGTGGCCCTGCCGAACGCCCGCATCATGGTGCACCAGCCCTCGGGCGGCTTCCGCGGCCAGGCCTCGGACATCGAACTGCACGCCGCCGACATCCGCTACACCAAGCGGCGGCTGAACGAGATCTACGTCCACCACACCGGCCAGACCTATGAGGAGGTCGAGAAGACCCTCGACCGCGACCACTTCATGAGCGCCGAAGAGGCCAAGGCCTGGGGCGTCGTCGACCACGTCTACGACAAGCGCGAACAGGCCGACGAGGACGGGGTGAAGACGGTCTAGAGTGAAATCGGTTTGGACGCGATCGCGTCCAAACCCGGATCTTCGCTCCAGCATTAGACTGGAGCCTGATTCACGGCATCGGCGGAATCGCGAAGCGATTCCGCCTCAACCGATCAGGCTCCAGGGCCGGGCGCGGCCGCCCTCCGGCTCCGGGCGCGAGGCCCGGGGTCGCCCGGTGAAGACCCGAAACCCCTTCTCCCCGGCGATCTCCAGCATTTCCGTATCGCCGGAGGTGTCGCCATAGGCCGCCGCCAGCCGCACATCGTCCCCGTAAACCGTCCTCAATCGTCGCACCTTCTCCTCGCCCCGGCAGTTGGGGCCGGCGAAGGCCCCGGTGACGCGGTCGTCGGCGTCGAACAGCAGCGGCGTGCCCAGCAGGGCCTCGGCGCCCAGCCGGCGGGCGAACGGGGCCACGGTGGTTTCGGGGCTGGCGGTGACGATGACCCGGTGCGCGCCCCGGTCGCCCCAGGCGTTCCAGACCGCGAGAGCGTCCGGCCGCATGAACCGGCGCCAGATCCGCCCGGCGAAGCGTTCGGCGTCCGCCTCCAGTGTCGCGCGGTCCACACCCCTGAGGAATTCGCGCACCGAGGCGGCCTTGATGCGGCCGCGGTCCCGGTCGCGGGCGTAGGTCGCCACCGCCGGCGCCATCCTGACCAGCCCCAGCGCCCAGGCGGCCGGGCCGGCGCGCCAGCGCAGGAATTCGGTGAAACTGTCGCGGATCGTCAGGGTGCCGTCGAAGTCGAAGGCGACGATGGCCTGATCCTTGCGGGGCGGCTGGCGAAACGGAGGCTGGCGTCCCATGTCAGACATTCGCCGCGATCGCCATCGACAGTGAACCGTCCGCTTCCGTCTCCTGCTTCGCTTTCGCGGGGTTGTGGCGGGCGCCGGGATGGGTGATTGTCATTTTTTGAAGACCTTTGCGCCCATGGTTCGGGAATCAACGCGAGGGAAGCGCGTTTGGCCTCATATCGGGGTCGATCGCGGGAGTGAGAAGGGTCGATGACCAAAGCCGCCGGCACAGACGCCAAGAGCACCCTGTACTGCTCGTTCTGCGGGAAGAGCCAGCATGAGGTGCGCAAGCTCATCGCCGGGCCGACCGTGTTCATCTGCGATGAGTGCGTCGAGCTCTGCATGGATATCATCCGCGAAGAGCACAAGATCTCCTTCTCCAAGGCCAAGGACGGGGTGCCGTCGCCGAAGGAGATCCGCGAGGTCCTCGACGACTATGTGATCGGCCAGGCGCACGCCAAGAAGGTGCTCTCGGTCGCGGTGCACAATCACTACAAGCGTCTGAACCACGCGACGAAGAACAACGACGTCGAGCTGGCCAAGTCGAACATCATGCTGATCGGGCCGACCGGCTCGGGCAAGACGCTGCTGGCCCAGACCCTGGCGCGGATCATCGACGTGCCCTTCACCATGGCCGACGCCACGACCCTGACCGAGGCCGGCTACGTCGGCGAGGACGTCGAGAACATCATCCTCAAGCTGCTGCAGGCCTCGGACTACAATGTCGAACGGGCCCAGCGCGGCATCGTCTACATCGACGAGATCGACAAGATTTCGAGGAAGTCCGACAATCCCTCGATCACCCGCGACGTCTCGGGCGAGGGCGTCCAGCAGGCCCTGCTGAAGATCATGGAGGGCACCGTCGCCTCGGTGCCGCCGCAGGGCGGCCGCAAGCATCCGCAGCAGGAATTCCTGCAGGTCGACACCGCCAACATCCTGTTCATCGTCGGCGGCGCCTTCGCCGGCCTCGAAAAGGTCATCGCGGCGCGCGGCGACGGGGCCTCGATCGGCTTCGGCGCCAAGGTCAAGGAGATCGACGAGCGCCGCACCGGCGACATCCTCAAGGGCGTCGAGCCGGACGACCTGATGCGCTTCGGCCTGATCCCCGAGTTCATCGGCCGCCTGCCCGTGCTGGCGACGCTGGAGGACCTCGACGAGGAAGCCCTGGTCAAGATCCTGACCGAGCCGAAGAACGCCCTGGTCAAGCAGTACAAGCGGCTGTTCGAGATGGAGAACGTCGACCTGGCGTTCACCGACGACGCCCTGATCGCGGTGGCCAAGAAGGCCATCACCCGCAAGACCGGCGCCCGCGGCCTGCGCTCGATCCTCGAGGGCATCCTGCTCGAGACCATGTTCGAACTGCCCACCTTCGAGGGCGTCGAGGAGGTCGTGGTCAACGCCGAGGTGATCGAGGGCAAGGCCCAGCCGCTGCTGATCTACTCGGAATCCAGGGGCAAGAAGGCCGCGCCCGACAGCGCCGCCTGAGTCCCGGGCTGAACCCTCGTCCAGGGCGGTCCGGCGCCGGTCCCACCCTTTTCAATGGCCGCGGTGATGCGGCGGCGACACACGCTGCGCGGGGGATTTCGTGCGTCCCGGCCGCGCGTCGCGCATGGACGATGCCGTGGAACCCCGGGGCCGGGCCCGGGGTTTGCTCCCGGAACGGCTGTGGATGGAAGGGACGGTCGCCTACCCGTTACGCTTGAACCCCGGCTGATCCGAACCACATACTCATCCGAAGGCCGCCGAACGGCGGGCCGAGTCGATACGGCGGGGCACGGTCGCCCCGCACGCCGGCCCGGCGGGCCGGAGATCAACGACGGCCCCGGGAAGTACGCATCATGTCAGAGACCAAGACCCTGCCCGTCCTGCCGCTGAGAGACATCGTCGTCTTTCCGCACATGGTCGTCCCCCTGTTCGTGGGGCGCGAGAAGT
The DNA here is from genome assembly GCF_937870815.1 of uncultured Brevundimonas sp. Taxonomy (GTDB): domain Bacteria; phylum Pseudomonadota; class Alphaproteobacteria; order Caulobacterales; family Caulobacteraceae; genus Brevundimonas. The sequence goes on from NZ_CALMZS010000019.1 coordinate 18,705, forward strand.
CCGTCAAGGCGCTCGACGAGATCATGAAGGGCGAGAAGCAGATCCTGCTCGCCACCCAGAAGAACAGCGTCGACGACGATCCCGAGGCCGACGCCATCTATCCGATCGGGGTTCTGGCCACGGTGCTGCAGCTGCTCAAACTGCCCGACGGCACGGTCAAGGTGCTGGTCGAGGGCAAGAGCCGCGCGCGCCTGACCCGGTTCACCGGGCGCACCGACTATTTCGAGGCCGAGGCGGCGGCGATCGCCGACGATCCGGGCGAGCCGTCGCAGTCGGAGGCCCTGCTGCGCGCGGTCGTCGAGCAGTTCGAAAACTATGTGAAGCTGAACAAGAAGGTGCCGCCCGAGGCGCTCAGCTCGATCCCCCAGATCACCGACCCGTCCAAGCTGGCGGACTCCGTCGCCGCCCATCTGTCGGTCAAGATCGCCGACAAGCAGGGCCTGCTGGAGACCGTCTCGGTGCCGTCGCGGCTGGAGAAGGTCTACGGCCTGATGGAGGGCGAGATCTCGGTCCTGCAGGTCGAGAAGAAGATCCGCTCGCGGGTCAAGCGCCAGATGGAGAAGACCCAGCGGGAGTACTATCTCAACGAGCAGATGAAGGCGATCCAGCGCGAGCTGGGCGAGACCGACGACGCCCGCGACGAGATCATGGAGCTGGAGAA
>NZ_CALMZS010000020.1 GCF_937870815.1 uncultured Brevundimonas sp.
TGCCGCATCGATAACCAGACCGAGCTGGACTATTTCAAGGCCGGCGGGGTGATGCCCTATGTGCTGAGGAACCTGGCCGGCGGCGCGGAAGCGATCGCGGCGGAGTAGATTTTCTCCCCGGGCAAGCGGGCAAGTGGGGACAGGCAAGCGGGGACACACACCCCTTTGCGCCATCAAAACAGGCTCGCGCCCAACGCCTCCAGCATGAGGGCGCGCCTCGGCCGCCAGTTGCAGATAGGTCAGATAGTCGCCCTCGTCGAAGAAGGTCGGCTGTCGGCGATTGCCGCGTTGCGTGACATGATGCGGCGTTCCGGGGATCACGACCCGAGCCTGTCTGGCCATTGAAGCGCCCCCGTTCCATCTCTGGCGGCGGGAATGTTCCTTGTTTGTTCTTGTGTCAAGCGGAGCGCGAAAGGGTCTACAATCTGGTGGGGAAGGTGGTGTACGTCCCTGCTTCTGTTACGGAAAGTGGTGTATGTCCCCACTTCAGGGCGTCAACTACCGCGACCGCCCATGGCTCAGAAGGCGGTCATGACCGGACGCGTACGAACCAGCTGAAGTCTTCGAACTCGAACAGTTGGAAGCGGGGTATCGCGGTCATGGCGGAGTTCCTTTGGATTGTTGGTTCGCCGCCGTCGTCCTAGGCGGGCGAGGGACGGATCCAGGAGGGGTCCAGCGGTACGAGCTTCGAGCTTGCGGTGCTGCGGGCGAGGAGCCGATCCTGCTCATCGAACAGCTTTCCTTCGATGAACGCGACCGTCTTGCCCATGGACGTGATCCGCCCCTCGCCGAAGATTCTACCGGGCCGAGCCGGCCTGATGAAGTCGACGCTCAGCGAGATGGTGGTGGGGAAGAGCGACGCACTGGTCGACGCCGTGATCACGCACCCCATGGCCTCGTCGAGCATTGCGCAGAGGAAGCCTCCCTGGAGGAATCCGGACGGATTGGTGAAGCGATGGTGCCCGTCGAACGAGACGCGGATGCGGTTCTCGGAATCGTCGAAGTCGACGAACCGCCAGTCGAGGAGTTCGGCCGCAGGAGGCCGTTGTCCAAGTTGGTCAAAGATCGACAATGCTCCGCCCTCCCCTCGATGGTGTTAAAGATCAGATCGCCCAGCCGCCCGGCGCGAGGAAGGGAATGCCGAACGCGGCCTTACCGAGCAACTCCAGCGTGGACACCTGGTCAAGCTACAACTGCCTTTCGAAGTCCATCGGGCTGAGATAGCCCAAGGTCGAGTGGCGGCGGGTCGGATTGTAGAAGCGTTCGATGTGGTCGAACACTTGGCAAGTGGGGACGGGCAAGTGGGGACCACACCACTTCGAACTCCCCACTTCGATCGGCGTCAGCCGCGCCCGGCCTCCAACAATAGAATCCTTGGACGGTCCAATCAGCAGTACAGAACTCTGGGGTCATCGCCCGAACACCTCGACGCCGATCTCCCCGGCGGGGGTCAGCCAGGCCCGCTTCATGCCCTGGCTGTTGAACGGCGCCGCGATGGTCCCGTCGCGGTCGAGGGCGATCAGGCCGCCGTCGCCGCCCAGCCCGCCGATCTCGTCGATGACCGCCCGCGCCGCCTCGCTCAACGATTGACCGGCGCCGACCCGCCAGCCGACCTGGGCGCAGGCGGCGACGCGGATGAAATATTCGCCCTGGCCGGTGGCCGAGACGGCGACGCGGCCGTCCGCCCAGCTTCCCGCCCCGGGAATCGGCGTGTCGCCGACGCGGCCCGGCATCTTGCCGAACACGCCGGCGGTCGAGGTGGCGGCGGCCAGCCGGCCGTCGCGGTCCAGCACGCAGCAACCGACCGTGCCGTGGCCGAGCGTTCCCGGCGGGTGGTTGTCCTCGCCCTGTCCGGCCCGGGTGAACCAGGCCCCGGGATCCCCGATCCGCTCCAGCTCCTGTTCCGCGCAGAAGGCCGCCGCGCCCGCGCCGACCAGCATGACGTGCGGGGTGTGGTCCAGCACCGCGCGCGCGGCCCGGATCGGATTGCGGAACCCCTGCAGCGCCGCCACGGCACCGGGCCGGCGGCCGTCGCCGTCCATCAGGCTGGCGTCCAGCTCCCAGGCCCCGGCCAGATTGGGGCTGGCCCCGCGCCCGGCGACATAGAGGCCGGAATCCTCGAGCCTCACGGTCGCCTCGACGGCCACATCGAGGGCCGAGGCCCCGGCGCCGAGCCGCGCCTTCATCGCCTCCACCACCTCGCGCATGTGGGCGATCTCGGCGCTGTAGTCGCGCCCGCGCCGGGCGCCCGCGCCGCCGTGGAGGATGAGGGCCGTCATTCGCGCTGGTCTCCCGGCCCGTTCAAACGGGCCGGGGGCTGATTAGCCTCCCCGCAACGGCGGCGCCACGGGGTCCGCCGCGCCCCTGGACGATTTTTGCGCGGTCCCGAACCGGGAAGGGGGCGCTTCCGGCGATATGACAACGGTGTTATGTTTCCCTAGCGGAAGCCTTGTCCGCTCCGGAGGGAAACCGACATGCGCTCGCTGGCCGTCCTCTACGGAGTCGCCGCCTATGCGGTGTTCTTCGCCAGCTTCCTCTACGCCATTGGCTTCGTCGGCGGATTCGCCGTTCCCAAGACCATCGATTCCGGGACGGCCGGGCCCGTGGCGCAGGCCATCCTGATCGATCTCGTCCTGCTCGGCGTCTTCGCGGTCCAGCACAGCGTGATGGCGCGGCCGGCGTTCAAGGCCTGGTGGACCCGGATCGTGCCGCCGCCGGTCGAACGCTCCACCTACGTCCTTCTGGCCAGCCTCGCGCTGATCCTGCTGTTCTGGCAGTGGCGCCCGCTGCCGGCGCCGGTGTGGAGCGCGCCTCCCGGGCCGGCGTCGACGGCGATCATGGGTCTGTTCTGGCTGGGATGGGCGACGGTGCTGCTGTCGACGTTCCTGATCGACCATTTCGACCTGTTCGGCCTGAGACAGGTCTGGGCCTACCGCAGGAAGCGGGAAGTCCCGCCCTCCGACTTCCAGACGCCCCTGTTCTACCGGCTCGTGCGCCACCCCATCTACCTCGGCTTCATCATCGCCTTCTTCTCCGCTCCGGCGATGAGCGTGGGACATCTGATGTTCGCGGTCGTCGCCACCGCCTACATCCTGATCGCCATCCAGCTGGAAGAGCACGATCTGATCAACGTGTTCGGCGAACGCTATCGCGACTACCGGGCCCGGGTCGGCATGTTGCTGCCCCTTCCCCCGCTATGGGGCCGTCGGCCGGGCTGAGGCGGGATCAGCTCCGCCAGGCGCGCAGGGCCGCCGCGGCCGCCTCGCGGTGACGCCTGTGAATATTGGCGCCCAGGGTGGCGATCAGGGCCCCGATGACGGCGGCGTCGTCGGTGAAGCCGATGCCGGCGAAGACGTCGGGGATCGCGTCGAAGGGCAGGACGAAATAGGCCAGTCCGGCCGCCATGACGCCCTTGGCCGCCGGCGGCGTCTCGGGATCCCGGGCGGCGAACCAGACGCTGACCAGCTCGCGCGCGAAAGGAAGCCGCGACGCCGTGCGCCGCATCTTGGGCCAGAAGCCCCTGCTCACCCGCATCTCGTTGACCCGCTGCACCGACGGCACGAGGGCGCGCGACGGGTCGAGGGCTTCTTCCGGCGTGACCGGTTTGGCTTTGGCGGACATGGCGGCTAAACCCCGCGACATTCTCAAGGTTCACACAACATAGGGGCTCGCGCCATGAAACTCGACAGCAGCATCGCCGCAGTGGTCACCGGCGGCGCCTCGGGGCTCGGCGAGGGCACGGCGCGGGCCATCGCCGCCACCGGCGCGAAGGTGGCCCTGTTCGACCTCAACGAGGAACGCGGCGAGATCATCGCCAAACAGCTGGGCGGCGTCTTCTGCAGGGTCGACGTGACCGACGACGCCAGCGTGGCCGCCGGCTTTGAAACGGCCCGCGCCGCCCACGGCCAGGAGCGGCTGACGGTCAACTGCGCCGGCATCGCCACCGGCCAGAAGACCGTCTCGCGCAAGAAGGACACCGGCGAGATCCGCGCCCACGACATGGCCGCCTTCGAGCGCACCGTGCGGGTCAATCTGTTCGGCACCTTCCGGGTGCTGTCGCAGTCGGCGGCCGGGATGGCAGCGCTGGAGCCGATGGCCGACGGCGAGCGCGGCCTGATCGTCAACACCGCCTCGGTGGCGGCCCAGGACGGCCAGATCGGCCAGGCGGCCTATTCGGCCTCCAAGGGCGGGGTCTACGCCATGACCCTGCCGGTGGCCCGCGACCTGGCCCAGGAAGGCGTGCGCTGCAACACCATCCTGCCCGGCATCATGTGGACGCCGATGATGGCCGGCATGGACCAGAAGATCCAGGACGCCCTGGCCGCCGCCATCCCCTTTCCGAGCCGCCTCGGCACGCCGGCCGACTACGCCTCGCTGGTGCTGGAGCTGGCCCGCAACGTCTACATCAACGGCGAATGCATAAGGCTCGACGGAGCCATCCGGCTGGCGCCGCGCTGACGCGCGCTCGGGTGCGCCAACGCTCGCCGCGCGGCGGCTCGCTGCTTGAGCGCGGTTCGGGCGTGGAATTCGGCGCGAAGGGCTTGCAGGGGATCGCGACTGTCCGCTATACGCCCGCCCTCGACTGAAGCGCGGGCGTAGCTCAGGGGTAGAGCATCACCTTGCCAAGGTGAGGGTCGGGCGTTCGAATCGCCTCGCCCGCTCCAGTCGGAACAGCAAAAAGGCCCGGTCTGCGACCGGGCCTTTCTGTTTTGGCGCCGCGGGCCCGCAACATGACGCCGCCTCGCGGCTTGAACATATAAACATATCTTTATATGTCTGGCGACCTTCCCTGCGCTCCAGGAGTCCGCCTTGACCCGTTCGTCCTTCCTGTTCACCTCCGAAAGCGTGTCCGAAGGACATCCCGACAAGGTCGCCGACCAGATTTCTGACGCCGTCGTCGACCTGTTCCTGTCCAGGGATCCCGAGGCGCGGGTGGCGTGCGAGACCCTGACCACCACCAACCGGGTCGTCCTGGCCGGCGAGATCCGCGGCCGGGGGATCATGGACGTCGAGGGCAATTGGGCCCCCGGGGTGAAGGACGAGATCGAGGCCACGGTGCGCAGGGTCGTGCGCGACATCGGCTACGAGCAGGACGGCTTCCACTGGGAGAGGCTGACCTTTGAGAACCACCTGCACCCGCAGTCGGCCCATATCGCCCAGGGGGTCGACGCCACCAACGACAAGGACGAGGGCGCCGGCGACCAGGGGATCATGTTCGGCTACGCCTCGAACGAGACCCCGGAGCTGATGCCGGCGACGCTGCAGTACAGCCACAACATCCTGAAGCGGCTGGCCGAGGTGCGTCACGCCGGCGGCTCGAAGCTGGAGCCCGACGCCAAGAGCCAGGTGACCCTGTACTATGAGAACGGCAAGCCGGTGCGGGCCACCTCGATCGTGCTGTCCACACAGCACGCGCCGGGCCTGTCGTCGGACGACGTGGCCGCCATCGTCAAGCCCTACATCCGCGAGGTCCTGCCGGATGGCTTCATCACCAACGAGACCGAGTGGCACATCAATCCGACCGGCTCGTTCGAGATCGGCGGGCCCGATGGCGACGCCGGGGTGACCGGGCGCAAGATCATCGTCGACACCTATGGCGGCGCGGCCCCGCACGGCGGCGGCGCCTTCTCGGGCAAGGATCCGACCAAGGTCGACCGCTCGGCCGCCTACGCGGCCCGCTACCTGGCCAAGAACGTGGTCGCCGCCGGCCTGGCCGACCGCTGCACCATCCAGATCAGCTACGCCATCGGGGTGTCGCATCCGCTGTCGGTCCATGTCGACCTGCACGGCACCGGCCGGATCGACGCGGAGATCCTGGAGCGCGAGCTGCCGAAGATGATCGGCGGGGCCACGCCGCGCGCCATCCGCGAGCACCTGGGGCTGAACAGGCCGATCTACGCCCGCACCGCCGCCTACGGCCATTTCGGCCGCCAGCCGGACGCGGACGGCGGCTTCTCGTGGGAGAAGACCGATCTGGCGGAGCGGCTGAAGGCGCTGGTCTGAGGTTCCAGGTTTTAGGGACCAGGTTTTAGGGACTAGGTTTTAGGGAAAAGGACCAAGCCTTCTTCCTGGCCCTCGAACCTGGCATCTGGTCCCTCTAGAGCCCCGCCCCATGGCCTCCCCCGACGATCCCGCCCGCCGCCCGCTCCGCTCGTTCGGCCGCATCAAGTCGCGCGCCATCAAGCCGCGTCAGGCGGCCCTGTTCGACACCCTGCTGCCCTCCATCGCCCTGCCCGATCCGGCCGCCGGCCCGCTGGACCCGCAGACCCTCATGCCCGGCGCGAAGGCGGTCTGGCTCGAGATCGGCTTCGGCGGCGGCGAGCATCTGGCCGAACAGGCGTCGCGTCACCCGGACGCGCTGGTGATCGGCTGCGAGCCCTTCCTGAACGGCGTCGGCTCGGCCCTGCGCCACATCGAGGAGGGCGGGCTGAAGAACGTCCGCCTGCACGCCGGCGACGCCCGCGAGGTGATGGCGGCCCTGCCCGACGCCAGTCTGGACCGGGTGATGATCCTGTTCCCCGACCCCTGGCCCAAGGCGCGGCACAACAAGCGGCGGCTGGTGCAGGACGAGACGGCGCGGGAGATCGCCCGCCTGCTGAAGCCCGGCGGCCGGCTGCGCTTCGTCACCGACTGGAAGGACTATGCCGACTGGGCGCTGGAGCGGTTCGAGCGGACGCCGGGACTGGAATGGACGGCGGAGCGGGCCGACGACTGGCGCGAGGCCCCGGCCGACCACGTGGTCACCCGCTATGAAGAGAAGAAGCTGGGCGACACCGCGCCGATCTTCCTGGAGTTCGTGCGGGAGAGTTGATGCGGCGTCATCTATGGCGTATAATGCCATATGTCCGCAGAACGACTGATCCGGGTCAAGGAGGTCTTTGAGGACGGAGCCATTTTGCAGATCACGGTGTGGCGGCTTCTGGAACCCATTCCGCCGAGCCGACATCCGTTCAAATATAGCCTGTTCTACGGCTATCCCGGCATTCGTCTGGTGGCGTTCGACAACGAGCGTGGCAAGGGCGATCACTGCCACATCCAGGACGAGGAAAAGGCCTACGCTTTCGTATCCATCCAGGCCCTGCTCGCGGATTCCGCCGCGGAAATCAGAAAGACGGGACGCAATCTATGACCAAGCGTGAGTTTCATGTCGGCGAGGGCTTCGACGAAATCGCCGCTCGCGTCACCGACGTCTGGGAGCGGGCGGAACGCGGCGAGACGGTCGCGCCCCAGGATCATTTCGTGTTCGAGAATTACGAGACCCTGCTGAAGGTGCTGACGCCGAAACGCTTCGCCCTGTTGCGCCGGTTGCACGCCCATCCCGCCGCCAGCGTGGCCGCCCTGGCCCGAGACCTGGGCCGCGACTACAAGCGAGTGCACGAGGATGTCGAGGCCCTGACCGCCGCCGGCCTGATCGAACGCGACGGCGGCCTGACCGCGCCGTATGACGCGATCGAAGCGCGGATGGCGATGTGAGGCGCGAGCCCTACAATCCCAGTTCCTTCAAGAGTTCGGTTGCCGAGAGCTTTGAAAGCCGATCATTCATCTGAACGCTCGTGCGGCGGCGTCTCGTTTTCGACGGGTCCTTCAAGGCTTCCAGCGGCAGCAGCTTTCCATCTCGATAGGCGTACCACTGTCGGTACGCGCTGAGCGGCACCAGTTTTCCGTCCGCCCCGAGATGTGAATGGCGTTGCTGATAGAACTGCATCGGTTTTTGGACATAGCTGCCGCGGTCCTTCCCAAAGAGCACTCCCTCGACCAGCAGTCCGTCTGGAGTAACGGTCGCAGAACCAACGGGACGACCGCTCAGAGCGTCCGTCTTCGAAAGGAAGAGATGAATGGTCTCTCCGATCGCCAGCGCTATTCCTTGGCCCACATCGAGTTTGGCTGGACGCGCTGTGGGATCTCCGACTTCCTGAACAAGGCCAATGCCGAGTTCGCGAACGATGATGTCGCTCTCCGATTCCGCGATGTTTTTCCGTTTCGCTTCTATGGCTTGCGCCGCCTCAGCGGTAAGGCCGACGTATTTTGCAAACATGGTCAAACTCCTTCTCCAGTTAGATAAGCAGCTTTATAGAAAATAAGCAACTTAGTTTCTTGGTTCGGATTCAAGATGACAACGGTGCCTCCTTCGCCTATACGCCCCCTCACATCGTTAGACCGGCGTCCAACGGCGCCGTTTGAAGCGGCGGCCCCGGATGGCCCGCCGCTTTTTGTTTGGACCAAAGCCTTTGAAGGCCAAGACCGTCGAAGACCGCGCTCTGCTGGAGCTGATCGAACCCGTGGCGGAAAGCCTGGGCCTCGACATCGTGCGCGTGCGGCTGATGGGCGGCACCCTGCGCCGGCGGCTGCAGATCATGGCCGAACGGCCCGGCGACCACGACATCGCCGTCGAGGAATGCGCCCGGCTGAGCCGGGCCGTGTCGGAGGTGCTGGACGCCGCCGACCCGATCAGCGGCGAATACCTGCTGGAGGTGTCGTCGCCGGGCGTCGACCGCCCGCTGACCCGACTGACCGATTTCGACCTGTTCGAGGGCTATGAGGCGCGGCTGGAGACGGACCGCATGATCGAGGGGCGGAAACGCTTCAAGGGAACGATCGCCGGGACCGACGGCGACAACATCGCCATCGACCTGGAGGGGGAGGCGGACACCGCCCTGATCCCCTTCGCCTGGCTGGTCGACGCCAAGCTGGTGCTGACTGACGAACTGATGAAGGCGGGCGCCGAGAAGCGCGCCGCCCGTAACGACAACACTGAGACCGAGGACTAGACCATGGCTGTCGCCGGCGTTTCCGCGAACCGACTCGAACTGCTGCAGATCGCCGACGCGGTCGCGCGCGAGAAGAACATCGACAAGGAGGTCGTCGTCGAGGCGATCGAGGAGGCGATCCAGAAGGGCGCCAAGTCGCGCTACGGCGCCCACCACGACATCCGCGCCAGGATCGACATCAGGTCGGGCGAGCTGAGCCTGACCCGCCACGTCACCGTGGTCGAGGACGACTGGCGGCCGGAAGACGAGCTGGAGGAGTTCAACGACAGCGCCATGGTGCGCCTGAAAGACGCCCTGAAGCGCGACCCGGAGGCCCATGTCGGCAAGGAATATGTCGAGGAGCTGCCGCCGTTCGAGTTCGGCCGGGTGCAGACCCAGATGGCCCGCCAGGTGGTCATGGGCAAGGTCCGCGACGCCGAGCGCGCCAACCAGTACGAGGAGTTCAAGGACCGTGTCGGCGAGATCGTCAACGGCACCGTCAAGCGCGTCGAATACGGCAACACCATCGTCGACCTGGGCCGCGGCGAGGGCATCATGCGCCGCAACGACTCGATCCCGCGCGAGGTGTTCAACATCGGCGACCGCATCCGCACCTACATCTACGACGTGCGGCCGGAGGCCAAGGGGCCGCAGGTCATGCTGTCGCGCTCGCATCCCGGCTTCATGGCCAAGCTGTTCGCCCAGGAGGTGCCCGAGGTCTATGACGGCGTCATCGAGATCCGCGCCGCCGCCCGCGACGCCGGTTCGCGCGCCAAGATGGCCGTGCTGTCGAACGACTCCTCGATCGACCCGGTCGGCGCCTGCGTCGGCATGCGCGGCTCGCGGGTGCAGGCGGTGGTCGCCGAGCTGCAGGGCGAGAAGATCGACATCATCCAGTGGAACGCCGACGAGCCGACCTTCATCGTCAACGCCCTCGCCCCGGCCGAGGTGTCGAAGGTGGTGCTGGACGAGGAGGCCGACCGCGTCGAGGTGGTGGTGCCCGACGAACAGCTGTCGCTGGCCATCGGCCGGCGGGGCCAGAACGTCCGCCTCGCCTCGCAGCTGACCGGCTGGCAGATCGACATCATCACCGAGTCCCAGGACTCCGAGCGCCGCCAGCGCGAGTTCGCCGAACGCACCGCCCTGTTCCAGGAGGCGCTGGACGTCGACGAGGTGATCGCCCAGCTGCTGGTCACCGAGGGCTTCGCCACGGTCGAGGATCTGGCCTTCGTCGAGCCCTACGAGATCTCCGACATCGAGGGCTTCGACGAGGACACCGCCGAGGAGCTGCAGGCCCGCGCCCGCGACTTCCTCGACCGGCAGGCGGCCATTCTCGATGCGAAGCGCAAGGAACTGGGCGTCGAGGACGGCGTGCTCGAGGTTCCGGGCGTCACCCTGCCGATCGCCGTCGCCCTCGGCGAGGGCGGGATCAAGACCGTCGAGGACCTGGCCGACCTGGCCACCGACGAGATCCGCGGCGGCTATGAGGTGAAGAACGGCGAGCGGGTCAAGCTTCCGGGCGTGCTGGAAAGCTTCAACCTGGCCCAGGAAGAGGCCGAGATGCTGATCCTCCAGGCCCGCGTCGCCGCCGGCTGGATCGACGCCTCCGAACTGCCGCAGCCGGAGCCGGAGCCGGAATACGAGGGCGAGGGCGAGTATGACGCCGAGGCCGTCTTCGCCGCGCCCGAGGGTGAGGAAGAGACGGCGCCGGAAGGCGACGAAGACGAAGTCCCCGCCGGGGACTCCGAACAGCCCGAAAACGCGTGATGGGAGACCGGGCCGTTCATGGGGTTGCGCGACGCGACGATTGAGAGGGAACGCCGGGACCTGGTGACGCACCAGGTCATGGACGAATCTCGCCTGGTCCGCTTCGTCGCCGCCCCGGACGGCACGGTCGCCCCCGATCTGGCCCGCAAGCTGCCGGGCCGCGGCCTGTGGGTCGCGGCCGACCGCGCCTCGGTCGAGGCGGCGGTGAGGAAGAACCTGTTCGCGCGCGCGGCCAGGGCGCCCCTGAGGCCCGCCGCCGACCTGCCCGACCTGGTCGAAAGCCTGCTGTTCCGGCGCTGTCTGGACCAGCTGGGGCTTGCCCGGCGCGAGGGCGTGCTTATCTCGGGGTTCGAAAAGGCGGCCGCCGCGATCCGTTCGGGCAAGGCCGCGTGGATCATCGAGGCGGCGGACGGGTCCGCCGACGGACGCGGCAAGCTGCTGGCCCTGGCCAAACACCGGACTCCGCCGCCGAAAGTCTGCGGGGCTTTCACCGCCGACGATTTGAGTTTGGCCCTCGGGCTGGAAAATGCGATACACGCCGTCCTGCTTGAGGGCGGGCGGGCCGATCGCTGGACCTTCGAGGTCGAACGACTGGCGGGATTTCGACCGCTTCTGCCCCCGGAGTGGGGTGCGAGGCCGGCTGAGGACCCGGACAAGGATTTGAACGGGCGGGGTTCTGCTCCCTGAGCGGGGGGCGGGGCGCCGCACGACTTTTTGTGTTTGAACGAGACGATGGCGGATATTCCGCCGTCCCGAGTAAAGCGACCGGATGACTGACGAGAACGACAAGACCAACGACGGCCAGCAGACCCCGACCGGGACCCCGTCCCAGACGGGGCCGCGCGCGCCGCTGAGCCTGAAGCCCCGGCAGGCGGGATCGGTTTCGACCGGCACCGTGCGCCAGAGCTTCAGCCACGGCCGCACCAAGACCGTGGTGGTCGAGACCAAGCGCCGGGTCGGCGCGACCCCGGGCCACCAGCGCCCGCAGGGCTTCGACGTCGCCCGTCCGAAGACCGAGGCCCCGGCCGCGGCCCGTCCGGCCGGGCCGCCGCGCGAGGCCGGCGGCCTGTCCGCCTCCGAGCAGGAGGCGCGCCGCCGCGCCATCGAACTGGCCACCCGCCAGCAGGCCGAGCGCGACGCCCGCGGCATCGCGACGTTTCGCCGACCGGGGCTTCAGCATTCTTGGCCCGGATCCCTGATCACGCGCGATCATTGTCGATTTCTCGCCACGCGGAATGGAAGGCGATCGCGTTTCATAGCCGCGGAAATGTATCGAATGCTGCGGCCTGTGTTGGAAAGCCGACATTCGTCCTGGCCGGGCTGGTTTGCCACGTCCGCAAACCGGCGGACCCGGCGTCGAACCGGGTCCGGCAGCATTGGCCCGGTTCCTGCAGGTCGCTCCGCGCAATCTAGAGAACCTCCAATGCTGTGCGCCGGGGGCCGGCGCGGAGTGACGATGCTTGTGGGCACGCGCAGCGCCGAACTCGACCGACGATCCGA
>NZ_CALMZS010000021.1 GCF_937870815.1 uncultured Brevundimonas sp.
GTCGTGCTTCGAGGGCGTCGCGAAGTTCAGACGTGCTCATCCCTAGTCCTGACCCTGCGGCGCTCCGAGGGGGTCGCCGACAGCCGAATGTCTCAGGCCTTTTCCTTGCAGCCGCAAGCGCCGTCCACGCTGCAGGACGGCGCCGGGCGCTTCGGCCGCATCAACACCAGGGCGGCGCCCAGAACGATCAGCATCAGGGCGCCGCAGGCGATCGCGTCCCAGTTCTGGCTCAGGGCGACGCCGGCGGCGGCCAGTGTCGCCCCGCCCATCACCAGCGCCGCGATCGGAACGGCGCAGCAGACCGCGCAGGCGCCCGCCAGTCCGAGAACGACCCAGAGCGGTCTGATCTTCTTCGGTGTCGTTTCGAGGGTCATCGCAGCATCGCCATCAGAGCGGGTTCAATCCGGGGCCAGACGAGCGCCAGGGCGAGCATGAGGGTCGAGACGGTCATCATGATCACGGTCGAGCGCGCCAGCGGATGACCGCGGCGGAACGTCCGCCACGCCAGCCAGCCCCAGGCGGACAGAACGATCATAAAGGCGAGGCCGCTGATCCACATATGGGCGCCCGCGAACCAGGCCAGGACCGCGCCGGACGCGCCGAGGGCCAGCACCGGGAAGGCCAGCGGCACGACACAGCAGGCGGCGCAGCCGAGCAGCGCCCCCGAGGTCGCGACGATGGAGCCGACGCCGACCGCCTTCTGGTTCGGGTCGCCCTTGGCGGGCTCGGCGTTCAACGGCGCGCCGGGGTTCAGGGAGGTCATGATCAGCAGCATCCACAGGTTTGGGCCGGGATCGACGGACCCGAGGCGATAAAGTCTTCGAACAGGGTGTCGGCGGCGAGGCGTGCGTCTTCCGGCGCGGTGACGACGAGACGGACCGACTTGGGCCGCGGCTCGATCTCAAAGGTCAGGAAGGCGCAGCAGGCGGCTTCCTGGCGGACGAGGGTTTCGACATCGGCGAGCGCGCCGGCCTCATAGTCGACGGACAGCGTCAGGTCGTCCCGGCGATGGCTCTGAAGGCTGCGCTGGTTGAGATCGGAGATCCACCGCATCCGGGCCTGATAGTCGCCGGCCCCGAGGGTGCAGGCGATCGGAACGTCCTTCGACAGCATGTCTCAGTCTCCTGCGCGGGCGGTTAGGTCGTTCCCGTTGGACGCCTTGTAGGACTTCAAGTAACTTTAGCTTCAAGCCCTATTTTCCGGATGACGACATGGACCGTGCTCTCTCGATCGGAGCTCTCGCCAAGCGCAGCGGGACCAACCCGCCGACGATCCGCTATTACGAAGAGATCGGTCTGGTGCGCCGCGCCGAGCGCCGCGACGGCGGGCATCGCACCTATGCCGACGCGGACTTGAAACGCCTGACCTTCATCCGCCGCTGCCGCGAGCTGGGCTTTCCCATCGATCAGGTGCGCAGCCTGGTCGATCTGCTGGAGAACGGCGACCGCTCCTGCCTCGACGCCCGCGATCTGGCGCGGCGGAACCTGGAGGACGTCCAGACCAAGCTCTCCGAACTGAAGGCGCTGGAAGCCGATCTGGCCAAGCTGGTGAATGACTGCGACGCCGCCTGTGTCGGCGGCCCGGGGCCTGACTGCGTGATCCTGGAGGATCTCACCCAAACCCGCGCGCGCTCCTGCTGCGGGCCCAAGGCCGCCTGAAGGGCACCCCGGGCATAAGCTGAGGTTCCCCTCCGCGTGTTACGCCATCTCGGTTGCTCATGATCTTGCTAAGCGCCCACTTCATAAACCGCAGCGGTGTGCTCAGAGGTACGCAAAATGACCCGCTTGATGACCGGGGGTGGCCAAACCCGGGCAAGGTCAAACGCAGCAACCGCGTATCGAGACCAGTCGCCCAAGCGTCCAGCTTGCACGCGGGGGCTCGTTCCCGGTAAGGCGGCGCGCCCTCAGGGGCGATCTCGAGGGTTCGCCGCCGCGCGGACGTCGTCGGGCAGCCGCGCGTCCCTCACATAGAAGCCGCAACCGGCCAGGTCTCGCGCGACCCGCGCGATCTTGGTTCCGCGACGCTTGGCGGCGTTCGTTTTGATTTCCACCGCCTCGATCATGACAGTCTTCGCCCTCAGAGCGGGGAAGCAACGCCTTGCGGGCGGGCGCGGCAGCTCAAAAACACTCTATCGAACGTGGGTCGGGCCTCTGGTCAGGCAACCATGCCCGCGCCTACGTATTGCGCCGGAAAGACGCAGGTCAGGCAGCAGTCGATTTCCAGGGGAATGGTCATGGGCGACGAGATTCGCGATACGCCGGTTGGAGGCGAAACCCGGGCGCCCGATGCGGTGAGCCCTCCCGTCGAATCCGACCCCGGCGACGCCTCCGTGCCCCCTGAGGGGCCGAGGCTTCATATGACGGGCAGGGGGCTCAGCCCGGCGGAGTATCAGGCTCAGCATGGCTCCCACGATCACCAGGCTGACTTCACCCACGGTCCTGGACAGGGATCCAGGCAGGCAGCAGACCACAACGAAAAGGGTTCGCCCGGGCAGGGGCGGGCAGGTCGAGAGCGGCATGGAAGCCGTCATAGGTCTTGATCAGCCTCAGTCGACGAAGCGGGGACTGCCTTTTCGAAGGTGTGTCTGCGACCGCAACGGCCGGCCTTCAGTCGAGGCGGTTCGCGCAGTCGGGTTCTCAAGGATCACACTTCTTCCGGATGTCGTTTCCAACTGTGAGTTTCGGAGCCTCAGCGGCGCGTGTTTGTCTTCGGTGTTCGCGACAGGCTTCGCTCGAGATGGCGCGGCGAATATCAGGCCGCATCCCCCCGGAGCCGACTGGAACAGGCCTAGGCGATGGAGGCGCACGAAGTCGCGAGCGTCGATATCACCGTTTCGATACGACCCGATCAATGAGCCATGAACCAGGATGTCTCGGTGTTTTTCAGCATCTCGCGCGTCATTCCGCCCAGCACGCGCGTCGCAAAGGGACCACGGCTATAAACGCCGGCGACAATCAGGCTTGCGCCCTCGCGCTGTGCCTGGGTGAGCAGATCGCCGCATATATCTCCTTCAGACCGCGGTACATGCAGATGACCGGTCGTGGTCACCTCATGACGACGCAAATGTTCGTCCACCGCTTCAAGGCGGTCGATGGACACCTCATCTCCAATCCCGACGATCGTCACCCGATCAGCACGCTTGAGAATGGGCAGTGCATCATGCAAGGCCCGGCGAGCTTGCGAACAGTCCTTCCATGCCACCACGACGCTGGGGAAGCGGCATGTCGTCAGGTTCCGGCCAAGACGAAGAACGGGCGTTCCTGACCGCAAGGCAAGCTCAGCCGCATCCGGAGAGACACAGGTTTTTTCCTGAGACGCGCTGGTGATGAACAGATCTGCGGAGAGTAGATGGTCAAGCAGCGCCGCGGTCGGCTCGACAATGGCGGAGCACCACTCGACCTCGGCCGGTTTCGCCGCAAACACGCTGTCGAAAGCCCTGCGCGTGGCGTCCAGAGCGTCTTCCATCTCCCGTGTTTGCTCCTGGACGGAGAGCGCGTTCTCCGCCAAAACGTCGCCCACAATGGACGTCCGCGGCCAGGCGTAGGAAACGACGGTCAGATTCGCTCCGAACTCGATAGCCATTTGGCGCGAGAGTTCCAGCGTCCGCTGTATGTCGCTCTTTGGGCACGCATCAACAACGATATCGCGAAAGCTCATGATATAAAGTCCTCTTCCTGCAGTTTTCCGAGAGCTTGGCGACAAGGCCACACTATCACACCCAATCAATGATTTGCCGTCCTTAATATACGGGTCAATGCGCGGAATCGGTATGCCGTGTGAAAATGACTGAAAACTCAAACCTCTTGGGCCTATAATCTAAGCAGGATCGTTCGAAAACTCAGGAAGGGTATACTGTCATCTGAAGACGTTTTCGCCAGGCGGCAGGCGTTTTCACGCGGATCTGGCTGCTCGGCGTTCCGAACCTGGCTCATCAGAATCTAGAATAGGCGCCTTCTCATGCGTCTGCGTTGATCTCGATCAACTCAGACGCGGCCTCGATCTGTGAACGCGCTGCGGGATGGCCCCACCGGGCTTGTGGCAGATCGGCGGCCGGCGGACTGCGCAACTCAAAAACACGAGATCGGACCTTGGCCGGGCCTCTGGTCAGGCAATAATGCCTTCGGCTGCGTACCACGCCGGAAAGACGCAAGGCACGCAGCCGTCCATC
>NZ_CALMZS010000022.1 GCF_937870815.1 uncultured Brevundimonas sp.
GGAGAATGGTCAGCAATCCAAAGCGGAGCGAACTCTAAGCACGGATGCTACGCGTCCGCACCGACTTCGCTCTGCGCGCCGAACAGGCCGACCCGCATGTCCGTGGCCGTATAGATGGGCACGCCGTCGGCTTCGAGAACCCCGTCGGCGATGCCCATCACCAGCCGGCGGTTGATGACCCGTTTGAGGTCGATCCGGTAGACCACCCGCTTGACGTCCGGGGTCACCTGGCCGGTGAATTTGACCTCGCCGACGCCGAGGGCGCGGCCGCGGCCGGGGCCGCCGATCCAGCCGAGGTAGAAGCCGACCAGCTGCCACATGGCGTCGAGGCCGAGACAGCCCGGCATCACCGGGTCGCCGATGAAATGGCACTGGAAGAACCAGAGGTCCGGATGGATGTCGAGTTCGGCCTCGACCTGGCCCTTGCCGTGGGCGCCGCCGTCGGCGTTGATCGTGGTGATGCGGTCGAACATCAGCATCGGCGGGGCCGGCAGGCGGGCGTTGCCGTCGCCGAACAGTTCGCCGCGGCCGGACGCCAGCAGCGCCTCATAGTCGAACGACGACGGATATTTCGATTGGGTCAACAGACGCTCGCCTCTCAGGGGCCGGCGGCGCGCGCCGCGGGTGGCCGGAGTGGCCGCCGGGTTACACGAGCACGGGACCCGGCTCAACCACCGCCGTCGGCGGGGCCCGGCCGGGGCCCGGCCGGGCGGGCCGCGTCGCACATCGCCCCCGCCTGGGTCCCGAATACGGCCGTCTCGCGCACCCAGCCGCGCAGCCGCCCGGCCCGGATGCGGCACCAGCCCCCCTCGCAGTCGTCCATGGCCGCCAGCGAACGCGGCGACAGCCGGGCGCGCACCGGCGCGCCCGGCGAGCGGCCGGAGCGGACCGGGATTTCCTCGCGCGTGGCGTTGAAGAGGCTGCGCCGGCTCGACACCACGCTGCGGTGGACCCAGGCGACGGCGCCCTCGGGATCGCAGATCTTGCGCCACTCGGTGGTCTCGGCGATGACCTGAACCGGCAGGCCGGAGACCCGGTACGCCCACAGGATGCGGTGGTCGAGGCCGGGGCCGAAGCGGGCGTGCACCTCGGACGACTTCAACGACAGCCAGCGCGGCACCGGCTGGCCGCTCGGCGTCGGGCGGCCGTCGGGCATGGTCTGGGCCGCCCCGGCCAGCCCCGCCGCGCAGACGGCGGCGGCCGCGACAGCCAGCCTTTGGAAGCGGGGAAGAGCTTTGCTAGACACGCGAAGGTCCGTAAAACGAAGGCTTCGAATGTCCCCGCCCAGGCTTAAGGTCGTGTTAACCAGACGGCTGCCGGACGCGGTCGAGACGCGCATGCGCGAACTGTTCGACGCCGAGCTGAACCTGACCGACGCGCCGATGGACCGGGCCGCGCTCGAGGCGGCGGCGCGGCGCGCCGACGTGCTGGTTCCGACCATCACCGACGCCATCGACGCCGGCCTGATCGCCGCGGCCGGCGACCGGTTGAGGATGATCGCCAATTTCGGCGCGGGGGTCGATCACATCGACGTCGAGGCGGCGGTCGGGCGCGGCCTGCTCGTCACCAACACCCCCGGGGTTCTGACCGAGGACACCGCCGACCTGGCCATGGCCCTGATCCTCGCGGTCAGCCGGCGCATCGTCGAGGGTGCGCAGGTCATGGCCGAGGGCCGTTTCGAGGGCTGGACCCCGACCTGGATGACCGGACGCAAGCTGTGGGGCAAGCGGCTGGGCATCGTCGGCATGGGCCGCATCGGCCAGGCGCTGGCGCGACGGGCGAAGGCCTTCGGCATGCAGGTCCACTACCATAACCGCAAGCCCGTCCCGGAGATGATCGCCGAGGAGCTGGGGGCGACCTGGTGGGACGATCTGGACCAGATGCTGGCGCGGATGGACGTCGTCTCGCTGAACTGTCCGGCCACGCGGGAGACCCGCCACCTGCTGTCGGCGGAGCGGCTGGCCCGGCTTCAGCCGCACGCCCTGCTGATCAACACCGCCCGCGGCGAGCTGATCGACGAGGCCGCCCTGGCCGAGGCGGTGGCGCGGCGGGCCGTCGCCGGCGTCGGGCTGGACGTCTATGAGCACGAGCCGGCGGTGCATCCCGGCCTGCTCGGCCACGCCCATGTGGTGCTGCTGCCGCACCTCGGCTCGGCGACGCTGGAGGCGCGCCAGGACATGGGCGAGCGGGTCATCGCCAACATCCTGACCTTCCAGAACGGCCACCGCCCGCCCGACCGGGTCATCCCGGCGATGCTGTGACGCTTCAGGGTTGACGCCGCCGCCGACCTGGGGCTGCATCGGTCCGGGGACGGGGGAGGTTTCAATGATCACGGGTTCAGTCCGGGCGGCGGCGGCCGCCCTGTCGAGGCGTGACCTGATCTGGGGCGCCGGCGCCCTGGCCGCCCTCGGGGCCGGACCCGGCCTGACACCCATTCCCGGAGGCCCCGGCCCCGGGGCCGTCCCGCCCTATCCGCTGGAGACCTTCTTCACGCCGGACCAGACCCGGGCGGCCGTGCTGTCGCCGTCGGGCCGCCGCATCGCGGTGCTGCAGCAGCTGGGCTCCGGTCCCGAGAGCGCCGGGGCCATCGACCTGATCGAGGCCGCCGACCCCGAGGGGGAGCGCCGGCGCATCTCCCTCGGCGACCTCGAGGCCGAGGCCCTGCAATGGGGCAATGACGACCGCCTGCTGGTCCGCGTCGCGGTCACCCGCAGGACCGGCTCGCGCACCGCGATCGGCAGCCATCTGCGCATTCAGGGGATCGAGCTGACCTCGCGGCGGATCCTGTCCGTCGGCGCGGACTCCGGCGACATCGTGGTGCTGTTCCAGGACCAGCGCCAGCGCCTGCGCCACTCCCTCGACATGGGCCGGGTCATCGATCTGCTGCCCGCCGATCCCGACCATGTGCTGATGGTCGCCCGGGAGCGTGACGGGGCCCTCGGCCTGCACCGGGTCGACATCCACACCGGCGCGGCCGAGCGGCTCGAGCGCGGCTCCCTCGGCACCTATGCGTGGCGCACCCAGGGCGGGGCGGCGGTGATGCGCCACGACATCAACGCACGCGGCACCCTCGAGACGGTCTACGCCCGGGCGCCCGGCGAGACCGGCTGGAAGATGGTCCGACGGACCCGGGTGATCGACGCCCCGGACTTCGCCTGGGTGGGCGAAACCGACCGTCCCGGGGTGGTGCTGGTCTCGGCCCGGGCCGAGGGCGAGGACACCGAGAGCGTGCGCGAGCTCGATCTGCGCACCCTGGCCTTCGGTCCGCCGGTCCACGGCCGCGAGGGCCGCGACGTGCTCTACGGCCTGACCGATTCGGCCGGCCGCTATCTCGGCGCCGCCTATTACGGCGAGCGGCTGGAATACGCCTTCGACGAACCGGCCCTGGCCGCCCACCACCGGGCCCTGAACCGGTTCCTCGACGACGATTGCGACGTCCACCTGACCGATGTCGACGTCGGGCGGAACCGCTTCATCGCCTACGCCACCGGGCCGCGCGAGCCGGGCGCCTGGTTCTTCTACGACCGCGAGGCCCGGGCCGTGGTCAATGTCGGCGCGGCGCGGGTGCTCGACCCCGGGCGGCTGGGCGCCTGCGAGACCCTGTCGGTGCGGACCCGGGACGGGGCCGTCATCGAAGCCTATCTGACCGCCCCCCCGGGCGGCGCGGCGGGACCGCTGGTGGTGCTGCCGCACGGCGGCCCGGAAGCCCGCGACCTGCGCGGTTGGGACCGCCAGGTGCAGGCGCTGGCCGCGCAGGGCTGGTGGGTGCTGCAGC
The DNA here is from genome assembly GCF_937870815.1 of uncultured Brevundimonas sp. Classification (GTDB taxonomy): domain Bacteria; phylum Pseudomonadota; class Alphaproteobacteria; order Caulobacterales; family Caulobacteraceae; genus Brevundimonas. The sequence goes on from NZ_CALMZS010000022.1 coordinate 3,776, forward strand.
CGAATTTCCGCGGTTCGGGCGGCTATGGCCTCGGCTTCGCCCGGCAGGGCTGGACCCGCTGGGGCGACCGCATGCAGGAGGACGTCGAGGACGCCGTCGAGCACGCCATCGCCCTGCGCGGTCTCGACCGGGACCGCGTCGCCATCATGGGAACCAGCTACGGCGGCTACGCCGCGCTGATGGGGGCGGTGCGCCGGCCCGACCTCTACAAGGCGGCGATCTCGATCTGCGGCGTCTGCGACCTGCCGGAGATGCTGGCGTGGGAGAATCGCGAGGACGACACGCCCGGCAAGCCGATCTACGAATTCTGGGTCCGGCGCATCGGCGACCCGGCGGCCATGGGTCCGGCGCTCGAGACGGCCTCGCCGCGCCGCCGCGCCGCCGAGGTCGCCTGCCCGGTGCTGCTGGTGCACGGCGTCGACGACGCCATCGTGCCGGTGACCCAGTCGCGGCGCATGCGCGATGCCCTGCGCGCGGCGGGCGGGACGGTCGAGCTGATCGAGGTCGCCGACGCCGGCCACGCCGACTGGGAGGACGCCCGGGAGCACGAACTGACGATCCGCTATGTCGCCCTGTTCCGGTCGGCCTTCGCCGCGGCCTGACCGCAGACCGGGCAGGCGGGGTCGGCGGCGATGCGCGCCGTCCGCGCCGTTCCGGCCAGGCCGTCGTAGATCAGCAGGCGGCCGGACAGCGGCTCGCCGGCGCCGGCGAGCAGCTTGACCGCCTCCAGGGCGGCCATCGAGCCGACCACCCCGGCCAGGGCGCCGATCACGCCGACGCGGGCGCAGGTCTCCGCCTCCGGGGGCGCCGCCGGGACCAGGCAGCGGTAGCAGGGCCGTCCGGCGAACACCCCGACCTGGCCGCTCCAGCGCCCCAGGGCGCCGGACACCAGCGGGACGCCGGCGGCGACGCAGGCGGCGTTGACGGCGAAGCGGGTGGCGAAGTCATCGGTCCCGTCGATGATCAGGTCGCAGCCGCCGAGCAGCCGGGCCGCGTTCGCCGCCGTCAGCCGCTCGGCCGCCGCCTCGATCCCGACATGGGGGTTCAGGGCGGTCAGCCGGGCCGCGCCGGCCTCGACCTTGAGGTCGCCGACATCCTGTTCGGAAAAGGCGATCTGGCGCTGCAGGTTCGACAGGCCGACATGATCGTGGTCGATCAGCCGCAGGGTCCCGACGCCGGCCCCGGCCAGGTAGAGGGCCGCCGGCGCGCCGACCCCGCCGAGGCCGACCAGGCCGACGCGCGCGGCCTTGAGCCGCTGCTGGCCGGGGCCGCCGACCTCGGCCAGCACCAGGTGGCGGGCGTAGCGTTCGATCTCGTCGTCGGAAAAGCTCACCCGCCCCGATTAGGCGCTCCGGCCGCCGGCGTCACGCCGCCTGGCGCAGGTCGAGGACCATTTCGGCCTCGCGCGCGGTGATCCGCGACAGGCAGTCGAGCCCGATGCGCCGCAGCAGGGCGGGCGGGTCGGCGCACAGCCCCATCGGCTCGCCGATCCGCCGCACCGCGATCGGCGAATCGGTCAGGATGCGCAGGCCGGTGTGGCGCGGATCGGCCAGCAGGCGGCGGATCAGCCGGTCGATGTCGGCGCGCTCGCCCTCGATGGCCTGCAGGACATGGCCCTGGTGGAACATCACGCAGCTGGTCAGCTGGTCGCGCCGGTTGTTGCGCTCCGACAGCCCCAGAATCTGGGCGATCGACAGCGTCGACGTGCCCGTCGCACCGACCGCTTCACTGGCGTAGATGACGCGATGAAGCACGTCGATACCCTTTTTTGGCGAGTTATGGGGTTGGAAATATCGATGTAAAGGGTTACAATGGTCAGATTATGGCCCGGCGCGCCGTTGGAATTCGGGCGAAAACCGCTTGCCCGGCCGCAATCCGGCCGCCATCTGAAGCGGATGATGCACGCCAACGACACCGCCGCCCCGGGCTGGCACGGCACCACCATCCTGGCGGTGCGCAAGGACGGCCGCACCGTGATCGCCGGCGACGGCCAGGTCTCGATGGGCCCGACCATCGTCAAGGGCGCGGCCCGCAAGGTCCGCCCCCTCGCCGGCGGCAAGGTGCTGGCCGGGTTCGCCGGGGCCACCGCCGACGCCTTCACCCTGATCGAGCGGCTCGAGGCCAAGCTGGAGCAGTATCCGGACCAGCTGGCCCGGGCCTGCGTCGACCTGGCCAAGGACTGGCGCACCGATCGCTACCTGCGCCGCCTCGAGGCCATGCTGCTGGTCGCGGACCGGAGCTCGATCTTCACCGTGACCGGGGTCGGCGACGTGCTGGAGCCGGAGCATGGCGTGGCCGCGGTCGGCTCCGGGGGCAATTTCGCCCTCGCGGCGGCGCGGGCCCTGCTGGACCATTCCGACATGGACGCCGAGGCCATCGCCCGGCGCGCCATGGCCATCGCCGCCGACATCTGCGTCTACACCAACGGCAACCTGACCGTGGAGACGCTGGAGCCCTGAGGGACGTCAGGTTCCGATCAGGCCGGCCACGAGCGCCGCGCCGATGGTCAGCATGGCGGCGGCGACCACGCCCCGCACGAGGCCGATGGTGACCTTCTTCAACCCGCGGACGGCGCCCCAGGCCCCCGTGAAGGCGCACAGCACCGCCCATCCCACCAGCAGGCCCAGCCGCCCGTCGAGATCACCGGCGGCGGCTCTGGCGGCGGCTCCGACGGTGAGGGCGTAGACGGGCAGGCGCGACAGGTCGATCAGCACCGCGATCATCACCCCGGTGGCGATGAACCGGGCCGGGTCGAGGCCGAAGCGCAGCAGGAACATCGAGCGCAGCGCGCCCTGTTGCCCGGTCAGGCCGCCGAGGAAGCCGGTGGCCAGCCCGCCGAGCGGTGCGGCCGACGGCGGGGCGGCGAGGCGCTGGAACCCCGGCTGCAGTTCGAGCAGGCCGAGGCCGATCATCACGGCGCCGACGACCAGGGCGGCCGGCGTCGGCCCGAAATCGCGTCCGGCCAGGCTCCACGAGAACAGTTCGGCCCCCGCCCCCAGCCGGCCCAGCAGCCAGGCTCCGGCGATGGCGGCCGGGATGGCGGGCAGGCCGAAGCGCAGCACGACGCCCCAGTCGCTCTGGCGCCACAGCAGGCCGCCCTTGAACAGGCCGTTGAGCAGATGGACCACCCCTGTCGCCGCCACCGCGACCGGGGCCGGAAAGAACAGGGCGAAGGCGGGCAGCAGCACGGTGCCCAGCCCGAACCCCGAATACAGGGTCAGGCCCGAGGCCAGGAAGGCCGCCAGGCCGACGACGATGAACTCCATGCCGCCTCCAGACGTCAGCCGCTGGCCCGCATACCCCGACCGGGGTGCGGCCGCGAAGTCTCTCGACGATTTAACGGGACAGGAGCGGCACGGTCGGCGTCAATAGCGGCCGGAGGACCGCATATGCTTCGTTTCCGGTTCCGCTGAGGCCAAAACCGGTTGGTTCATCACGAAGGCCACCAAGGATGCACAAAGGACACGAAGCGGCCGAGCCTGTGCCGGAGTCCGCCGAGCGGATCGGGCGTGATGTCGTGGATGCCGCCCTGGCGGTGCATCGCGCGCTGGGGCCGGGGCTGCTGGAGTCGGTCTATGAGACCTGCCTCTTCGAGGAGCTGAGGCGAAGGGGACGGGCGGCCGAGCGTCAGGTGAGCGTACCGATTGTCTATGGCGATGTCCGGATGGAGGTCGGCTTCCGGCTTGATCTGCTCGTCGAACGGAGCGTGGTGGTTGAAATCAAGTCGATCGACGCCCTGGCGTCGATCCATACGGCCCAGGTTTTGACATATCTGCGCTTCTCGGGCCATCGGCTCGGTTACCTGATCAATTTCAACACCGCGCTCCTGAAGCACGGCCTTCGGCGCCTCGTGCTCTGATCCCTTCGTGTCCTTTGTGCATCCTTGGCGGTCTTCGTGATGAACCAGCGCTCCCGGACCCGGGCTCGCCGCCCTATCTCTGCCCCATGACCGACCTCTCCCCCCGCGAAATCGTTTCCGAACTCGACCGCTTCATCGTCGGCCAGGACGACGCCAAGCGCGCCGTCGCCGTGGCGCTGAGGAACCGCTGGCGGCGCAAGCGCGTGCCTGAGGACCTGCGCGACGAGGTGACGCCGAAGAACATCCTGATGATCGGCCCCACCGGCGTCGGCAAGACCGAGATCGCCCGGCGGCTGGCCAGGCTGGCCGGGGCGCCCTTCCTGAAGGTCGAGGCGACCAAATTCACCGAGGTCGGCTATGTCGGCCGCGACGTCGACCAGATCATGCGCGACCTCGTCGAGGCGGCCCTGGTCATGGTCCGCGACAAGCGCCGCGCCGGGGTCCAGGCCGGGGCCGAGGCCGCCGCGGAAGAGCGCCTGCTCGACGCCCTGGTCGGGCCGGGCTCGCAGCCGGCGACCCGCGAGAGCTTCCGCAGGAAGCTGCGGGCGGGCGAACTGGACGACCGGGAGGTCGAGCTTCAGCTGGCCGACACCGCCTCGCCGGTGCAGGGGCTCGACCTGCCGGGCGGCGGCGGCATCGGCATGATCAATCTGTCCGAGATGCTGGGCAGGCTGGGCGGCGGGCGGACCAAGACCGTCAAGCTGCCGGTGCGCGACGCGGTCGGGCCGCTGGTCACCGAGGAGGGCGACAGGCTGCTGGACCAGGACAGCCTGACCCGGGAGGCGGTGCTGCTGGCCGAGAACGAGGGCATCGTCTTCCTCGACGAGATCGACAAGGTCGCGGCCCGCCAGGACCGGGCCGGCGCCGACGTCAGCCGCGAGGGCGTGCAGCGCGACCTGCTGCCGCTGATCGAGGGCACCACGGTGTCGACCAGATACGGGCCGGTGAAGTCGGACCATGTGCTGTTCATCGCCTCGGGGGCCTTCCATGTGGCCAAGCCGTCGGACCTGCTGCCCGAACTGCAGGGCCGGCTGCCGATCCGGGTCGAGCTCAAGGCCCTGACCCGCGACGACTTCGTGCGCATCCTGACCGAGCC
>NZ_CALMZS010000023.1 GCF_937870815.1 uncultured Brevundimonas sp.
CAGCGCATGGAAGCCCAGCTCAAGCCCGTGGCCGAGACGCTGAAACTGTTCCAGGAGCATGTCGCCGCGCTGGAGAAGACGCGCAACGAGGAAACGGGCGGCCTCAAGGAACAGCTGCAGCTGCTGATGACCGCCTCGGCCGCCACCCGCGACGAGGCCCGGCGCCTGACCGAGGCGCTGAAGGGCAATACGGGCCGGCGCGGCCGCTGGGGCGAACAGACCTGCCGCAATGTGCTGGAGGCCGCCGGCATGGCCGGGCGGTTCGACTTCGAGGAACAGTCCTCGACGGCGGACGAGGCGGGCCGGCAGCAGCGCCCCGACTTCGTCGTCCGCCTGCCCGGCGGCGGCATGTTCGTGATCGACGCCAAGGTGTCGCTGGCCTTCGGCGACGCGGCCGACGGCGATGAGGAGGCCCAGCGCGCCGCCGCCTCGCTGCGCACCGCGGCCAGCATGAAGACCCACGTCCGCCAGCTGGCCTCCAAGGCCTATCAGGACCAGTTCAGGCCCAGCCCCGACTTCGTCGCCATGTTCGTGCCGGGCGACGCCTTCCTCGCCGCCGCCCTCGACCACGAGCCCGATCTGATGACCACGGCCATGGCCTCGCGCGTGGTCATCGTCACCCCCACGACCCTGTTCGCCCTGTGCAAGGCCGTCGCCTACGGCTGGCGCGCCGAGGAGCAGACCCGCAACGCCGAGGAGGTCGCGAAACTGGGCAAGGAGCTCTACAAGCGGCTGTCGGTGATGGGCGGCCACGCCGCCGCCGTCGGCCGGGCGCTCGACACGGCGGTCGGCAAGTACAACCAGTTCGTCGGCTCGCTGGAGAGCCAGGTGATGGTCTCGGCCCGCCGCTTCGAGGACCTGCAGGTCGACCACGAGGGCAAGGACCTGCCCGGCCTGCCCCCGGTCGAGACCGCCCCCCGCTCCCTGTCGCGTCCGGAGCTGGCCGCCCCGGCCCCTGACGTCGCCGCGGAATAGCCGCGACAAGGCTTGCGGACGTTTTGACAAGCCTGCTTGACATTTGCCGCGGTCGATGTAAAACACCCTTGTCACTCGGCAAGGAGGCCCGCATGAACCCGCCCAGCCGCCCCCGGCGTCCCTTCGGCCCCGGAACCCTGGCCCTGATGATCGTCGCCGGCGCCGTTCTCGGCGGGGCGGCCGGGGCGGTGCGCAGCCTGGCCGGCGATCCGCCCGGGGCGGCGGGGCTGGCCCTGACGGCCGCCCCCGTGAGCGTCGCCATGGCCCTCGGCTTCGCCGTCGGCCTGTGGTGGTGGCGCGGCATCGACGAGGCGGCCCGCGAGGCCCACAAATGGGCTTGGTGGTGGGGCGGTTCGGGCGGCATGGCCGTCGGCGTGATCCTGCTGCTCACCCTGGTCTCCGGCGACGACGGCGCGCTCCCGGCCGGGCTCCGCCTCGGCGGCCTCGGCGGCCCGGACCTCGTCGCCGCCGGGATGTGGACCGTCCTGCTGGCCCAGATCGCCGGCTACGGCGTGGCCTGGGCCATCTGGTGGCTGAAGCACCGCTAGGGGCGACCGATGAACAACCGCCTGAAGGTGCTGCGCGCCGAACGCGACTGGAGCCAGGCCGAGCTGGCCGGGCGGCTCGGCGTCTCGCGCCAGACCGTCAACGCCCTGGAGACGGGCCGCTACGACCCGTCCCTGCCGCTGGCCTTCCGCATCGCCCGCGTCTTCGACCAGCCGATCGAGGCCATCTTCCTCGCCGAATGACGCCCAGATTTCCCCCCATTCCGCCGCCAGGGACCTGACATGACCTTCAAGAAACGCCTCAAGACCACCGTCTCCGCCCTCGCCCGCCTGACCCTCGGCGCGGCGCTGGGTCTCGGCCTCGCCGCCGCCGCCGTGTCGCCGGCCGCCGCCCAGGTGGTCGCGCCGCCGCTCGCCGGTCAGGCCCCCGCCATCCGCGCCGTCCCGCCGGCCGAGGGCCGGGGACCCGCCCTGTGGGTCGTCAGGGACGCCGACTCGACCATCTATCTGTTCGGCGCCGTCCACCTGCTGCGCCCGACCACGGCCTGGGGCACGGAGCGCGTCGACGCCGCCTTCGACAGCGCCGGGAAGATCGTCCTCGAGATTTCCAACCCCGACGACCAGGCCGCGATCATTCCCCTGATCCAGCAGCACGGCCTGTCGCCGGACACCCCGCTGTCCAGCCTGCTGACCGAGGCGGAGATCGCCGCCCTCGACGCCGCCGCGAAGACCCTGGGGCTCAGCGCCGCCCGGTTGGACCCGTTCCGGCCCTGGTTCGCCGCCCTGACCCTGTCGGTCGCGCCGCTGGCCAGGGCCGGCTACGACCCGGCTTCCGGCGTCGAACTGATTCTCAAGGCGCGCGCCGAGGCCGCCGGCAAGCCGGTCGCCGGCCTGGAGACCATCGACGAGCAGATCCGCATCCTCGCCGGCTTTTCCGAAGAGACCCAGCTCGCCTTCCTGCGCAGCACGCTGAAGGATTTCGAGACCGCCACGGTCGAGCTGGACAGGCTGGTCGAGGCGTGGGCCGCCGGGGATGTCGAGGCCATCGAGGCGCTGGGCGTCGAGTCGATGCGCGACAGCGGGGAGGAACTCTACCAGGCCCTGCTGGTCCGGCGGAACAGCAACTGGGCCGACCAGATCCAGACCATGCTCGAGGGCTCGGGCGCGGTCTTCGTCGCCGTCGGCGCCGCCCACCTGGCCGGAGACGACAGCGTCCAGGAGATCCTCGAACGCCGCGGCGTCGACGTCGAGGTCGCTCCGTAACGGACGGACGCCCGCCTGTATGGAAAGGCCCGGCCGCCGCGCCGGGCCTTTTCTTTTGCCGGCGCGAGGCTATGGTCCGCCTCCGATCCGGCGACCCCGGCGCGGCCGTAGTTCAGAGGTAGAACGTCAGCTTCCCAAGCTGAATGTCGCGGGTTCGATTCCCGCCGGCCGCTCCA
>NZ_CALMZS010000024.1 GCF_937870815.1 uncultured Brevundimonas sp.
CCGGCCTGTGCGGGCGTGGTGGAACTGGTAGACGCGCCGGACTCAAAATCCGGTTCCGAAAGGAGTGTCGGTTCGAGCCCGACCGCCCGCACCACGTCGCCGCCGTCGGCCGTCCGCTACGGCCGGCCCAGCTCCCTCGCCACGGCGACCACCACGGCCCGCTTGGCGGGCGGCAGCCGGCCGGCGATGCGGGCGATCTGGAGCACGACCCGGTCCTCGGGATCCTCGGCGGTGGCGCCGTCGAAGGCGTCGCCGATCAGGGCGCTCAGCGGCGTCTCGAGCGCATGGGCGATCTGCACCAGCCGGCCGAAGGGCACGGCCATCTCGCCGCTCTCATAGCGCTGGATGAGCTGGTGGCCGCCGCCGACGGTCGCGGCCAGGTCCGCCAGCGTCAGGCCGCGGGCCGAGCGGGCGAGGGCGATGCGCTGCCCCAGCAGGCGGTTGTTCCGGGCCTCCGCCGCCCCGTCGGATCTGCGCTTTATCGTCATCTTTCGCGGCGTCCCTGGCTGACGGAACTAGCGCGGCCGCAACTCATATTTGTGTCGTTTCGTCGAAGGTTTGCCGGCGCCGGGACCGACTCAGCCGCCTAGCCCCGGCGGTCCCAGCAGCCAGGTCAGCCAGATGCCGAGCGCCAGAAAGACCCCGAACGGCATGCGGTCGGCGCCCGACACCCGGCGACCGGCCAGGATGCGGGCGGCGACGACGCTGAGCCCGGCCAGCGCCGCCCACAGCAGCACGCCGGGCAGGCCGACCCACCCGGTCCAGGCCCCGCCGGCGGCCAGCAGGAACGGGTCGCCGCCGCCCAGCCCCTCGCGCCCGCGCACCTGGCGGTACAGCCGGGCCAGCAGCCAGAGGCCGGCGAAGCCCGCCGCCGCGCCGGTCAGGGAATCGACGACGGCGAGCCGCTCCAGCGTCACGGCGGCGACCAGGCCGGTGGCCAGCAGGGGCAGGGTCAACTGGTCCGGCAGCCAGAAATGCTCGCCGTCGACCACCGCCAGCAACAGCAGCTGCCAGCCGAGCAGGGCGGTGAGCAGGGCGGCGGCGGCGGACGGCTGGGTCGCCGCCGCGCACAGGCCGACGGCCGCCGCGGCCAGCTCCATCAGCGGATAGCGGATCGGTATGGCGACCCCGCAGGCGGCGCAGCGGCCGCGGGCGGCGGCGTAGCTCAGCAGGGGGATCAGCCGCCACGGCCGCAGCGGCCGCTCGCAGCCGCGGCAGCGCGACCGGCCGGCCACGACGCCCTCGCCGCGCGGCAGGCGCACGCTGACCAGGCCGAGGAAGCTGCCGACCAGCAGGCCCGCGCCGCCCAGCAGGGCCGCCAGAAGCGCCGGGCCGGTGTCGAAGCTCATGTCATTCCCCCGGACTCTCACACATGATTTCGGGCGGTTCAGCCACGTCCGGGCCCGCAGGCTCTACCCCCGACTTGTGACGATCGCACCGTATCAGGATGGTATTTCACTGAAACGAAAAAACATCTTCACAGAGGTGCGCCGCAACCGTCACAGTTCGGCGTCCACGGTGTCACAACCGCCTTCTATCGAGAGCTTGGGCAGGGGGCGAGCATCGCCGCGGCAGGACAGTGAGTCCGGTCGTCCTGCCGAATGATCCCTTTGGACCAGACACGGTGGAAACGATGACCGGCCTTCGACTGACAACCCTGCTCGCGATCTCCGCCAGCGCCCTGACCCTCGCCGCCTGCGGCTCGGCCGAAGTCGCTTCGCCCGGCGAGGGCGATTTCGGCGACGGTGGCTCCGGCGGCGGCGGCGGCGGCGGCCCGACCCCGCCGGCCCCCGGCACCCCGGCGGCCGACTGCCCGACCGGCTTCGCCAACGTCGGCCTGATCGCCAACAACACCCTGCGGGTCTGCCAGCTGCCGCAGCAGATCAACGGCGCCCTGACGGTGCCGCTGCGTGACGGCACCATCTATTCGATCAGCGGCCGCACCTCGGTGGGCACCGACCAGGGCGTCGATCCGGCGGCCCCGCTCGCCGGCAGCCAGCAGGGCATCCTGACCATCGAGGCCGGCGTCCGCCTCTTCGCCTCGGGCGGTTCGGACTATCTGCTGGTCAACCGCGGCTCGCAGATCTTCGCCGAAGGCACGGCCACCAACCCGATCGTCTTCACCAGCCGCCAGAACGTCGAGGGCGCCACCACCGAGAGCTCGCAGGGCCAGTGGGGCGGCATCGTCCTGGCCGGCCGCGCGCCGCACTCGACCTGCCAGCTGACCGCGCCGGTGACCTGCACGGGCACCGTCGAAGGCACCAGCGCCTTCTACGGCGGCAACACCCCGGCCGACAACTCGGGCCGCATCCGCTACGTCCAGATCAAATATTCGGGCTTCGAGATCTCGACCGGCAACGAGCTCCAGGGCCTGACCATGGCCGGCGTCGGCTCGGGCACCGCCATCGACCACGTCCAGATCTACAACAGCTCGGACGACGGCATCGAAATCTTCGGCGGCATGGTCAACCTGAGCCATATCGTCATCAACGGCGCCGATGACGACGGTCTGGACACCGACTCGGGCTGGCGGGGCGGCGCCCAGTTCGGCATCGTCACCCAGCGTCCGCCGGGCTCGACCAGCCGCAGCGCCGGCTTCGAATTCTCGTCGGCTCCGAAGTCGACGCCGCTGGCCTCGCGCTATGTGTCGCAGCCGAAGATCGCCAACTTCACCCTGGTCGGCCGCAACTCGCCGACCAACGCCCACACCGTGGCGCACTTCGACACCGGCACCGATCCGACCGTCATCAACTCGGTGTTCACCAATGTCGCCGGCTCGGCTTCGGCCTGTCTCGACATCAACGACGCCGACACGGTGACCAGCGCCCCGACCTTCAACTCGGTCTTCATGTCCTGCGCCATTCCCTACCGCTCCGGGAATGCGGCGGCGTCCGAGGCGATCTTCACGGCCGGGACCAACAACACCGCCAACGGGACCTCGACCCTGACGGCGCCTGCGGCGGGCACCAGCCTGAGCAACCAGGTCCTGACCTTCATCAACGGCGCCAACGAGACGGCGGTGACTCCGGCCAACGCCCCGGCGGTCCACAGCTTCTTCCAGTCGACCACCTATATCGGCGCCGTCCAGAACGCCTCCGACACCTGGTGGCAGGGCTGGACCTGCGGCCTCACGGCCGGCGCGACCTGCTGATGACGGATGCGCGGTGGCGGCCCTCGCGGGTCGCCACCGTGTCTCGCGTATTCCGTTGAACCCCATAAGGCGCAGAACATGAAGACGATCACCCTGACCCTGAGCGGGGTCCTTCTGGCCACCAGCGCACTCGTCGCGCCGGGTCTGGCCTACGCTCAAACTCCGCCGGCCCAGACCGCGCAGCAGACTCCGACCGACCAGGAGCCGACGTCCGACCTGGGCGAAGTGGTGGTTCTCGGACGCTACATTCCCCAGCCGAACCAGGAGAGCGCCGAGGTCGCCGCCTTCCTGACCGCCGAGGACCTGCAGCGGACGGGCGACGACAGCGCCGCCGGCGCGCTCGCCCGCGTCACCGGCCTGACCGTGGTCGAGGGGCGGTTCGTCTATGTCCGCGGCCTCGGCGAGCGGTATTCCTCGGCCCTGCTGAACGGGTCGCCCCTGCCCAGCCCCGAGCCGCTGCAGCGGGTCGTGCCGCTGGATCTGTTCCCGTCGAACATCCTCGACAGCGTGACCGTCCAGAAGACCTATTCGGTCGACTTCCCGGGCGAATTCGGCGGCGGCGTGATCGACCTGCGCACCGTCGACGCGCCGAGCGAGCCGTTCTTCTCTATGTCGGCCTCGATCGGCGCGAACTCCGAGACGACCAACAAGGAAAGCCTGGTCTATTTCGGCTCGCGCACCGATTTCACCGGCTTCGACGACGGCACGCGCGACGTGCCGGGCCCGCTGGCCCTCGCCTTCGGCCAGGGCGTCGCGGTCAACAGCGGTAATTTCGAGGCGCAGGAACTGCAGCGCATCGGCCAGTCGCTGGTCAATGCGCCGCTGCGCCTGTTGCAGAGCGCGGACACGCCGGTCAATTTCGGCTTCGACCTGGCCGGCGGCCTGTCCAGCGACAGCAGCCTGGGCACCCTCGGCCTGATCGCCGTCGCCGGCTACAGCAACGACTGGTCGACCCGCCGCGGTTTCCAGGAGGAGAGCCAGTTCTCGGGCGACGTCCTGGTGCCGGCCACCAGCAAGGCGTTCGAGTCGAACCAGAACGACATCCAGCTGAACTTCCTCGGCGGCCTGTCGCTGACCACGGACAGCAGCGTGCTGCGCTGGACCAATTTCTACGTCCGCAACGTCACCAAGGAAGCCCGCACCGCCGCCGGTCCCGACTTCGACGCCGGCGGCGGGATTCAGCGGACCGACTTCACCGAATGGTTCGAACGCCAGCTGTTCTCCAGCCAGCTGGCCGGCGAGCACGAGGTCACCGACCGGGTGGATTTCGCCTGGCGGGCCGCCTACGCCAAGACCGAGCGCAACGCCCCGTATGAGACCCGCTTCGAATACGGCGTCGACGGCGACGGCAACTTCATCCACCAGATCGGCGGCAACCGCATCTCGTTCAGCGAACTGGACGACGACATCGTGTCGGGCGGGGCGGACGTGAGCTACACCCTGCCCCTGTCGGACTACCGCGACGCCGTCTTCAGCCTCGGGGTCGCCTATTCGGACAACAATCGCGACGCCCAGCGCCGCGACCTCCGGTTCGTGCCGGCCGGCACCCTGACCGACGAACAGCGCCAGTCCCGCGTGGACTTCCTCTATTCGGACTACAATATCCGGCCCACGGGCCTGGTCCTCGAGGAGACCACCGGCGGCGCCGGCAGCGGCGCGGCGGCCTATTCGGCCCAGCTGGAGGTGGCCGCGGCCTATGTCCAGGTCGACGCCGAGTTCATCCCCTTGCTCCGCACCACCTTTGGCGTGCGCTATGAGGATGGACAGCAGTCGGTCACGACGCGCGACCTGTTCGGCGGCGCGGCGCCGTTCCCGCCGACCGAGATCAACGAGCAGTATTTCCTGCCGTCGTTCACGGCGACGTGGAATTTCGCGGAAGACCAGCAGTTGCGCTTCGGCGCCTCCCAGACCATCGGTCGCCCGCAGTTCCGCGAACTGGCCCCGCAGTCCTATACGGACCCCGAGACCGACCGCGAGTTCACCGGCAACCCCTTCCTGGTCGACACCGAGATCCTCAACCTCGACGCCCGCTGGGAGTGGTTCTTCGCCCGTCAGCAGTATCTGACGGCCGGCGTCTTCTACAAGGACCTGGACAAGCCGGTGGAGTCGGTCATCTCGACCGCCAGCGCCGGTCGCCAGCAGTCGTTCCTGAACGCGCCGCAGGCGACGATCTTCGGCGCCGAGGTCGAGGCCAAGAAGTATTTCGAGTTCCCGGACGCCGGCTCGTCCTTCATCGCCAACAAGCGCTGGCTGGTGCAGGCCAACTACACCTGGTCGGACTCCGAGGTCCAGGTCGAGGCCGGCGACACCGTCCGCACCCCGGGCGGCGGCGGCGTGGGCGAGGACGCGACCTTCTTCATCGCCGACGGCAGCCGCATGCAGGGTCAGTCCGACCATGTCGCCAACCTGCAGCTCGGCTGGGAGGACGACACGGCCCGGTCGCAGGCGACGATCATCGTCAACTACGTCAGCGAGCGGATCACCGCCCGCGGCGCGGGCGCGGCGGGCTCGCGGGAACCGGACTATATCCAGGACCCCGGCGTCTTCCTCGACTTCGTCTACCGCAAGGATTTCGAGTACGGCGGCCGCGACCTCGGCTTCGCCCTCGAGCTGCGCAACCTGCTCAACACCGACTACGACGAGTACCAGGAGCTGGGGAACAAGATCCGGATCAACAACTACGATCTAGGCGCCTCGGCCTCGGTCAGCCTGACCGCCCGGTTCTGACGCCAGGGGGAGGCCGCCGTCGCGGCCTCCCCGTTCTCGTGAAGGCGGAAATGCGGCATTTGCTCCGCATACGGTCTGATAGTCACGGCAAGTTCTCCGCACCGTCACGGGGCCGTGAAGCCCGGACACGGACGATTGGTCTAGGAAATCTCCGGGCCGTCGGGGCCCGTCGGGGCCTGCGATCGTGATCGGCGCAATTCGCAACTGGAGCTCGGGAGCCCGCGAGGCCCTCGCCGCCCGGCCCGACCGGGTCCGCGCCGCCGTGGAGGCGGCCCTGGCCGCGGTCCTGATCGTCCAGCTCGGCCGCCTGGCCTGGATCGCGGTCGAGCCGGTCGACCTCCCCGCCGCCGTGGCGGCGCGGCCCCAGGCCCAGCCCGTCGACTATTCCGTGTTCCAGCGTTTCGACGCCTTCTTCCGCACCGGCGGCGAGAGCAGCCTGGCCGGCGACGCCGCCGCGGGCGCCAGCCAGATGCGGCTGTTCGGAGTGCGCTCGGACGGCGCCGGCGGCGGTTCGGCCATCATCGGCCTGGCCGACGGCCGCCAGATCGCCGTCGCCGTCGGCGAGACCATCGAGCCGGGCCTCGTGCTTCAGTCCGTCGGCGCCGACCATGTGGTGCTGGCCCGCGGGGCCTCGCTGAGCCGGCTGGTCTTCGGCGAGCTGCCGGTCGGCGCGGCCCCGCCGCCGCCGCCGCCGCCGGGGCCGCAGACCGTCACCCCCGACCCCGCCCCGGCCGCCGCCGCCGCCCCGACCGTCGACCCGGCCCGGCTGATCACGCCGGCCGCCCTGCGTCCGCGCATGCAGGGCCTGCGCCTCAACGGCTTCACCATCGCCGAGGGCGTCGACGCCGGCGCCCTGGACGCGGCCGGACTGCAGGCCGGCGACGTCATCCTCGCGGTCAACGGCGTGCCGCTCGACAGCCCGTCCCGCATCGCCGCCCTGCGCGGCCAGCTCGCCAACGCGGCCAGCGCCGAAATCCGCTTCGAGCGGGACGGTGCGGCGCAGACCACCACCATAAGGACAGGCCGTTGAAACCGACCCGCCACAGAGCCCTCGCCGGCGTCCTCGCCGCCGTCCTGCTGGCCCAGGGGCCGCTGGCCGCCGCCCCCGTCCTGGCCCAGTCCGGCCAGACCCTGAACGTGCAGGGCGCGGACATCCGCGCCTTCATCCAGGACGTGGCCCGGTCGACCGGGCGCACCTTCATCGTCGATCCGGCGGTGACCGGCACGGTGACGGTGACCAGCGACCGGCCGCTGTCGCGCGCCCAGCTGTTCGAGGTCTTCCTGTCGACCCTGCGCGCCAATGGCCTGGTGGTCACCCCGACCGGCTCGGGCGCCTACCGCATCAGCCCGGCCCAGGGGGCCGCCCAGGGCCCGGCCACCGTCGGCGCCGAACGCTTCGCCACCGAGGTCTTCCAGCTGCGCAATATCGACGCCGCCTCGGCCGCCGAGACCATCCGGCCCCTGGTCGGGCCGCAGGGCCAGGTGCTGCCCAACGCCGGGGCCAACAGCGTCGTGGTCGCCGACTTCGTCGACAACCTGGCGCGCATCCGCGCCCTGATCGGCCGCATCGACGTCGACCGCACCGGCTTCGAGGTGGTCACGCTCGAGAATTCCTCGGCCCGCGAGATCGCCGGCGTGCTGCAGACCGTCCTCGCCCCGCCCGGCGGCCAGCCCGGCCAGGGCATGGTCTCGGTGACCCCGGTCGAGAGTTCGAACTCGGTGGTGCTGCGCGGCGATCCCTCGGCGATGGCCCGGGTCCGCCCGCTGATCGAGGACCTCGACCGCCGCGCCGAGTCGGCCGACGACGTCAAGGTCATCTTCCTCGAGCACGCCAACGCCGAACAGCTGCTGCCGGTGCTGCAGCAGATCGTCGGCCAGGCCCCCACGACCGCGGCCGCCGCCGCGGCCGGGCCGCGCGGGGCCGCGACCGGCGGCCCGGCCCCGGTCGTCGAGGCCGCGTCCGCGCCCGCCGCCGCCGCCGCGGCTCCGGGCCAGCGCGCCACCATCGCCCGCTTCCCCGGCGCCAACGCCCTGGTCATCTCGGCCTCGGGCGACACCCAGCGCATGCTCGCCGAGGTCATCGGCCAGCTCGACCGGCGCCGCCAGCAGGTGCTGATCGAGGCCATCGTCGTCGAGCTGTCGGACAACGCCGTGCGCGAGCTGGGCGTGCAATGGCTGCTGGCCGGCGAGGACGGCGATCCGGTCGGCCTGACCAACTATTCGGACCGCGCCGCCCCCCTGCTTCCGATCGCCGGCGGCGCGGCCGCGGGCCGGCTGGAACCGGACGATCCGCTGCGCGAGCAGCTGCAGAACCTGGCCCTGAACACCCTGCTCGGGGCCAATGGCTTCGTCGGCGGCGGCGGCGGGCGGATCGGCGACGGCCTGTTCGGCTTCATCATCAACGCCGCCAAGACCGACGACGGCTCCAACCTGCTGCAGACCCCGTCGCTGATGACCCTCGACAATGAGGAGGCGACCATCCTGGTCGGCCAGGAGGTGCCGATCACCACCGGCGAGGCCCTGCTGGACGGCAATTCCAATCCGTTCCGCACGACCCAGCGCCAGGACATCGGCGTCAAGCTGATCGTCCGGCCCCAGATCAACGCCGGCGGCTCGATCACCCTGTTCCTGCGGCAGGAGGTGTCGAGCATCAACGGCGTGCTCTCCAATTCGGCCAGCGACCTGGTGCTGAACAAGCGCGAGCTGGAGACCACCCTGGTGGTCGACGACGGCGACATCGCCGTGGCCGGCGGCCTGCTGGACCAGAACGACCGGCTGTCGGTCGACAAGGTGCCCGGCCTCGGCGACATTCCCGGCCTCGGGGCCCTGTTCCGCTCGACCAGCCGCCAGCGCGGGCGGACCAATCTGATGGTCTTCATCCGCCCGACCATCATCCGCTCCCCGGCCGACGCCCAGGCGCTGAGCGCCGACCGCTGGAGCTATATGCGCCGGCAGCAGATCAACAATGCGCCGGGCGTCGAGCCCAGCCTCGACGAGATGCTGCGCGACTATATGCGCACCCAGGCCCCGGCCGCCCCCTCGCAGGGGGTCGCGGCGCCGGCGGGCGAGGTGGTGGTCTCGCCGCTGCCGCCGGCGGACCCGTCCCCGGGCGGATGAGGGCGGCATGATCACCCTGGTCAACCCGACCCTGCCCTACGGCTTCGCCAAGCGGCACGGCGTCATCCTGCTCGAGGCCGGCGACATCGCCCTGGTCGGCCTGCGCGAGGGGGCCGATCCCGCCGCCCTGGTCGAGACCCGCCGCGCCCTTGGCCGGCCGCTGCGGGTCGAACGGCTGGCCCAGGCCGATTTCGACCGGCGGCTGTCCCAGGTCTACGCCGGCGACCATCTCAGCGCCGCCGACGGCGATCTCGACATGCCGTCGCGGCTGGACAGCCTGATCGACGACATCCCCGCGGCCGCCGACCTGCTCGACACCGCCGACGACGCCCCGGTCATCCGCCTGATCAACGGCATCATCGCCGAGGCCGTCCGCGCCGGGGCCTCCGACATCCATCTGGAGCCGTTCGAAACCGCCCTGACGGTGCGCATGCGCATCGACGGGGTGCTGCGCGAGGCGCTGGCGCTGAATCCGCGGATCACCCCGCTGCTGGTGTCGCGCATCAAGGTCATGGCCCGCCTCGACATCGCCGAGAAGCGGGTGCCCCAGGACGGCCGCATTCCGCTGGCCCTGGGCGGCAAGACCCTCGACGTGCGCGTCTCCACCCTGCCGTCGCGGGCCGGGGAGCGGGTGGTGCTGCGCATCCTCGACAAGGACCAGGCCGAGCTGCGGCTGGATCAGCTCGGCATGACCGGCGAGACCCTGGAGGCCTTCCGCGCCGCCCTGCGCGAGCCCAACGGCATCATCCTCGTCACCGGACCGACCGGTTCGGGCAAGACCACCTCCCTCTACGCCGGCCTGTCGCTGCTCAACGACGCCACCCGCAACATCCTGACCGTCGAGGACCCGGTCGAATACGCCATCGACGGCGTCGGCCAGACCCAGGTCAACACCAAGGTCGGCATGACCTTCGCCGCCGGCCTGCGCGCCATCCTGCGCCAGGATCCGGACGTCGTCATGGTCGGCGAGATCCGCGACGTCGAGACGGCCGGCATCGCCGTCCAGGCCGCGCTGACCGGACATCTGGTGCTGTCGACGGTGCACACCAATGACGCGGCCGGGGCCATCACCCGGCTGCGCGACATGGGCGTCGAACCCTTCCTGCTGGCCTCGACGCTGCGCCTGATCGTGGCCCAGCGGCTGGTCCGGCGGCTGTGCCCGGCCTGCCGCCAGTCGGAGCCGGCCGATCGCGCCACGGCGCGCCTGATCGGCGTCAAGCCCGGCCAGCCGGTGTGGCGCGCCCACGGCTGCGACCGCTGCCGCCAGACCGGCTATGTCGGACGGGTCGGCCTCTACGAGGTCATCCGCGTCGACGACCGCATCCGGCGCCTGGTGGCGGCCGGGGCCGACGAGGACGCCGTCAACGCCGCGGCCTTCGAGCGTATGGACACCCTGGCCCAGCGGGCGCGCGCCTTCGTGCTCGCCGGCCTGACCTCGATCGAGGAGGCGGTGCGGGTCACCCGGCAGGACGCCGGGGCGCTGGCGGGCGACGACCCCGCCGCCGAGGCGGCGGCCTGATGGCCGCCTTCGACTATGTCGCGGTGGACGCCGGCGGGCGCACGGTGAGCGGCGCCGTGACCGCCGCCGACGAGGCCGCGGCGCGGGGCCTGCTCGAGCGCCGCAGGCTGATGCCGCTGGAGGTCACGCCCGGGCGCGGCGCGGTCGCCCGGGGCGGACCCGCCCGCCCGGGCCGCGGCGGCCGGCTCAACGCCCGGACCCTGGCCCTGACCACCCGCCAGCTGTCGACCCTGGTCTCGGTCACCCCGGTCGAGGAGGCGCTGCGCACCATCGCCCTGCAGGCCGACCGGCCCGCGGTGCGGCGGGTGCTGGAGGGCGTCCACGCCGGCGTCATGGAGGGCCGCCGGCTGTCCGACGCCATGGCGTTGCAGGGCGAGGCCTTTCCGCCGCTGTACCGGGCCATGGTCTCCGCCGGCGAGACCTCGGGCGCCCTGGCGCCCATTCTCGAACGGCTCGCCGATGGGCTGGAACGGGACCAGACGGTGCGCGGCAAGGTGATCACCGCCCTGGTCTATCCGGCCGTGCTGGCCGTGGTCGCCCTCGGCGTCATCGGGGCGCTGATGACCTTTGTCGTGCCCCGGGTGGTCGACCAGTTCGACAGCATGAACCAGACCCTGCCGCTGCTGACCCGGCTGGTCATCGGCGTCTCCGACCTGATGCGGAACTGGGGCTGGCTGGGCGGCCTCGCCCTCGCCCTGGCGGTCGCCGCCGGCGTCGTCGCCCTGCGCAATCCGGCGATCCGCCTGCGGGCCGACGCCGCCCTGCTGCGGCTGCCCCTGGTCGGCCGGCTGATCCGCGACCTGCACGGGGCGCTGATGGCGCGGACCCTGGCCACCATGATCGCCGCCGGCCTGCCGGTGCTGGAGGGCCTGACCATCACCGCCCGCACCGTCTCCAACCGGGCCCTGCGCGCCGCCACCGCGACCATGGCCGACGCCGTGCGCGAGGGCGGCGGCCTGTCGGCGGCCATGCGCCGCGCCGACGTCTTCCCGCCGATCCTCGTCTATATGACCGCGTCGGGCGAGAGCAGCGGCCGGCTGGAGCCGATGCTGGAGCGCGCCGCCGACTATCTGGAGCGCGAGTTCTCGACCTTCACCGCCGTGATGCTGAGCCTGCTCGAGCCGGCCATCATCGTGGTCATGGGCGGCGTGGTCGCGATGATCGTTCTCTCGATCCTGCTGCCCATCCTTCAGATCAACACCCTGGCCATGGGGTGACGGAGTTGCATCATGCTTTTTGGTCCTGACGCCCGCCGCGCGGCGGCCCGCTTCTTGAGGACGCTGACAGGCGTTCGCGCTCAAGCAGCGTTGCGCCGCGCGCGACGCGATAGCGCCCCCAACAGAGCCGGCTTCACCCTCGTCGAGCTGATGGTGGTCATCGTCATCATCGGCCTGCTGGCCACCGTGGTCGCCATCAACGTCCTGCCCAGCCAGGACCGGGCCATGGTCGGCAAGGCGCGGGCCGACATCTCGGTGCTGGAGCAGGCCATCGAGACCTACCGGCTCGACAACCTGACCTTCCCCGACGACCTTCAGGCCCTGGTCGCCCCGCCGGCCGGCCTGGCCCGGCCCGAGCGCTACCGCCAGGGCGGCTACGTCCGTCGCCTGCCCGAGGACCCGTGGGGCAATCCCTATCAGTACCGCCGTCCCAGCGCGCACGGCGGCCAGTTCGACGTCTTCTCGCTCGGAGCGGACGGCCGGGAAGGGGGCGAGGGCAATGACGCCGACCTCGGCAACTGGCAGACCTGATCGCCGCCGCCGCGCCGGCTTCACCCTGGTCGAGCTGCTGATGACGGTGGCCATCATCGGCCTGGCCGCCGGCGCCGTGGTGCTGTCGGTGCCCGATCCGCGGCCGTCGGTCGCCGAGGACGCCGAGCGTTTCGCCGCCCGCCTGTCGCGGGCCGGCGAGGAGGCGGTGCTGACCAACCGGCCGATCGCGGTCGAGGCGACGGCGGCCGGCTACGGCTTCTCCGCCTTCGACGGGATCGCGTGGTCGACGCTGGACGAGGGGCCGTTCGGCCCCGCCCGCTGGAACGAGGGCGTGTCGATGTCGCCCGCCGGCCCGGTCCGGGTGGTGTTCGATCCGACCGGCGTGGCCGAGCCGGCGACCCTGACCCTGAGTCGTGACGGCCGGGCCGCCCGCATCGACGTCGACGGGGCCGGCGAGGTCACCATCGATGGCTGACCGGTCCGGCTTCACCCTCGTCGAACTGCTGGTCGCCCTGGCCGTGTTCAGCCTCGCCGCCATGGCCCTGCTCAACCTGTCGGGCGAGAACACCCGCTCCGCGGCCCGGGTCGAGACGCGGACGCTGGGCGGGGTGGTGGCCGAGAACCTGGCCGTCGAGGCGATGATCGCACCGCAGGTCGCCGAGGGCCGGACCTCGGGCGTGACGCCCCTGGCCGGGCGCCGGTGGCGCTGGACCCGGTCGGTCTCGGGCGTCGACGCCGGCCTGCTGCGCATCGACATCCGCGTCGCCGACGACGAGGGCCAGGCGGCCGAGCGGGTGCTGTTCCGGGCCCGGGAGTCCTGACCATGGCCCCCGACAGCCGCGGCGCGCCCGCCAGGACCGGCTTCACCCTCGTCGAGGTGCTCGTCGCCCTGCTGATCTTCGCCCTGATCGCGGCCGCGGGCGCGTCGGTGCTGAGCCTGTCGATCGACAACCGTTTCGCCGTCAAGGCGGCCTCCGACCGGACCGGCGACCTGCAGCGCATGCGCAGCCTGCTCAAGGCCGACCTGGGACAGGCCAGCGGCCGCCGCTCGCGCGGCCCGACCGGCCGGCCGATGCCCCAGCCGATGAGCGGCCCGGCCGCCCCCGGCGACCCGGTGCTGGTGCTGACCCGGGCCGGCTGGAGCAATCCCGGCGAACGGCCGCGGCCGTCGCTGCAGCGGGTCGAATACCGGCTCGTCGGCGACCGCCTCGAGCGGCGCGTCTCCTCCCATCTCGACGGGGCCCGGCCGGGCCCGCCGCAGGTGCTGTATCGCGGCGTCCGCGACCTCGCCGTGGCCTTCGTCCGGGACGGGCAGGAGGCGCCGGCCTATGTGGTCACCGCCGAACGCCCGCTGCCGGATGCGGTGCGGCTGCGCATGACGCTCGACGGCTACG
Organism: uncultured Brevundimonas sp.; assembly: GCF_937870815.1. Classification (GTDB taxonomy): domain Bacteria; phylum Pseudomonadota; class Alphaproteobacteria; order Caulobacterales; family Caulobacteraceae; genus Brevundimonas. Next base: position 13,618 of record NZ_CALMZS010000024.1, read on the forward strand.
GCCCGGTCGAGCAGCTGTTCCTGGTCGGCGGCGGCTGATGCGTCCGGGCGCCGGCAACCGCGAGGGCATGGCCCTGCTGACCGTCCTGCTGCTGGTGGCGGTGATGTCGGTGGTCGCCGTCGCCGTGCTCGACGACGTGCGCTTCTCGGTGCGCCGGACCACCAATGCCGAAATCCAGGCCCAGGCCCAGTGGTACGCCTCCGGGGCCGAGGCCCTGGCGCGCCGCCAGATCGCCCGGCTGATGGCGGCCGGGCCGGGCCGCACGCCGCTGGAGCCGGAGTGGAACGGCCGCCGCCTCAGCTTCCCCATCGAGGGCGGCGCGATCAGCGCCGTGGTCGCCGACGGCCAGGCCTGTTTCAACCTCAACAGCCTCGTCGAGGGCGTCGGCGAGGACCTGCTGGCGCGGCCGCGCGGCGCGGCCCAGTTCCTCGCCCTCGGCCGGGCCGTCGGCGCCCCGGACAGCCGTATGCGCGCCGTGGCCGACGCCCTGACCGACTGGCTCGACGCCGACGGGGTGTCGCGGCCGCTCGGGGCCGAGGACGGAGCCTACGCCGGCCTGGCCACACCCTACCGGACCGGCGGGGTGATGCTGGCCGAGGTCAGCGAGCTGCGCGCCGTCAAGGGCGTCGACCCCGACCTCTATCGCCGGCTGCGGCCGTTCGTCTGCGCCCTGCCGACCAGCCGGCTGTCGCCCATCAACGTCAACACCCTGACCCCCGCCCAGGCCCCGCTGCTGATGATGCTGACCGACAACGCCCTCGGCCCCGCCAGCGCCCGGGCGGTGATCGCCCGGCGGCCGCCCGGCGGATGGGCCGACCCCGCCGCCTTCTGGGCCCAGCCGGCCCTCGCCGCCCTGCCGATCCCGGAAGAGGTGCGCGACCAGGTCACCGTCCTGACCCGCTATTTCGACCTCCGCATCGACGTCGACTACGGCGGCGGCCGCGCCGTCCGCACCGCCCTCCTGCACGCACAGCCCGACGGCGCCGTGCGCACCGTCATCCAGCGCTGGACCCCCGAAGAATGAAACCGACACGCCTCGTCCTGCTTCCGACCCTGGCCGGCCAGCCGGCGCCGTTCATGATCGTCGCCCCGGACGGCGGCGTGCTGGAGCGCGGCGTGCTGACCCCGGAGGCGGTCGAGCGGCCCGAGCCGATGCGCACCGTCGTCATCTGCCCCGGCGCCGACGTCTCGGTCCGCTGGCTCGACCTGCCGCCGGGCGGGGCCGCCCAGCTGCGCGCCGCGGCCGCCTGGCGGCTGCGCGAGGACCTGGCCGCGGCGCCGGACCGGCTGGCGACCGTGGTCGGCCCGCCGGCCGGTCCGGACCAGCCGCGTCTGGTGGCGGTGGTCGGCCAGGGCCTGCTCGAGGCCTGGTCGGACTATCTCGAGGTCCTCGGGGTCCGCGCCGACGTCATCGCCCCCGACATGCTGACCCTCGCCGAGCCCGAGGACGACGACACCGTGCTGGCGGTGAGCTTCGGCGAGAACGTGGCCCTGCGCGGCCGCCGCTTCGCCGCCACGGTGCAGCCCGACCTCGTCGAATTGGTCGCCGCCGGGCGTCGGGTGGTCCCGCTCGAGGATCCCCGCGCCGTCGAGCGGGCGCTGGCCGCGGCGGCCCTGGCCCCGGCCATCAACCTGCTCGACGGCGGCGCCCGCGCCGGGGCCGGGGGGCGGGTCGGCTGGCGGCGAGCGGCCGGACTCGCCGCCGCCGTGCTGGTCTCGCCCCTGCTGGTGACCGCGGCCGGGGCGGCCCGCGACGACCTCGCCGCCCGCCGGCTCGAGGACGAGGCGGTCGCGGCCATCGCCGCCGCCGCGCCGGACCTGGCCCGGACGGCCGATCCCGTCGCCGCCCTGCGCCGCCGGGCCGCCTCGGCCCCGCCCCCGGGCGGGATCACGGCCGCGGTCGCCGCCCTGTTCGGGGCCGTCGAGTCGGTCGAGGGAGCCGAGCTGGACATGCTCGCCGCCGATCCGGACGAGGGTCTCAAGGCCACCCTCAGCCACCCCGCCTATTCGGACATGGAGCAGATCAGCCGCCGGATGGCCGCGGCCGGCATGACGGTCGTCGAAACGGCGACGCTCGACGACGGCGGCCGCGTGGTCAGCGACATCAGCATCGGAGCCCGCCCGTGAACCGGATCGTCGCCCAGCTTCATCAGGCCTGGGACGGCCGCACCCGACGCGAACAGCGGATGCTGCTGGTCATGGCCGTGCTGGTCGCCGCCGTCGGCCTGTGGCTGGGGGTGGTCCGGCCGCTGAACGGCTGGCGCCGGGACGCCGCCGACGACCGGGCCCGGGCCGCCGCCGAACTGGTCGAGGTGCGCTCGATCCTGGCCCGGCTCGCCCCGGCCGCCGCCCCGCCCCGCGCGGCCGACGCCCAGGGCCTCGAGCCGGTCGTGCGGCAGACGGCCGAGGCGGCCGGGCTTCAGCTCACCACCGGCATGGACCCGTCGGGCCGGCTCGGCTTCCGGGCCGACAATGCGCCGGCCGCGGCGGTCTTCGGCTGGCTCGCCGCCCTGAAGACCACCCACGGGCTGCAGCCGGTCAGCCTCGGGGTGGTCGAGAACGCCGACGCCTCCCTGCAGGTCGAGGGGGCCTTCTGAGCCGCCGCGCCCCCGGCCCGCCGGTTCAGCCCCCGCCCGCCGGGCCGCCGTCTCCGGCCGGCCCCTCCGCCGCCCGCTCCAGCAGGCCGGACACGGTCTCGGCGGGCCGGCACAGGGCCGCCCCCTTCGGGGTGCGGACGATCGGGCGGTTGACCAGGATCGGGTGCGCGATCATCGCCGCCAGGATCGCCTCGTCGTCCACCCCGGCCTCCAGCAGGCCCAGGTCCCGGGCCGGCGAGCCCGCCTCCCTCAGCGCCTGGCGCGGCGTCAGCCCGGCCTCGGCCAGCAGGGCGCGCAGCCGGGCCGCATCCCAGCCCGTCTTCAGATATTCGACCACCTCGGGGCGGTAGCCGGCCGCCTCGACCATGGCCAGCACCCTGCGCGAGGTGCCGCAGGCGGGATTGTGGAACACGGTCACGGGAAAGTCGCTCATCGGATCGCTCGTCGGTGAAGGTCCTGCCCGCGCACTTCACGGTTCGCCGCCGCGATTGCAAGGCCTCGGCGGCGGGGGGCGGCGCGGGGGTTGATCTTTCCGGCCGTCCGGGGCGTTGTCGGCGCACAATCGCAAAGGACGCCCCGATGATCCGCAAGATCGGCCTCGTATCCGCCCTCGTCCTGGCCGCCGCGACCGCCTTGGGCGGCTGCGCCGCCCTGGACCCGTCCGGCTCAGCCGGAGCCGCCGCGCCCGTGACCGCCGCCCCTGTCGAGCCTGTGCGCGACATCCATTCCCACGCCCGGCCCGAGATCGCCCGCGTCACCCACGTCTCTCTCGACCTCGCCGCCGACTTCGGGGCGCAGACCCTGTCGGGCGCGGCCGCCCTCGACATCACCGGCGAGCCCGGCGCCAACGAGATCGTCCTCGACGTCCGCAATCTCGACATCCAGGACGTCCGCGACGCCGGCGGGGCGCCGCTGCAGTTCGAGACCGGCCCCGGCGACGCCATCCTCGGCCAGCCGCTGACCGTCCGCTTCCCGGCCCTGGCCCCGGGCGAGCGCCGCTGCATCGTCGTCCGCTACGCCACCCGGCCCGACGCCGCCGCCCTGCAATGGCTGAGCCCGGCCCAGACCGCCGGCGGCGAGCGGCCCTATATGTTCAGCCAGGGCCAGGCGATCCTGACCCGCACCTGGATTCCGACCCAGGACAGCCCCGGCGTCCGCCAGACCTGGGACGCCCGCATCGTCGTCCCGTCCGACCTCAAGGTGGTGATGAGCGCCGAGGCCGTCGGCCGCGGCGAACCGGCCGGGCCCGGCCGCACCGCCTGGCGTTTCCGCGAGCCCAACCCCGTGCCGCCCTATCTGATCGCCATCGGCGTCGGCGACCTCGCCTTCCGGGCGATCGACGAGCGCACCGGGGTCTGGACCGAGCCGTCGATGCTCGCCGCCGCCCACGATGAACTGGTCCCGACCGCCGAAATGGTCGACGTGGCCGAGCGGCTGTACGGCCCCTACCGCTGGGGCCGCTACGACATCCTCGTGCTGCCGCCGTCCTTCCCGTTCGGCGGCATGGAGAACCCGCGCCTGACCTTCGCCACCCCGACCATCATCGCCGGCGACCGTTCGCTGGTCTCGCTGGTGGCGCACGAACTGGCCCACTCCTGGTCGGGCAATCTGGTGACCAACGCCACCTGGGCCGACTTCTGGCTCAACGAGGGTTTCACCGTCTATTTCGAGAACCGCATCATGGAGGCGCTCTACGGCCCCGAGCGCGCCCTGATGCTGCAGTCGCTCGGCTGGGGCGACCTGCAATCGACGCTGGCCGACCTGCCGCCCGCCGACACCCGGCTCAAGCTCGACCTCGCCGGCCGCGACCCCGACGAGGGCCTGACCGACGTGGCCTATGAGAAGGGCGCCGCCTTCCTGCGCACCATAGAGCGCATCGTCGGCCGCGAGCGCTTCGACGCCTGGCTGAAGGGCTATTTCGAGCGCAACGCCTTCCGGCCGATGACCACCGAACGCTTCCTCGAGGACATCCGCGCCCAGCTGGTCACCACGCCCGAGCTGGAACGTGAGCTGATGATGGAGGACTGGATCTACCAGCCCGGCATGCCGGCCAACTGGGTCCCGCCGGTCTCGGACGCCTTCGTGCCGGTCGACGCCGCCGCCCGCGCCTTCTTCGCCGACGGGGGCCCGGCCTCGGCCATTCCGTGGTCCGGCTGGTCGACCCAGGAGCGCCAGCGCTTCCTGGCCTGGCGGCCGGACGGCGTGCGCGCAGGCGCCGACTGGCTGACCGCCGCCCAGCTCGCCGATCTCGAGGCCACCCTTGGCCTGCGCGACGAGGGCAACGCCGAGGTGCTGTTCTCCTGGCTGCAGATCGCCGTGGCGCACCGCTACGAGCCGGCCGTGCCGACGCTGGAGAAATTCCTCACCACCATGGGCCGGCGCAAATTCGTCCTGCCCCTGTTCCAGGGCCTGTGGGCCGAGGGCGACTGGGGCCGCGGCCTGGCCCGCCGCATCTACGCCCGCGCCCGCCCCGGCTACCATCCGGTGACCGCCAACTCCGTCGACGCGGTGGTGGGGCGGCCGTAGGAGGGGACGCCCGTCCCCGCCTTCCTCTCGACCCTCGCCCTCCGCCGCCTCAGTCCTCTTCCGGCGCCTCGTCCGGGATGGCCGGCAGTTCGACGGCCGGGGCCAGGGTCTTGATCTCGCCGATCCTCGCGCCGGGGAAGGCGTCCATGACGGCGACGACGAAGGGGTCGGCCTCGATCTGCGCCCGTTCCTCGGCGCGCCGGCGGCGGTCGGCCTCGATCATGGTTTCGCCGCCGCCCTGGCCGTTGGCGGCGATCAGCCAGGTGCGGCCGGTCCATTCGCGCAGGCGCGCGGCGAGGCGGCGGGCGAGGTCGATGGGCGCGCCCTCGAGGCTTTCGTAGGTGATGGCCCCGGGCCTGAAGGCGACGGGGCGGACGTAGCGCTGCACGTCCATCTGCAGGCCGACCTCGCGCTTGTCGCCGATCAGGGCGACGACGGCCTCGAACGACTGCGGGTCGGGCGGGGCGGGCGCCGAAACCGGTCGCGCGGCCAGCTGGGCGGAGGCTCCGCCGCCACCGCCGCCACCGCCGGCGCCGCCGCCTCGGGGCGTCTGCCCGCCGGGGCCTCCCGGCGTCTCGCCGTCGCGCAGGGCCTTGAGCGCCTCTTCCGGCCCGGGCAGGTCGGCGGCGTAGGCGAGGCGGATGATGGCCATCTCGACCGCGTCGGCGGGGTTGGGCGCGCGGCGCACCTCGTCCAGGGCCCTGAGCAGCATCTGCCAGACGCGGGCCAGGGTCCCCGCCGAGATGACCGCGCCGAGGGCGGTCAGCTTCCGGGCCTGGTCGCCCGGCAGGCGGGTGGCCTGGGGGCCGAGCATCTTGGCCACCGAGGCGGCATGGCAGTGTTCGAGCAGGTCGTTGGTGACCTGCACCGGATCGGCGCCGTAGCCGTACAGGGTGCGGAACAGCTCCAGCGTCTCGGGGGTGCGGCCGGCCATGACCGCCTCGAACAGGGCGATGGTCTGGCTGCGGTCGGCCAGGCCGAGCATGTCGCGCACCACCTCGGTCCTGACCGTCTCGCCCTTCTCGCCCTGGACCAGGGCTTGATCGAGCAGGCTGAGGCCGTCGCGGACCGAGCCCTCGGCGGCGCGGGCGATCAGGGCCAGGGCGTCCTGTTCGATCTTCATGCCCTCGCGCCCGGCGATGCGGGCGAGATGGTCGATGAGGATGTCCGGCTCGACCCGGCGCAGGTCGAAACGCTGGCAGCGGCTGAGGATGGTCACCGGCACCTTGCGGATCTCGGTGGTGGCGAAGATGAACTTCGCGTGGGGCGGCGGCTCTTCCAGGGTCTTCAGCAGGGCGTTGAAGGCCTGGTTCGACAGCATGTGGACTTCGTCGAGGACATAGACCTTGTAGCGCGCCTCGACCGGGGCGTAGCGGACGCTCTCGATGATGTCGCGGATGCCGTCGATGCCGGTGTGGGAGGCGGCGTCCATCTCGACCACGTCCATGTGCTGGCCGGCCATGATGGCGGCGTCGTGCCGGCCGTGGGCGGTCAGCTCCAGCGACGGCCGGTCGATGCTGTCGGTCTCGTTGTTGAGGGCGCGGGCCAGCAGGCGGGCGGTGGTGGTCTTGCCGACGCCGCGGACGCCGGTGAGCATGAAGGCGTGGGCGATGCGGCCGGTCGAGAAGGCGTTGGTCAGGGTGCGGACCATGGCCTCCTGGCCGATCAGGTCGCCGAAGGTGCGCGGCCGGTATTTGCGGGCCAGCACGGTGTAGGCGGCGCCGTCGTCGGCCTGGGCGGCCGGGACGTCGCCGGCGGGCGGGGCCAGCTTCGCGGAGGGTTTCGGCGCGGGCTTGGGTTCGGCGCTGGCTTCCGGCTCCGGTTCGGGCGCCGCGGCGGCCTCGGCCTCGCGCATGCCGGCGGGCTCGGGGAGGCCGAACATGTCGTCGGTGTTGGGATCGCGCTCCCCGGCTTCGGGCGCGTCCTCCTCCCACGGAGGCCCTTCGAGACTCGGTCCGGCGTCGCTCATGAAACCGTCTTAGCGCGGGGGCGCGCGACGGCGAAGGGGGTGCGGGAAGGGAGCTGTGGGTGGTGTCGGCCCCCGCCACCATCCTTCGCCCGCGGCTTCGGATGGTCCCCCTCCCCCTGTGGGGTAGGAATGCGCTCAAGCAGCGAGCGACCGCGCGACCCCCCGGTCAAGCCGGAGGGTGACGAAAATCCGCGCTCAAGCAGCGAGCGACCGCGTCGCGAGCGATAGCGCAAAAAAGAAAGAGGAGGTGGAGACCGCGACCCGAAGGGGAATTCGTTGTGGCTGCTGCCTTCCGGCCCTGACCAGGTTGGCGAAGCCTTCGCCCGCGATCTCCGGGAGTGGATATGACGATTCCGGCTCGCCGATGCAAGCGGCGCCTTGCTAGAAGCGCGCCATGCCCCTCCCCGCCCTCAACACCTTCGCCGGCAATCCGCTCGATCGGGCGGGGGACCGGCGCAACGACCCCGAATGGCTGGCGGAGCAGGGGGCGAACCCGGAGGCGCGGGCGCTGGTGCTGTGGGAGGGGCGGCCGCTGCTGGAGGCCGGGGAGGAGCCGCGGCTGGCCTGGCTGGCGATGGATCATGCGCGGGCGGTGGTCCCGGACCGCGAGCTGTTCCTCGGGATGTGGAAGGACGCGCCGGTGTTCGCGGTCGAGGTCGAGGGGTCGGTCGATCCGACGGCGGGGCCGCTGCGGGGGCTGGGCGTGTTCCACGAGATGCGCGAGGCGGCGGCGCTGTTGTCGGGCGCGGACGCGGCCATGGCGGGGACGGCCAAGTCGCTGTTCGACTGGCGGCGGCGGCACGGCTTCTGCGCCGCCTGCGGGATCGAGAGCCAGGACTCGTGCGGGGGCTGGAAACGGGTCTGCCCGGCCTGTTCGACGGAGCATTTCCCGAGGGTGGACCCGGTGACCATCATGCTGGCGGTCTACAAGGGCGGGTCCGAGCCGCGCTGCCTGCTGGGGCGGCAGGCCGGCTGGCCGGAAGGGCGGATGTCGGCGCTGGCGGGGTTCCTCGAGCCGGGGGAGACCATCGAGGAAGGTTGCGCCCGCGAGATCGGGGAGGAGGCGGGGCTGACGGTGACGGCGGTGCGCTACCACTCCAGCCAGCCGTGGCCGTTTCCGTCGCAGCTGATGATCGGCCTGGTCTGCGAGGTTGATTCAGGCGAGGCGACGCCGGACCAGACCGAGCTGGAGGCGGTGGCCTGGCTGACCCGGGACGAGGCGGCGGAGGTGCTGGCGGGGACGCACCCGTCGATCAAGGCCCCGCCGAGAATCGCCATCGCGCGGACGCTGTTGCAGGCTTGGGTGGATGGATTTGAGGTCTGACGCCATCTCCCGGCGAAGCCGGGCTTCGGGCGATCAGCGTGTCCTGGAGGCCGGAAGGTTCATCACAACGAACACGAAGAAATCACGAAGGGCACAACGGGAGCGGAGCCAGTCACAACCCTCGTCGTGTCCTTTGTGAATTCGTTGTGTCCTTCGTGATGAACCTTCCGGCCGCTGGAGCCAAAAACTCTGGTTCCGGCTTCGCCGGGACGGCTATCGAGCCAAGGCCCGCGCCGCTTCCAGATCATCCGGGCTGTCCACCGACAGCGGGGCCTCGTCGATGACGCCAGCCCAGATCCGCAGGCCCAGTTCGAGGGCGCGGAGCTGTTCCAGCTTCTCGCGACGCTCCAGCGGCGAGGGCGGGGCGGCGCAGAAGCGTTCGAGCGCGGCGCGGCGGTAGCCGTACAGGCCCACGTGGCGCCAGACGGGGCCGTCGCCGTACAGGGTCGAGCGGGTGAAATAGAGGGCGCGGCCGTGCCGGTCGCCCTCGGTCAGGGCCAGCACCGCCTTGACCACGTCGGGATTGGTCCGGTCCGAGGCGTCGGCCTCCGGGGCGACGAGGGTGGCGATGTCGCAGGCCGGCTCGGCCTCGAGCAGGCCGGCGCAGGCGGCGGCGAGGCCGGGATCGGCGAACGGCATGTCGCCCTGCAGATTGATGACCGCGTCATGGCGGCCGTCCGGGTCGAGGGCGTCGAGGGCGGCGCGGATGCGGTCGGAGCCGGAAGGCAGGTCGGGATCGGTCAGCACGGCGACGCCGCCGACGCCCTGGATCGCCTCGACGATCTCCGCATCGCCGGCGGCCACGGCGACCGGCAGGCCCGAGCGGACGGCCTGCTCCCACGCCCGCACGATCATGGCCCTGCCGCCGATGTCGGCCAGCGGCTTGCCGGGCAGACGGGCCGCCGCCATGCGAGCGGGAATCAATATCAGCGGATTCATCGACGGCCTCGTCATCTGCGGCGCCGCACCACGGTAAAGGTCGAGCCGGGCCGGTTGCGAAGGCGGCGCTAGCGTGTAAGAGACGCCCACGCAAGAATTCGCCCGCCGTCCCTGCGGCCGGGCCCTAACGGACGGGATGCGACGACGCGGATGAGCGGCGATCTGAACGGGAACAAGATTCTGGGCGCCGTGCTGGCGACCGCCTTCGTCATCGTCGGCGTGCAGCAGGTCACCGGCGCGATCTACCACACCGAGCCCCCTGAAAAGATGGGCTATTTCGTCGATGCGCCGGAAGAGGCCGCCGCCGGGGCGGCCGAGGCCGCGCTGCCGCCCGACTGGGGCACGGTGCTGCCGGCCGCCGACCTGGCCGCCGGCGAGGCCGCCTTCGCGCGCTGCCAGGCCTGCCACACCTACAATGCTGGCGGGGCCAACGGCACCGGCCCGAATCTGTACGGGGTGCTGGGCCGCCCCGTGGCCGGCCACCCGGGCTTCGCCTATTCCGACGCCATGATCGCCCACAAGGCCGGGACGCCGACCTGGACCTATGACGAGCTGGACCAGTTCCTGACCGCCCCGGGCCGCCATGTGCCCGGCACCAAGATGTCGTTCGCCGGCATCCGCGACACCCAGACCCGGATCAACCTGATCGCCTGGCTGCGCTCGCAGGGCTCGACCGGCGTGGCCGTCCCCGCGCCCGATCCGGCCCGCCAGCCGGGCGCCGCGGCCCCGGCCGAAGGCGAGGCCGCCGAGACCCCGGCCCCGGGTTCGGAAGAGGCCGCCGCCGCCGCGGGCGGTCAGGCCGGCGGCGCGCCCGACACGGGCGCCGCGGCCCAGCCGACCGTTCAGGCCACGCCGGCGGCGCCGTCGGCCGCGGCCAGCGGCGACCCCAGCCCGCGCTGATCCGCGAAGGCCGGCGTCCAATTCGAAACGGGTCGCCGCCGTCCGCGGGCGCCCGGTTTCCCGGGGCCGTCTTGAGGACGGGCGCTACGGGTGGATGGTCTCGCCGTGCTGGGTGTAGTCGAGGCCCTCGATCTCGGTCTCCCTCGTCACCCGCAGGCCGGTGGTGAATTTGCAGATCATCAGGATCGCGAAGGTCCCGACCGCGCTCCAGGCGGCCACCGCGACCAGGCCGATCGACTGGTTCAGCAGGCTGGCCCCCGCGCCGGCCGGATTGATCGCGGCCGTGGCGAACACCCCGGTCAGCAGGGCCCCGACGACGCCGCCGACGCCATGGACTCCGAAGGCGTCGAGGCTGTCGTCGTAGTTCAGGGCGCGCTTGAGCCAGACCGCCCCCGCATAGCAGGCCGGTCCCGAGAGCAGGCCGATGACGAAGGCGCCCTTCGGATCGACCAGTCCCGCGGCCGGGGTGACGCCGACCAGACCGGCGACGATGCCGGAGAGCAGGCCCAGCAGGGTGGGGCGCCTGTGGTCGATCCACTCGACCGCGGTCCAGCCGATCGCGGCGGCGGCGGCGGCGAGAATGGTGTTGAAGGCGGCGACGGCGGCGATGCCGTCGGCGGCCCAGGCCGAGCCGGCGTTGAAGCCCAGCCAGCCGACCAGCAGCAGGCCCGTGCCGATGGCGGTCAGGGCGAGGTTGTGCGGGGCCATGTTGTCGCGCCCGTAGCCGTGGCGGGGCCCGAGCACGAGACAGGCGACGAGGCCGGCGACGCCCGCGCTGACGTGCACCACGGCGCCGCCGGCGAAGTCCAGCACGCCCAGCGTCCCCATCCAGCCGCCGCCCCAGACCTGGTGGCAGATCGGGGCGTAGACCAGCAGATGCCAGAGGAAGAAGAACAGGATCGAGGCCGAGAATTTGATCCGCTCGGCGAAGGCCCCGGCGATCAGGGCCGGGGTGATGATGGCGAAGGTCAGCTGGTAGGCGATCCACAGGAATTCCGGCAAGCCGGGCGCGAGGCGGTGCGCCGTGTCCGGCGTGACGCCGTTCAGAAAGGCCGCCTGCAGTCCGCCGATGACGGCGTTCGTGGCCGGGCCGCCGGTCCCGAACGACAGGCTGTAGCCGACGGCGAACCACAGCACGGTGACGATGGCGAAGGCGGCGGTGGAATGGGCGAGGGTGGCGATGACGTTCTTGCGCCGGACCATGCCGCCGTAGAACAGGGCCAGCCCGGGCAGGGTCATCATCAGGACCAGGGCGGTCGACGTCAGGATCCAGGCGGTGGCCGCGCCGTCGATCTGCAGCGCCGCCTGGTGGGCCAGCATCGGCGGCGCGGCGAGGGCGGGCGTGGCCGGCAGCGCCGACAGCGCGGCGATAATGGCGAGGGTGCGGCGCATGGGCGCTCCGGGTCCGGCGGTTGATGAAGCGGCCGAACCCCGCGTTCGACCTGCGGGACGGGATAGGAGCCTATTGCGCTGCAACAGGCAAATGATTCCGTGTGCGGCCCAGTATACGGCTGTACCGACGCGGGTCGAGGGTGCCGATCCGTCTGCCGCGCATGATCGAACCGCGGGCTGGTTGCGACCGCGAACGGGGCTGCGGCCACATTACCGAAAGGCAATGATGGCGGCCTTGCCAGCGCCGGGCCGGCGGGTACCACTGGCGGTTCATCCGCGCCTCGCCCCAGGGGGAACATCCATGCGCAACATCCGCCTCGCCCTGGTCGCAGGGCTGGCCTCGGCCGTCCTTCTCGCCACCGCCGCCCAGGCCCAGGCGGCCGACCTCGCCGCCGCCCCGGCCGTGTCCGCGATCCAGTCGCGCGAACCGCTGCCGCCGCTGCCGGCGATCGACATTCCGTTCACCCGCTTCACCCTGGACAACGGCCTGACCGTGATCGTCCACGAGGACCACAAGGCCCCGATCGTGGCGGTCAACGTCTGGTACCACGTCGGCTCGAAGAACGAGCCGCGGGGCCGCTCGGGGTTCGCCCACCTGTTCGAGCACCTGATGTTCAACGGGTCGGAGAATTACGACACCGACTTCTTCAAGGGCACCGAGCTGCTCGGGGCGACCGACCAGAACGGCACCACCAACACCGACCGCACCAACTATTTCCAGAACGTCCCGACCTCGGCGCTGGACTCGGTCCTGTGGCTGGAGAGCGACCGGATGGGCCACCTGCTCGGCGCGATCGACCAGGCGCGGCTGGATGAGCAGCGCGGCGTGGTCCAGAACGAGAAGCGCCAGGGCGAGAACCAGCCCTACGGCCGGGTCTGGAACGCCATCACCGCGGCCACCTATCCGGACGACCACCCGTACGGACACACGGTCATCGGCTCGATGGAGGACCTGAACGCCGCCGATCTGGCGACCGTGCAGCAGTGGTTCCGCGACTACTACGGAGCCGCCAACGCGACGATCGTGCTGGCCGGAGACATCACCCCCGAACAGGCCCGCGAAAAGGTCGGGCGCTATTTCGGCGACATTCCGCCGGGGCCGCCGGTGACCCAGCCGGTGCAGATGATCGCCCGGATGACCGGCGAACAGCGCGAGATGATGTACGACCGCGTCGGCCAGCCGCGCCTCTACAAGGTGTGGAACACGCCGCCGACCGGCTCGGCCGAGGCCGACCATCTCGGCATGCTGGCCCAGGTGCTGTCCTCGGGCCGCAGCTCGCGCCTGTACAAGCGGCTGGTGTTCGACGAGCGCATCGCCACCCAGGTGGCGGCGTTCAATTCGGAAAGCGAGATCGGCAGCCAGTTCATGGTCATCGTCACCGCCAAGCCCGGCCAGGATCTCGGGCGCATCGAGGCGATCGTCGACGAGGAGATGGCGCGGCTGCTGCGCGACGGGCCGACCGCGATCGAGCTGGAACGGGCGCGCACCAATGTCGGGGCCGCCTTTGTGCGCGGCCTGGAGCGGATCGGCGGCTTCGGCGGCAAGTCCGACATCCTGGCCGAAAGCCAGGTGTTCCACGGCGACCCCGGCGCCTGGCGCGGCTCATACGACCGCATCCTCGCGGCGCGCCCGGCCGACCTGGCCGGGGCCGGCCGCGAATGGCTGACCGACGGCAGCTATTCGCTGCAGGTTCTGCCCTTCCCCGACTATGCGGCGAGCGCCACCGGCGTCGACCGCAGCCAGGGCCTGCCGGCCCCGGGAGAGACGCCGCGGGCGGTGTTCCCGGCCATTGAGCGGGCCGAGCTTTCCAACGGCCTGAAGGTGATGTTCGTCCGGCGCGAGAGCGTGCCGACCGTCGGCCTGAACCTGATCCTCGACGCCGGCGCGGTGGTCGATCCGGACGCCCGCGCCGGCCTGGCCCAGCTGACCCCGGCGGTGATGACCAACGGCACCGACAGCCTCGACGCCCTCGAGATCAGCGACCGGCTGCAGCTGCTCGGCGCCACCCTGGGGGCGGGCTCCGGATCGACGGCGACCAGCGTGTCGATGACCGCCCTCGCCTCGCGGCTGGATCCGTCGCTGGAGCTCTACGCCGACGTCATCCTGAACCCGGCCTTCCGGGCCGAGGATTTCGAGCGGGCCAGGGCCCTGCAGATCGCCGCCATCCAGCAGTCCGCCCGCAACCCGGGGGCCATCGCCCGCCGCGTGCTGAGCCGCGACATCTACGGCCCGTCCAGCCCCTACGGACGGCCCGTCTCGGGCTCCGAGGAGACCGTCGCGGCCCTGACCCCCGCCGACGCCGAGGCCTGGCACGCGACCTGGTTCCGGCCCGACAACGCCACCCTGGTGGTGGTCGGCGACACCACCCTGGCCGAACTGACGCCGAAGCTGGAGCGGGCCTTCGCGGCCTGGCGCGCGCCCGCGTCGCCGATGCCGGCCAGGCCGGGCCCGGCCGACGCCCCGGAGGCGACGCGGACCCGGGTGCTGATCGTCGACCGCGCGGGTCCGCAGTCGACCATCGTGGCCGGGCGCGCGGTCGCCGCCTTCGACCCGGCCACCGAGGCGGCGATCGACACCATGAACACCGCGCTCGGCGGGGCCTTCACCAGCCGGATCAACATGAACCTGCGCGAGGACAAGGGCTGGTCCTACGGCGCCGGCGGCGGCGTGCCGTTCGGGCGCGGCGAGCGGATCTACGCGGTCAGCGCCGGCGTCCAGGCCGACAAGACGGCCGAGAGCCTGGCGGAGCTGCGCCGCGAGCTGAGCGAGGTGGTGAGTTCGCGCCCCCTGACCGAGGCGGAGATCGCCGCGGCCCGCTCGAACATGGTCCAGGGCATGGCCGGCAACTGGGAGACCAATGCGGCCATCGCCGGCGAGCTCCAGAACATGGTCGTCTGGGGCGTGCCGGAAGACTATTACGACAGCTACGCCGAAACGGTCGCGGCCATGGACGCGCGGCGGGCGACGGAGGCGGCGCGGGCGATCGTCGGCGAGGGGCCGACCACCTGGGTCGTGGTCGGGGACCGGGCCTCGATCGAGGCCGGAATCCGCGCGCTGGGCCTCGGCGAGGTGCAGGTGGTCGACGTCGACGGCGATCCGGTTCCGTAGGACGGGCGGCCCCGGCTCCGTCCCCCGGTTCGCCTCAGACGCCGTAGAAGTCGCGGTACCAGTCGACGAACCGCCTGACGCCGACCTCGATGGGGATCGAGGGAGCGTAGCCGAGGGCGGCGCGGGTCTCGCTCACATCGGCCTCGGTGCGCGTCATCTCGCCTTCCTGCGTCGGCAGGACATTGAGGATCGCCTTGCGGCCGATGGTCTCCTCCAGCACCGCGATATAGCGGGAGAGCTTCTCGCGCCGCCCCGCGCCGAGATTCAGGATCCGCCACGGCGCCACGCCGCTGGTCGCCTGGCCGGGGGCCTCGGCGCGCCAGGCGGGGTCCCTGGCGGCGACATCGTCAAGCGCCGCGACGACGCCGTCGACGACGTCGTCGACATAGGTGAAGTCGCGCTCCATCGCGCCCTCGCCATAGACGTCGATCGGCCGCCCCTCGAGGATGGCGCGGGTGAATTTGAACAGGGCCATGTCCGGCCGGCCCCACGGGCCATAGACGGTGAAGAAGCGCAGGCCGGTCGAGGGGATGCCGAAGATGTAGGCATAGCTGTGCGCCATCGCCTCATTGGCGATCTTGGTCGCCGCATAGACGTTGAGCGGATGGGCCACCCCCTGCCGGACCGAGAAGGGCAGGGCCGCCGAGGCGCCGAAGACGGAACTGGTGGAGGCGAAGACGAGGTGTTCGGCCTGGACGGCCCGGGCCCCCTCGAGCACGGTCAGGAAGCCGACGACGTTGGAATCGACATAGCTCTCGGGATTCTCGACGCTGTAGCGGATGCCGGCCTGGGCCCCGAGGTGGACGATGCGGCGCGGCGCGTGCTCGGCGAACAGGGCCGCCATGCCGGGGCGGTCGGCCAGATCGAGGGTGTGGTGGACGTAGCCGGGCTCGGCCCGCAGCCGCTCCAGCCGCGCCTGTTTGAGGGCCGGGTCGTAATAGCTGTTCAGGTTGTCGACGCCGATCACCGTCTCGCCGCGCGCCAGCAGCCGCCGGGCGGTGTGGAAGCCGATGAAGCCGGCCGAACCGGTGACGAGGACGGGGCCGTGGGTCATGGGCCTTCGTTACGCGGCCCCGAGGCTTTCGTCATCCTGCGGAGCTCATTCCTTCTCCCGATGGGAGAAGGAGTCATCGGGCGTAGCGCTCCTCCACCGGCGCATACCGGTCCCAGACGGCGCGGTCGGCGAGGGAGCGGAGCAGCTTGACGTATTCGGCATGGGTCCAGGCCAGCGGCGTGGCCGAGTTGGTGCCCTGGCCCGGCCGGTAGCCCCGGACGGTGGGGTGGCCGACGCCGTCCCAGGCCTGTTCCGGCAGCAGCAGGCCGCCGTTGGCGAAGGACTCCATGCCGCGAACGTAGACGTCGCGGATCGGCGACAGGTCGGTCTCGCCCGCGTGCAGCCGGGCGGCCAGTTCGTAATGCCCGCGCTCGCCGGTGAAGAAGGGCCAGAGGCGGCCGCGCTGGCCGGGGTGCATCTCGCCGCCGACGCCGTAGTTCTCGCCGGTGTCGGTCTGTTCGCCGTAGCCGTCGTTGCCGTAGCGGCGGAAGGCGGGGACGCCGTTCACGTCGTAGCGAACGCGGAAACGGTCCTCGCGGGTCTGGTCGTCGTATTCGGGCAGGGTGGCGACGATGGACGGGGCGTCCGGGACGCGCACGCCGTAGCGGACCAGTTCGAGGAAGCCGCCGTCGACGATCCTGTCCTCGGCGTGGGCCGGCTGGCCGTTGTTCTCGCCGATCGGGGCGTGGTCGTTGGGGTTCTCGTTGCGGGTGATGCGGACGAAATAGTCGCCGTCGCCCCACGGGCCGGAGGTGGTGAACATCCGCGTCTCGATCTTCGACTCATAGTCGTCGGCGGCGGCCTGGTAGCGGTCGGCGGAGGCCGGGTCGCCGGTGGCGCGGGCGATGTCGGCGGCCACCGTCAGGCCGGTGACGACGGCGGCGGTGGTCGAGGGGGAATAGCCCTCCTGCTCCTCCCAGCGCTCCTGCTGGGTCCAGGGCGGGACGATCCGGCGGTCGTTCCACAGGATGCCGGCCGTGCCGCCGTCAACGAGGAAGTCGGCGGCGGGCTTGATCATCCGGCCGTACATGGCGGTCATCTCGGCGTCCGAGACGAGACCGGCCTTCCACAGCTTCCAGCCCAGCATGATCGGCATGGCGGTCTGGTCGAGCTGGACCCCGACCCATTCGATCTCGCCGTCGACGTGGGTCTTCTGCAGGAACCAGCCGACAGCGCCGGTGTTGCCCGGGGTCTCCGCATCGACCTGGACCTGCGGCAGGTAGCGGAAGGCCGCCAGCGGGGTCTCTGTGTCGCCGAGCGCGAGCAGGGCCATGGCCACCTGGTAGAAGTCGCGCGGCCAGACGGCCTTGTAGCCGGTCGAGGGATTGGCGGCGTCGACGGTGTCGCCCCATGGGTTGGACAGCGACGCGATCAGGGCGCCGGCGTGGGTGCGGTCCTCCTGCACCTTCAGCATCAGGGCCGAGGCGTACGCCAGCTTGCCGCCGTCGGTGGACTGTTCGGCGAGGCGGGGGAGCTGGTCGAGGGAGGCGATGTAGTCCTCCCAGCCGACGCGGTCGCCCTCGCCGTTGAAGCGGGCGAGGACTTCGTCGAGGCCGGTGGCGAAGGTAGCGTCAGCAGCGGCGGTCGCGGCGGCCCGGCTATCGCCGAAGCCGATGACGAAGTCGCGAGCCAAGGTCGCCCCCACAGAGAGCTGAGGCAGGGCCCCGGTCAGCATTATGTTGCCGGACTGAGCTCCGGTCGTCGCGTACCGAAAGTCCCGACGACCGTCAGCAAGATCAGTCAAGCCGTCCGATACCCCCAGGAAGCCGACACTGACGGCGTCGAACGGCCGATCAGGCAGGAGGGTCAGGTGGACCGCGCCCTCGGATGCGTGGAGAGCGCTTCTGGTCATCTTGTCGGCGACCTCGCCGGTGTCGCCTACGCCGGTGTTCGCCATGTGCGGTTCAAGCAGCACATAGGGGGTGATTTCGCCCTTCAGGGCCCGGATGGTCGCGCGGACGACCAGCGACTGGCTGTCCGGGTCGGTGTAGATGCGCTTCTCGATCTCGTAGCGGCCCTGCTTGTCGGTGGTGACGACCCGCCAGGCCGGAGACAGGGGGCGGCCCTGTGCGTCCGTGTGCAGATATTCCGTGCGGCTGGTGGTGTCGGTCCCTTCGACCGACAGGCCCGTGTCGGTGACCACGGCGAAGCGCAGCTGCTTGATCTGGGCCTCGTGGATCAGGCCGTACATGGTCTCGGTGAGGACGCCGTCGGCGATGGAGAACCAGACGCGCGAGACCTCGCCGGTCGGGCCGCCGTCGCGGTACCGGCCGTCGACATAGGCTTCGTATGAGGCGCCCGCGCCGGTCTTGGCGGCGTTGACCCAGGTCGGTTTGTCGCCGGGCGCGCCGGGGGCGACCATGGCCGCGGGCGCGGCCGCGGGTTCGCCGCCCGGCATCAGGCCCTCGAGGGTCGTACAGGCGCCCGTGGCCAGAAGGGCGGCGCCGGCGAGGAGGGAGGCGGAAAGACGCATGGCGAGACTCACGGACGGGCGGCGGAGGGGGTGACGGGCACCAGCAGGCTGGCGCCGGCGGCGATCAGGAAGCTGGCGGCGCCGAGGGCGAGGGCGAAGATCGGCTGGCCGCCGAACACCCCCTTGAGCACGGCGCCGAGGATGGTGGCGGCGACCAGCTGGGGCACGACGATGAAGATGTTGAAGACGCCCATGTAGACGCCCATTTTCCGGCCCGGCACGGCGTTGGCGAGGATGGCGTAGGGCATCGACACGATGCTGGCCCAGGCGAAGCCGACCCCGATCATCGGCAGCCACAGCAGGGCCGGATCGCGGATCAGGAAGACGCCGAGGAAGCCGGCGGCGCCGAGGGTCAGGTTGATGGCGTGGGCCCCGCGCAGGCCGGTGCGGTGGGCGATGACCGGAATCAGGAAGGCGGCCAGGGCGGCGACCCCGTTGTAGATCCCCATCAGCACCCCGACCCAGTTGGCCCCCTCGCCGTAGCCGGCCGAGGTCGGGTCCGGCGAACCGTAGTGCACGGCGGTGACCGCCGGCGTCATGTAGATCCACATGGCGAACAGGGCGAACCAGCTGAAGAACTGGACCACGGCCAGGCCCCGCATGGTCCTCGGCATGGCGAAGATGTCGCCCATGATCTCGGTCAGGGGGTTGGAACGACCGGCCGCCGCGAGGGCCCCGACCGCCATCTGCATCAGGCCGAAGGCCGTGACGAAGCCGGCGAGGACGTAGAGCTCCTTCTGCAGGCCGAGGATGTTGACCGCGGCGACTCCGACGACGCCGGCCAACCCCCAGACCAGGCCGCCCGTGTACCAGGCCGACTGTGAGCGGACGGCGCCGGGCGTGTGGCCGGCGTCCCGGGCGGCCTCGAAGGCGTCGATCTGTTCGGGGCTGTATTCGCGGGTGGTGAAGACGGTCCACAGCACGGCGGCCAGCAGGGCGGCGGCGCCGACGTAGAAGGAGATGCGCACCGCCGGCGGCACGACGCCCTCGGGCGCGGTCGCGGCGACCGAGAACCATTCGGTCAGGACCCACGGCAGGCAGGAGGCGAACACCGCCCCGGCCCCGATGAAGAAGCTCTGCATCGCATAGCCGGTGGTGCGCTGCTCCTCCGGCAGGTTGTCGCCGACGAAGGCCCGGAACGGCTCCATGGTGATGTTGATCGAGGCGTCCATGATCCACAGCATCGACGCCGCCATCCACAGCCAGGGCGAGTGCGGCATGACCACCAGGGCCAGCGTCGTCAGGATCGCGCCGACGAGGAAATAGGGCCGGCGCCGGCCCAGCCGGGTCCAGGTGCGGTCGCTGAAATAGCCGACGATGGGCTGGACCAGCAGGCCGGTCAGGGGGGCGGCGATCCACAGGATGGCGAGGCTGTCGACCTCGGCCCCGAGGGTCTGGAAGATGCGGCTGGTGTTGGCGTTCTGCAGGCCGAAGCCGATCTGGATGCCGAAGAAGCCGACGCACATGTTCCAGAT